>DASSJR010000044.1:0-10085 GCA_035691135.1 Nocardioides sp. | reverse complement strand
ACGCCGCCCTTGCCGAGCCGGATCAGGTCCTTCTTGTCCCACATGTAGGAGTTGTCGATCCCGTTCTGGTTGATCCGCACGTCGTACGGACGCTCCAGGATGGCCGGCAGGCTGGAGCCGAAGCCGAGGGACTGCAGGTACTCCTGCGCCTGGTTGATCCAGAAGTAGGCCATCACCTGCTCGAACTCGTCCTGGCTGCGGTTGTAGACGAACTGGTTGGTGCTGCTGAAGGCCAGTGCGCCGGTGGTGCTCTTGACGTTGGCGTAGGCGCCGGAGAGGTACCCCGAACCGTCGAGATTGCGCAGGGCCACGGTGGCGTACTCCGACTCCGGGACGGCCGTGGCGGAGTCCTTCTGGTCGGTCAGGTCCTGGTTGCCCGACGACTGGACGGGGTTGACCATGAACACCTTGGCGACCCCGGTCGTCCCCGTCACCGCCTGAGTGGGTGTGGCGGTCAGCGCGGCCACGGTAGTGGCGGCGGCCAGACCTGCCATGACAAGCCGGATCCTGTTCAATTCGGTTCCCCTCCCTCGTGCCGCCGCCGCGGGTGTGGCGTCGGTCACGGGGCATCCTCCCCTGCGGACCCAAAGAAGGCCAACACGACGCGATCGACCGACACCGTGAAGAATGGCTCACGTGAGCCCCGACCGCTGGCGATGGAAGCACCGCGACGAGACAGCGCCGGTCTGGCCCGGCTCCCACCAGCGGCTCGGTGCGACCTGGACGCAGGAGGCCACCAACTTCGCCGTCTGGTCGCCCGAGGCGACCGCGGTGTGGGTGTGCCTCTTCGCGGAGGACGGCACCGAGACCCGGCACCAGCTGACCGAGCACACGCTCGGCGTCTGGCACGGCCAGATTCCCGACGTCCCGGTTGGGCAGCTCTACGGGTTCCGGGTCAACGGCCCGTGGGACCCCCGGCACGGGCGCCGCTTCAACCCGGCCCGCCTGCTGCTCGACCCGTGTGCCCGGGCGATCACCGGGGAGGTCCGGCACGGACCCGAGCTGCTCCCCCACGACGACCCGGCGGACCCGCGCGGTCAGCGGAGCGATCGCGACTCCGCCGCCTCGATGCCGCGCGGCGTGGTCGTGCACGACGACTTCGACTGGGAGGGCGACACCCAGCTGCGCACGCGTTGGCGGGACACCGTCGTCTACGAGCTGCACGTCAAGGGCTACACCCGGCTCCACAGCGAGATCCCCGAGCACCAGCGCGGGACCTACGCGGGACTCGGCAGCGCGACGGTGACGCGTTACCTGCAGGACCTGGGGGTGACCGCGGTCGAGCTGCTGCCGGTGCACCACTTCGAGACCGAGCCGCACGTCGCGGAGCGCGGCATGCGCAACTACTGGGGCTACAACTCCCTCGGCTACTTCGCGCCGCATGCCGGCTACAGCTCGACCGGTGACCGGGGACAGCAGGTCACCGAGTTCAAGCAGATGGTCAAGGACCTGCACCGGGCGGGGATCGAGGTGATCCTCGACGTGGTCTACAACCACACCGCCGAGGGCCCCGCGGACGGGCCGTCGTACAGCTTCCGCGGGCTCGACGACATCGGCTACTACAAGCGCGCGCACGCCGCGGCCGACGCCTACTGGGACGTGACCGGCTGCGGCAACACGGTCGACTCGGCCAACCTCGGCGCCCTGCGCCTGATCCTCGACTCCCTGCGCTACTGGGTCACCGAGATGCACGTCGACGGGTTCCGCTTCGACCTCGCGTCGGCCCTCGCCCGCACCGGCCACGACATCGACATGCACTGCGCGTTCCTCACCACGATCGAGCAGGACCCGGTGCTGCGGCACATCAAGCTCATCGCGGAGCCCTGGGACGCGTCCATGGACGGCTACCTGGTCGGCTCGTTCCCGCCGCCGTGGGTGGAGTGGAACGACCGCTTCCGGGACACGATCAGGGACTTCTGGCGACTGGAGTCCCGCGGCATCCACGACGTCGCCTCCCGGCTGGCCGGCTCCTCAGACCTGTACGCCGACGACGGGCGCTCGCCGTACGCCTCGGTCAACTTCGTCACCGCACACGACGGCTTCACGCTGCGCGACCTCGTCTCCTACGAGCAGAAGCACAACGAAGCCAACGGTGAGGAAAGCCGCGACGGCACCGACAACCATCGGTCGCAGAACTGCGGGGTCGAGGGCGAGACCGACGACAGGGAGGTCCTCGCGCTGCGACACCGGGTCGCGGCCGGCCTGATGGCGACGCTGTGCCTGTCCAACGGGGTGCCGATGATCACCGCCGGCGACGAGCGCGGGCGGACCCAGCGCGGCAACAACAACGCCTACGTCCAGGACAACGAGGTGTCATGGGTGGACTGGCGGCCCGACGACGCCTGGCTCGACCTCTACGACGTCACCCGGACCGCTCTGCGGCTGCGCAAGGAGCACCCCGCGCTGCGACAGCGCCACCACTTCGACGGCACCCCGTCGATCGCGGGCGGGCCCAAGGACCTCGCCTGGCTGCACCCGTCGGGCCGGGAGATGACCGATGCTGACTGGTACGACGAGTCACTGCACGTGGTGGGCATGTTCGTCTCCGGTGACCCGTTGCGGGCTCCCGGCCCCCGGGGTGAACAGCAGCGGGACTCGTCGTTCCTGATCTGGCTCAACAGCAGCGCCGGCCCCGTGGACGTGACCCTGCCCGAGAACGAGTGGGTGAAGTCCGGCGAGGTGGTGCTCTCGACCGACCCCGCGGTCGGAGTGGGCACCCACGTGGCCGCGGGTGAAGCCCTCACCCTCGACGCCCGCACCGTGGTGGTGGCGGAGTCGGCATAGCGCGAGCCGTCGTGAGTTACCAAGCACAACCGCCGAGCCGTCGTGAGTTACCACCAGACGCGGTAACTCACGACGGCTCGGCTGGAATCTGCGGTAACTGGCGCCGGGTCGGCGGTCAGGGGACGGCGACCACGCCGAGCTCGGCCGGGGAGATGAGGAAGTCGTTGCGCGGGATGATCCGGACCGTGTAGCCGAAGCCGCCGCTGCGGTCGAGCTGGATGGATCCGTCGAACCGGTGCCGACCACCCTCATAGCTCTCGACGGACGCCAGCGACTCGACCCGGGTGTTGACCAGGTTGTCGTCGGCGGTGATCACGCCGTGCACGAGCTGCACGTCCACGTCTTCGGGGGTGAGATCGCCCAGGCAGACGTAGGCCTGCACCGTGAGCGTGGCGCCCACCTCCGGTGAGTCGCCGACCCCCTCGCTCTCGACGTGCTCGACCCGAACCGCGGGCCAGCCGGCCCGCACCCGGTGCTTCCACTGCGCGAGCCGGGCGGCGCCCGCGTAGTCGGAGTTCAACCGGCGTCCGGCGACAGCGGCCGGGCCGTAGAGCTCGGTCACGTAGTCGGAGACCATCCGGGTCGCGAGCACCTTGGGGCCCAGCGACTTCAGCGTGTGCCGCACCATCTCCAGCCACCGCAGCGGAACGCCGTCCGCGTCGGCGTCGTAGAACCGAGGGGCCACCTCGTTCTCGATCAGGTCGTAGAGGGCCGCGGACTCGACGTCGTCGCGTCGGTCCGGGTCGTCGACCCCGTCGGCGGAAGGGATCGCCCAACCGTTCTCACCGTCGTACCACTCGTCCCACCAGCCGTCGAGGATCGAGAGGTTGAGCCCCCCGTTGAGCGCAGCCTTCATCCCCGACGTGCCGCACGCTTCGTAGGGCCGCAGCGGGTTGTTGAGCCAGACATCGCAGCCGGGGTAGAGCGGCTGCGCCATCGCTATGTCGTAGTTGGGCAGGAAGACGATGCGGTGCCGGACCTCGGGGTCGTCGGCGAACAGCACCATCTCCTGGATCAGCTTCTTGCCTCCGTCGTCGGCGGGGTGCGCCTTGCCGGCGATGATCAGCTGCACCGGGCGTTCCGGGTGCAGGAGCAGGGCCTTGAGTCGCTCGGGGTCGCGCAGCATCAGGGTCAGTCGCTTGTACGACGGCACCCGGCGCGCGAAACCGATGGTCAGGACGTCGGGGTCGAGAACGGAGTCGATCCAGCCGAGCTCGGCCGGAGCCGAGCCCCGCTTGGCCCACGACCTGGCGAGCCGCCGCCTGGCATCCTCGACCAGCCGCTGGCGGAGCATCCGCTTGGTCGCCCAGATGTCGGCACCGGGGACCTTGTCGACCAGCTCCCAGAAGGCGTCGGGGTCTTCGGCGTACCGGTCCAGCCCGTGGGAGGCGGCGAGCTCGAACACCTCGCGACCGACCCAGGTTCCGGCGTGGACGCCGTTGGTGATCGACCCGATCGGCACCTCGGCCTCGTCGAAGGCCGGCCACAGGCCGTTGAACATTCCCCGGCTCACATGCCCGTGGAGCTCCGAGACCCCGTTGGCCCGCTGGGCCAGCCGGAAGCCCATCACCGCCATGTTGAAGACCGACGGGTCGCCGCCCTCGTAGTCCTCGGCCCCCAGCGCCAGGATCCGCTCGGCCGGGACGCCGGGAGTGGCGCCGGAACCGCCGAAGTACTGCTCGATCAGCTCCCGGGGGAACCGGTCGATTCCTGCTGGGACCGGGGTGTGGGTGGTGAACACCGTGGAGGCACGGCCGACCTCGAGGGCGGTCTCGAAGTCCAGGTGGGGTCCGGGGTCGGCCACCGTCAGCTCGCGGATCCGCTCCAGACCCAGGAAACCGGCGTGGCCCTCGTTGGTGTGGAAGACCTCCGGCTCGGGCGCGCCGGTGATCCGTGAGTACGCGCGCAGGGCGCGGACCCCGCCGACCCCGAGCAGCAGCTCCTGGCGGAGACGGTGCTCGCTGGTGCCGCCGTAGAGCCGGTCGGTGACATGGCGGAAGTGGTCGGGATTCTGCTCGACGTCGGAGTCGAGGAGCAGCAGCGGCACCCGGCCGACCCGGGCGACCCAGACCTGGGCGAGCAGCTCGGTCTCCTCCGGCATCGTGATCGACACCACCGCCCGCGATCCGTCCGCCTCCTTGAGCAGGCTCAGGGGGAGCTCATCGGGGTCGAGGACGGGGTAGGTCTCCTGCTGCCAACCCTCGCGGGAGAGGGCCTGCTTGAAGTATCCGTGGCGGTAGAGGAGGCCGACTCCCACGAGTGGGACCCCGAGGTCGCTCGCCGCCTTGAGGTGGTCGCCGGCGAGGATCCCGAGTCCACCGGAGTACTGAGGGAGCACGGCGGTGATGCCGTACTCGGGCGAGAAGTAGCCGATGGCCCGGGGGACGTCCTCGCTGTCCTGGCGCTGGTACCAACGGTCGCCGGTGAGGTAGTCCTCCAGGTCCGCCCGGGCGCTCTCCAGCCGGGCCAGGAACTCGCGGTCGGCGGCCAGCTCGTCGAGCCGGGGCCGCCCGACCGCGCCGAGGAGCCGCACCGGGTCGTGCCCCACCGAGTCCCACACGTCGGGGTCGACGGCCTGGAAGACGTCCTGTGTCGGCGGGTGCCACGACCACCTCAAGTTGCCGGCCAGATCACCGAGAGCAGTCAGGGGTCCGGGAAGGACGGGACGGACGGTGAATCGTCTGATCGCGCGCACTGACCGAAGGTAGCGCAGTTCTGGAACGATCCAAAAGCCGTGCGAAGGCACCCGGTGGGACCTCGCCCATAACATCCGGCCGTGCTCGGCGTTTGACTGAGCATGACTCCCTCCCTCACTGGCCGTCGGCGCCGCCATCGTTACGCCGCCGCGGCCTCGGTCCTGCTGACCATGACCCTGGTCCCGGGCCTGTCCCAGCTGTCCCCCGTCGCCGCCAGCTCCTCCGCCCCGGCCCCGCAGTCCACCGACCAGGTGACCACCCTTGGTGACGAGGTGCCCGGCCTGTCCGACCTCGACGCCCGCGGTGCAGCAGTCGTGCCCTCGGTCGCCCAGAAGCAGGCTGCCGCCCGGCTGGGTGCCGTCGACGTCCGCTGGAACCAGTACGGCACACCGACCTCGCTGCTCCCCGCCGACGGCGTGCTGGCACCTGCGACCTCCGCCAACGCTGTCACGGCCGCCCGGAGCTGGTTGCGCAGCAACGCCGCCGTCTTCGGCCTCACCACCGCGCAGGTCGACGCGCTCCAGCGGGTCAACGACCAGCGCTTCGCGCAGAGCAGCGCCCACGCCGTGCTCTTCCGCCAGGTCTTCGGCGGGCTTCCCGCTGCCCTCGACGGCATGGTGACCGTGGGGGTCGCCAACGGCGACATCGCCTACGCGTCGTCCTCGCTCGCCAAGACCGACGACGCACCTCCGGCCGCCCAGTTGACACCCGAGCAGGCCTGGCTCAAGGCCGCGACCAACGTCGGTCGCGGCGCCTCGGTCGCTGACATCAGCAGCGTGAACAAGGCCAGCACCGGCGACGAATGGAACGTGTTCAGGGTTTCCGGCTTCGCCCAGGACCAGCGCGCTCGGCTGCGCTCCCTGGCGATGACCGACGGCACAGTACTCCCGGTCTTCGAGACCAGTGTCACCGACGTCGACCAGGGCTCCGCGTTCTCCTACAAGGTGATCGTCGACGCCGTCGACGGCAGCGTGCTGTGGCGCCAGAACCAGGTCGAGAACAACAACGATGCCTTCCCCTTCCAGGGCGAGATCACTGCGACCAACTGCGGCCCCAAGCACCCCTTCGAGCTGACCGACGGCAACACCAAGCGCATCGACGCCGTGGCCGCCATGGCGAACACCGCCAACGACATCGTGATCAAGCTGTTCGACCCCGACAACCAGGTGCTGGCCAGCTTCGACTCGGGCACCAGCCCCGAGGCCGTCACCTACACGAGCAACAACATCCCCGCCGGCATCTACAGCGTGCAGGTCTGCCCGTTCCTCAATCCCACGGTGCCGTTCACGCCGCCGGGCAACTACGCCGCGATGGTGACCACCAGCGACCAGGGGGCCCCGGACGCTGGTGACGTGCAATTCTCACCGCGCTGGCGCCTGTTCAGCGCCAACCCGAACCTGGCGTCGCTCAGCGCCAAGAAGAAGCCCACCAATTCCGTGATCGGCTGCTGGCTCAATGGCAAGGGCTGCACCTTGGCCACCGGGCCGTTCATCAACGTCGCGGCACCGGGTCCGTGGGACACCAACCCGTCCACCGGTCAGTCCACGCTCACCACGGACGGCAACAACGCCACCACGCACGAGGCGTGGGGCAGCCCGCTGACACCCGGCGGCTTCGCCCAGGCCCCGATCGAGCAGAGGCGTCGGTACACCGAGCAGTTCACGGACGCCTGGAACGACTCCAAGTGCAACCCGAGCAACCTGCACCCGGGCGGCAATGACATCAACCCGGTCGTGACCAACCTGTTCGTCTCCCACAACCGGATGCACGACTACGCCTACTACCTGGGCTTCAACGAGCGCAACTACAACCTGCAGAAGGAGAACTTCAGCCGCGGCGGCCAGCAGGGCGACCCGGAGGTCGGCAATGTCCAGGCGGGTGCCCTGACCGGTGGGCAGCCGACCTTCGAGGGACGAGACAACGCAAACCAGATCACCGAGGCCGATGGTGTGCCCGGAGTCACCAACCAGTACCTCTTCCAGCCGATCGCCGGCGCCTTCTACGCACCCTGCGCCGACGGTTCCCTTGACATGGGAGTCGTGGGCCACGAGTACACCCACGCGATCAGCAACCGCATGATCGGGGGGCCGGACAACAACATCAGTTCGGACCAGGGTGGCGCCATGGGCGAGTCGTGGGGTGACCTCACGGCGAGCGAGTACCAGTTCAGTCACGGCTACTCCACAGGCGTGCATCCCTTCATCGAAGGGGCCTACGCCACCGGCAACCGCAAGGCGGGCATCCGTGACTACGCCATCTACAAGAACCCGCTCAACTACTCCGACTACGGATTCGACCTGACCGGTCCGGAGGTGCACGCGGACGGCGAGATCTGGAACGGCACCCAGTGGTCTGTGCGCCAGGCACTGGTGAAGAAGTACAACCGTGCCTTCCCCTACAGCAGCGTGCGACTGCAGCGGCAGTGCTCCGAGGACCTACGGCGGAGAGCTCCCCGCGCAGCCGCCCTCTGCCCGGGCAACCGTCGCTGGATCCAGCTGATCTTCGACGCCTTCCTGCTGCAGCCCCCGGCGACGTCGATGCTGGACGCCCGCGATGCCATGCTCGCCGCCGACCGGATGCGCTTCCACGGCAACGACCTGAAGGTGATGTGGCGTGCGTTCGCCCAGCGGGGCATGGGGGCCGGAGCGAAGATCAAGAACGCCGACGACGACCAGCCCCGAGCGAGCTTCGCTTCGCCGAAGGAGCGCAACGGAACCGTCCGTTTCAAGGCGCCGGGCGCCGGCCAGATCTACGTCGGCCGCTACCAGGCACGCGTCACACCGGTGGCCGACACCAATCGCAAGTCGAAGCTCGACGCTTCGAGTCGGTTCGTCCCGGGGCACTACCAGATGCTCTACGTGTCGAAGCAGCGTGGATTCAAGCGTTTCTCGATCAATGTGCGTCCCGGTCGGAAGACCGTGCGCATCCATGCTCCGGTCAACATCGCCAGCGAGGCCGCCGGTGCCAAGGTGATCGCGTCCAGCGCGGACTCACTCAACCCGGACCGCCTCATCGACGGAACCGAGGGCACCAACTGGGGCGGTGTCAACGGCAACGGCCACAGCGTGGACCAGGACCACCCGTTCGTGGTCGTCGACCTGGCCGGACAGAAGGCACGCCGCATCCACATGGTCCAGGTGAGCGCGATGCTCCACCCGTCGTCGTCGAGCGACCCGGTTCCGCTCGCCCAGGACCCGGACTCCGGGTCGCGGTTCACCGCGCTGCGCAGGTTCGCCCTGGCGGCATGTGTGAAGAACTGCGGCTCGGCGAGTGCCCAGTGGAAGCGGTTCTACACCTCGCCCGCCAACGCCTTCCCGGCGATCGCGCCGCGGCCGGTGGCACCGAACCTGACGATGCGCGGGTTCAACGTCCGTGACACCCAGGCCAAGGCGATCAAGTTCGTCGTCCTCGAGAACCAGTGCAGCGGCGCGCCCGACTACGCCGGTGAGCAGGACAGGGACCCGACCAACAACACCGACTGCAAGTCGGCGTCGGATCGCGACAGCATCGCCCACGCCGCGGAGCTGCAGGTCTACTGAGCGGCATCCGGTGACAGTCGCGGGCCCGTCGCCCTAATGGGGGTGGCGGGCCCGTGGCGTCGGCCCTGGGCCCTCGGCTTGCGCGGGCGGGTCCCGGTTCGCAAGTGTGGGGGTCATGGTCGGACGTATCCCCGTCATGGACGTGAAGCCCTTGGTCGATCTGGGCCGCCACCCGGCGAAAGCGACCGTGGGCGAACCCTTCCCCGTCTCCGCCACGATCTTCCGGGAGGGCCACGACCAGCTGGGAGCAGATGTCGTGCTGATCGGCCCCGACGGCGTACGACGGCCGCCGGTCCGGATGGAGCGCGACCCCCACGTGCCCGACCGACTCGCGGCCTGGGTGACACCCGACGCCGAGGGCGCGTGGACGTTCGAGGTCCAGGCATGGTCGGACCCCTTGTCCACCTGGGAGCACGACGCCGGGCTCAAGATCCCGGCCGACGTCGACGTCGAGCTGATGTTCACCGAGGGTCGGCTGCTGCTGGAGCGGGTCGCGGAAGGACTCGAGTCGCCCGCCGAGCTGAAGCTGTTGACCGGAGCCATCGACGCCGCCGGGGACACCGGCCGGCCGGCCGGTGCGCGGCTCGCCGCCCTGCAGGACCCCGAGCTCGTCGAGGTGCTCCAGGCCAACCCGCTGCGCGAGCTGCTCACGGTCGAGGGTCCGTTCCGCGTCTACGCCGAGCGGACCCGGGCGCTCTTCGGGAGCTGGTATGAGTTCTTCCCCCGCTCCGAGGGAGCGACGATGGACCCGGAGACCCACAAGGTCACCAGTGGGAACTTCCGCACCGCGGCGAAGCGGCTCGACGCCGTGGCCGAGATGGGCTTCGACGTGATCTATCTCCCGCCGATCCATCCGATCGGCGAGGTCAACCGGAAGGGACCCAACAACACGCTCAACCCGGGCCCGGACGACCCCGGCTCACCGTGGGCGATCGGCAGCCGCGACGGCGGCCACGACGCGATCCACCCCGACCTGGGCACCTTCGAGGACTTCGACGCCTTCGTGGCGCGGGCCGGTGAGCTCGGGCTGGAGGTCGCCCTCGACCTCGCCCTGCAGTGCGCCCCG
>DASSJR010000043.1:0-21228 GCA_035691135.1 Nocardioides sp. | reverse complement strand
GCTTTTTTGTGCGCTGGATCCACCCACCGACGTGAGAGAGACGACGATGACCCACCAGGCAGAGCAGGAGCGGGCGAAGTACGACGTCCACGCCGTGCAGGAGAAGTGGCGCAAGGTCTGGGCCGACCTGGACCACTTCCGTGCCGACGACGACTCCGAGCGCGAGAAACGCTATGCGCTGACGATGTTCCCCTACCCGAGCGGCGACCTGCACATGGGCCACGCCGAGGTGATGGCGCTCCACGACGTGGTCGCCCGCTACTGGTGGCACCAGGGCTACGAGGTGCTGAACCCGATGGGGTTCGACTCCTTCGGGCTGCCCGCCGAGAACGCCGCCATCAGGAACAACGCCCATCCGGCGACCTACACCTACGCCAACATCGAGACGCAGCGGCGGTCGTTCGACGAGTACGCCTGCGCCTTCGACTGGTCGCGCACCTTCAACACCAGCGACCCGGAGTACTACCGATGGACGCAGTGGTTGTTCCTGCAGTTCCGGGAGCGCGGGCTGGCGTACCGGAAGAACAGCCCGGTCAACTGGTGCCCCAACGACCAGACCGTGCTGGCCAACGAGCAGGTCGTCGGCGGCGTGTGCGACCGCTGCGGCGCGGAGGTCACCAAGCGCGAGCTGACCCAGTGGTACTTCAAGATCACCGACTACGCCCAGGAGCTGTTGGACGAGCTGGACAACCTGGCGCCCACCTGGCCGGAGCGGGTGATCACCGCACAGCGCAACTGGATCGGTCGGTCCGAGGGCGCCCACGTGGACTTCGCGGTCGAGGGCCGCGAGGAGCCGCTGACCGTGTACACGACGCGGCCGGACACCCTGTTCGGCGCCACCTTCATGGTGGTGGCCGCCGACGCGGCGCTGGCCGGCGAGCTGGTGACCCACGAGCAGCGGTCCGCGTTCGAGTCCTACCGCGACGAGGTCCGGCGGTCCACCGAGATCGACCGGCTGGCCTCGGACCGGCCCAAGACCGGCGTGTTCCTGGGCGTGCACGCGACCAACCCGCTGACCGGCACCCGGATCCCGGTCTACGCCGCCGACTACGTGCTGGCCGACTACGGAACCGGGGCGATCATGGCCGTCCCGGGGCAGGACCAGCGGGACTGGGAGTTCGCGACCGTCTTCGACCTGCCGATCATCCGGACCGTCCAGCCGCCCGAGGACTGGGAGGGCGAGGCGTTCACCGGCGATGGCCCGGCCATCAACTCGGCCAACGACGAGATCGACCTGTCGGGCATGGGCGTCGACGAGGCCAAGTCGACCACGATCTCCTACCTGGAGCGCAAGGGGCTGGGTCGCGGCACGGTCAACTTCCGGCTGCGTGACTGGCTGCTGTCGCGGCAGCGGTTCTGGGGAGTGCCGATCCCGATCGTCCACTGCGAGAAGTGCGGCGAGGTCGCCGTACCCGACGACCAGCTGCCGGTCACCCTGCCCGAGCTGAAGGGCGCCGACCTGAAGCCGAAGGGCGTCTCGCCCCTGGCCGCGGCCACGGACTGGGTCGAGGTCGACTGCCCGTCGTGCGGTGGACCGGCCCGGCGCGACAGCGACACGATGGACACGTTCGTCGACTCGTCGTGGTACTTCCTGCGCTACTGCTCGCCCCACGACCACACCCAGGCGTTCGACCCCGCGCTGGTCAAGCGGTGGATGCCGTGCGACATCTACATCGGCGGAGTCGAACACGCCGTGCTGCACCTGCTGTACGCCCGCTTCTTCACCAAGGTGCTGCGGGACATGGGGCTGCTGGAGTTCGGCGAGCCGTTCTCCGCCCAGCTGAACCAGGGCATCGTCATCAATCGTGGCAAGAAGATGAGCAAGTCGCTGGGCAACGGCGTCAGTCTGGGGGACCAACTAGCGGAGTACGGCGTCGACGCGGTGCGGCTGACGATGGTGTTCGCCGGTCCTCCCGAGGACGACATCGACTGGGCCGACATGGCGCCCGGCGGGTCGCTGCGCTTCCTGCAGCGGGCCTGGCGGCTGTCCGGCGACGTCGATTCCCCGGCCGGCACCCCACCCGAGGGCGGTGACGCCGCGCTGCGGGGAGCCACGCACCGGACCCTGCACGAGGCCGCCCAGCTGGTCGAGTCCCACCGGTTCAACGTGATGGTGGCCCGGACCATGGAGCTGGTGAACACCACCCGCAAGGCGATCGACGCCGGCTGCGGTCCGGCCGACCCCGCTGTCCGGGAGGCGACCGAGGCAGTGGCGATCCTGCTGTCGCTGGTCGCTCCCTACACCGCTGAGGAGATGTGGTCGCGGCTGGGCCACCAGCCGTCGGTGGCCAGGGCCGGGTGGCCCACGGTCGACCCCGCCCTGCTGGTCCAGGACGCGGTCACCTGCGTGGTCCAGGTCCAGGGCAAGGTCCGCGCCCGGCTGGAGGTGTCGCCCGACATCACCGAGTCCGAGCTGGAGTCCGCCGCCCTGGCCGACCCCGGCGTCGTACGCGCCCTGGACGGTCGGACCGTCCGCAAGGTGATCGTCCGCGCCCCCAAGCTGGTCAACCTGGTGGTCTGAGCAGGGTCGTGTGCTGAAGTGGCCGCCAGGGCGACCGCTTCAGCACACGACGCGCTGGTCACGGCCGTCACCGGCGACGGCCTTCGCTAGCCTGCTGGCGTGTCCCGGATCGTCCTCGTCACCGACTCGACCGCCACGCTTCCCCCGAAGGTGGTCGCCGAGCGCGGCATCGTCGTCGTACCCCTCCAGGTGGTGATCGGCGCCGACGTGCTCGACGAGGGTCCCGACGGCGCGACCCCGGAGATGGTGGCGGAAGCGCTGCGCGAGTTCCGCCCGGTCAGCACGTCGCGCCCCTCGCCCTCGGTGATGCTGGAGGTCTACGAACGGGCCGCTCGCGAGGGGGCCACGGCGGTGGTGTCGGTCCATCTCTCCGGTGAGATGAGCGGCACCTTCGAGTCCGCCCAGCTCGCCGCGCGCGAGGCGTCGATCCCGGTGACCCCGGTGGACACACGCCAGGTGGGGATCGCGACCGGGTACGCCGTCCTGGCCGCCGCGGACGTCTTGGACGGTGGGGGGTCGGCCGAGGAGGCGGCGCAGGCCGCACGGTCCCGTGCCGCCGCGTCGTCGTCGCTGTTCTACGTCGACACCCTCGAGTACCTCCGTCGCGGCGGGCGGATCGGCGCGGCGGCCGCCCTCTTCGGCGGCGCGCTGTCGGTGAAGCCGCTGCTGACGATCACCGACGGCGTGGTCGCCAACCGCGAGAAGGTGCGGACGGCGGCGCGGGCGCTCAGTCGGCTCGAGGAGCTGGCGGTGCTGGCCGCCGACGGTCGTCAGGTGGACGCGTGCGTCGCCCACCTGGCCAGCCCCGACCGGGCCGGTCAGCTCACGGAGCGGCTGTCCGAGCGGCTGGCCGCCAACCTCTCGGGACGCGAGGTGTGGTGCGGCGAGCTGGGTGCCGTGCTCGGCGCCCACGTCGGTCCGGGGATGCTCGCGGTCTGTGTCGCGCCGCTGCCCGGGCACTGAACCGCCGCCAGCGGTCAGCGTTCGAGGCCCCGGTCCACGCCTGGGGGCGGGTCTTGTCCACAAGCGGAGAAATCGGGCTTCCGCACCTCCCAGGTCGTTCCTAGGTTCACCGGCATGGGGAACCGTCGTCCGAGCCCGGAGCACCAGGAAGCCGTCTCCCGTCGGCTCGCGCAGCTGAGCGCCGAGCTCGACGGCGTTCGGGGCCGCCGGCTGGACGACCCGACGGTGCCGCGCCAGGCCGCACCCGCCGACGAGTTCTCCATGCCGCTCACCCACACCCGGGTCCGTCGTGCTTCGCCGGCACCTGAGCCCGCCGCCGCGCAGCCGGCCCCCGAGCCGCCTCCCGTGGTCCCGTCGCCTGGGCGGCACGCCTCCCGACGGCCGGGCCGGAGCATCGCCGACGCGCTGCCGCAAACGATGCGTGGCCGGTTCGGCCTGGGGCCGGCCCAGCTCGCTCTCGTCGCGGCCCTGGTGGCGGTGGGGCTGGGGTTCACCTGCTGGTGGGTGATCAGGGGTGATGCCCACGAGGTGGCGGCGCCCGCGTTGAGCACCGGTGCCGGCGGTCTGGCGACGCCGGCCGTGCCCGTGGCGTCGGAGACCGGCCCGGCGTCCGCCGACCCGGGGGAGACCGGCGGCACGGTCACCGTTGACGTCACCGGCAAGGTGCGCAAGCCCGGCATCGCGGTGCTCGACTCGGGAGCCCGGGTGATCGACGCGCTCGAGGCTGCCGGCGGCGCCCGACCCGGGGTGGACCTGACCGCGCTCAACCTCGCGCGGCTGCTCGTCGACGGCGAGCAGATCGTCGTCGGGGTCCCGGCGCCGACCGGGGTGGCCGGCGCGACGACGCCGATCCCTCCGGACGCCACCACCGGGCCGCTCGTCAACATCAACACGGCCGACCAGGCCCTGCTCGAGACGCTGCCCGACGTGGGGCCGGTGACCGCTGAGGCGATCATCGCCTGGCGCACCGAGCACGGCGGGTTCACCGCGATCGACGAGCTTCTCGAAGTCGACGGCATCGGCGACGCGACGCTCGCCGAGCTGACCCCCCGCGTGACGGTGTGAACGATGCCGCCCCGGACCGCGACGTACCCGACCTCCGCCTGCCCCTGCTCGGACTGGGAGCCTGGGCCGGCGGGCTGGCCGGTCACCTGCTGCCGGCCGGCCTCACCCTGGCGGCCGTGGCCTCTGCTGCCGTCACCCTGCTCGTCCTCCGCACCCGAGTCTCCGCTGGCCGCGCGATCACGCTCTGCGGGCTGCTGCTCGTCTTCGTCGCGGTCGCCGCCAGCGCCCTGCTGCGCCAGGAACAGATCGAGCGCAGCCCGGTCGCCAGCCTGGCCGGCGAGCACGCCGTCGCCACAGTCGAGCTGACCGTCACCGCCGATCCTCGGGTCGTCGAGGGCAAGTACGCCCAACAGCTGCTGCTTCGCGCCCGGGTCACCCAGGTCGCCGGGCGGGGGGAGGTCCATGTCCTCGGCACTCCCGTCGTTGTCCTCGCGGACGACGGTTGGGCGGGAGTCCGGCTGGGCAGCCGGGTCCGCACGCTCGGACGGCTATCGCCGGCCGACGGCGAGGGCGCGGCTGCTGTCCTGTCGGTTCACGGTGCGCCGGAGCTGATCGGCGGTCCCGGACGGTGGTGGCGCGGCGCGGACGCCGTCCGCGAGTCCCTTCGCGCCTCGGTCGCCGACCGACCCCCGAGCCAGCGGGCGCTGGTCCCGGCTCTGGTGGATGGCGACGACTCCGCTCTCGATCCTCGCCTCGCCGATGACTTTC
Organism: Nocardioides sp.; assembly: GCA_035691135.1. Taxonomy (GTDB): domain Bacteria; phylum Actinomycetota; class Actinomycetes; order Propionibacteriales; family Nocardioidaceae; genus Nocardioides. The sequence continues at coordinate 15,971 of DASSJR010000043.1, read as the reverse complement.
GCGAGACCGGGCTGACCCACCTGCTCGCGGTCTCGGGGACGAACCTCACCCTGGTGGTCGGGTTCCTGCTGGTGGTCGCGCGCTGGTGCGGGGTCCGCGGGAGGTGGATGTACCTCGTCGGATCGCTCGGCATCGCCGGATTCGTGCTCCTGGCCCGCACCGAGCCCAGCGTCGTGCGCGCCGCCGCGATGGGAACCGTCGCCCTGCTCAGCATGAGCACCGACGGTCGGCGCCGCGGCGCCCGCGCACTCGGTGCCGCCGTGGTGGCGCTGCTCCTGCTCGACCCGCTGCTGGCGATGAGTGTCGGCTTCGCGCTGTCGGTGACCGCCACCGCCGGCATCCTGCTGCTCGGGCCCGGATGGCGTGACGCTCTGCAACGGTGGCTGCCGCGCTGGATCGCCGAGGCGATCGCGATCCCGGCCACGGCCCAGGTGGCGTGTACGCCGCTGGTGGCCGCGATCTCGGGTCAGGTCAGCGTCGTCGCGGTGGTCGCCAACCTGGTGGCGGCGCCCGCGGTCGGCCCGGCCACCGTGCTCGGACTCGTCGGCGGGCTGGTCGGCCTCGTGTGGCCGGCGGCCGGGACCCTGTTCGGGACCCTGGCCGCCCTCTGCGTGGCCTGCATCGTGGCCGTCGCCCGGCAGGGTGCCCAGCTCCCCACGCCCGCCGTGGAGTGGGGCACCGGCGTCTGGCCGCTGGCGGTGCTCACCGTGCTGGCGGTGGTGGTCGCCCTGGTCGCGCCGTACCTGCTGCGGCGCCGCTCCACCGGGCTGGCCTGCTGCGGCCTTCTCGTCGCCGCCGTCCTGGTCCGCCCGCCCACCCCGGGCTGGCCGCCGGACGGGTGGGCGCTGGTGGCCTGCGACGTCGGCCAGGGCGACGCGCTGGTCCTGCACGCCGCGCCGCGGACGGCCGTCGTCGTCGACGCCGGACCCGACCCCGCAGCTGTCGACGAGTGCCTGCACCGCCTCGACGTCACCAGGATCCCGCTCGTACTGCTCACCCACTTCCACGCCGACCACGTGGACGGACTCCCGGGCGTGCTGGACGGGCGCCGGGTGGGCACCGTCGAGGTCACCCGGCTGGCCGACCCGCCCGACGGGGTGGCGATGGTCGCCGAGGCCGCCCACGACGTGGGGCTCCAGCCCACACCCGCGCCCTATGCCGCCACCCGCACCGTCGGTGACCTCCGGTTCCAGGTGCTGTGGCCCCTGCCCACCTCGCCGACGACCGGCCCTGGCGACGGCAGCACCGCCAACGACTCGAGCGTGGTGCTGCTCGTGGAGGTCGGCGGGGTGCGGCTGCTGCTCTGCGGCGACATCGAGCCCGCGGCCCAGGCCGCCCTGGCCCGGACCTGGCCAGGGCTTCACGTGGACGTCCTCAAGGTGCCCCACCACGGCAGTCGCTACCAGGACCTGCCGTTCCTGCTCGGTCTTCAGGCCCGGGTGGCGGTGGTGAGCGTGGGGGAGGACAACGACTACGGTCACCCGGCGGCGTCCACCCTGGAGCCGCTGGCCGCGAGCGGCGCCGAGGTCCTCCGCACCGACCTCGACGGCGACGTGGCCGTCGCGATCCGCGACGGTGAGCTGTACGTCGCCTCGCAGTCGTGACGACCGCCTCGCGCCGGTCTGGGGGTGGGCTGTGGGAAGGTGGGCGCACCATGGCAGGCCCCTCACCCGCAGATGTCCTCGGCCGGGTCACGCTCGTGACCGGCAAGGAGGAGTTCCTCAACGAACGCACCGTCGGGGCCCTCCGCGACACGGTCCGCCGACACGACCCCGAGGCCGAGCTCTCGGAAACCCGCGGCACCGATCTCACGCTGGCCACGCTCGGCGAGCTCGCCGCACCCTCGCTGTTCTCCACGATCCGCTGTGTCGTGGTCCGGGGGCTGGAGGACCTGCCCGACGAGTCGGTCGACGGCCTGCTGGGTTACGCCGCAGCACCAGCCGAGGATGTCGCTCTGGTGCTCGTCCACGGCGGCGGCCAGAAGGGATCCGGGGTGCTCACCAAGCTGCGCAAGCTGGGTCCCGTCACCGAGTCGAAGTCGGGGGAGCTACGGCCCTCGGAGTACCCCTCCTTCGTCGCCGCCGAGGTCCGCTCCCATGGCGGCACGATCGATCAGGAGGCGGCGAACATCCTGATCCAGGCGGTAGGCCAAGACCTGCGCTCGCTGGCCGCCGCCGCCGCCCAGCTGACCAGCGACTTCCCGGGCGAACCGCTCTCGGCCGAGCGGGTCAAGCAGTACTTCGGCGGCCGGGCGGAGGCCAAGTCGTTCGCGGTCGCGGACGCCGCCTTCAACGGTCGGCGCCAGGCGGCCCTCGAGGAGCTCCGCTGGGCGCTCGACACCGGTACCCCACCGGTCCTCGTCACCAGCGCCTTCGCCGGGAGCGCGCGTGGGCTCGCTCGCTACAAGGGCGCCTCGCGCGGGATGCGTGAGGCCGATCTCGCGCGGGAGATCGGGGTGCCGCCGTGGAAGGTCCGCACCGTCCGCGACCAGTCCCGCAGCTGGTCCGACCCCGGCATCGCCCACGCGATCCGGGCCATCGCCCGCGCCGACGCCGACATCAAGGGCGCTGCCCACGACGCGTCGTACGCCCTGGAGCGGCTGGTCCTCACCATCACCACCCTCCGGACCCCGTAAATGCCACTGACCCGTCGTTGATCAACGACGGGTCACTTCGAGACGGGCCTTGACGGCCCTCCTCAGGGCAAGCAGCGGGAAAAGCGGAGGGTCAGAGAGAAGCAGCTCGCTTCGCGATGGCCGACTTGCGGTTCGCAGCCTGGTTCTTGTGGATGATGCCCTTGGAGGCGGCCTTGTCCAGTCGGCGGGAGGCGTCGCGGGCAGCGGCGATGGCCGCGTCCTTGTCGCCGGCGTCCGCGGCCTCGCGGAACTTGCGCACGGCGCTCTTGAGCCGCGTCTTCACGGACTTGTTGCGCTCGTGCCGGACGAGGTTCTGCCGGTTCCGCTTGATCTGGGACTTGATGTTCGCCACTACTTGAGCCTTCGTCGTAGGTGTCGGGACTGTAAGTTCAGGAGGTCGGCGCAGCAGGCGCCAGACCGACGAGCAAGACTAACAGCGGCCCAGCAGAGCGCCCAAATCCGTCACGACCATCCCCGGCGCTCGCAGAGCCACGCCCAGCACACCTCGCCCTGCCAGGACTGGTGGTCGCGGATGTGCGGGGAGTTCGTGGGGACCGGCTCGTCGCGCTGCCGGAAGAAGTAGCCGACCAGCAGCGCCAGCATCACGTCGATGTGCTCGGACGGCACGTCGCGCAGCAGCGGACGGGTGGCGATCACGGTCTCGACGTCCAGACCGTCGCCGCGCGGGCCGACCAGCGTGAAGAGGGAGTCGATCCAGTCGGCGCCCAGGACCGGCCAGTTCCAGTCGCACATCCACACGGCCCCCTCCGCGCCGATCAGGAAGTTGTCGTCGCGCAGGTCGGTGTGCACCACGGTGTCACCACCGGCGACGTCGGCGAACGCTCCGGCCAGAGCGGCCGCCTCCTCGAGATGGGGGAGGCCGGGCTGCGTCATCCGGATGTGGTCCCAGAAGCCGACCAGGTCGGCGAACTCGTCGGCGATGGTGTCGAGGACCAGCCCGTCGGGCGCCGGCGTCAGCTGGGCGGCCACCACCTCGCAGGCGTCCAGGCAGACGTCGAGATCGGCCGGCTGCCAGGGTCGCCCCGGGTTCCGCCCCTCGACACACTCCATCCCGAGCACCACCCAGTCGTCGTCGAGAAGCCATCGGAGACGCGGGGCGGGGACGGACGCGGGTAGTGCGGCCAGCTTGCGCGCCTCCTCGCGGTACGACGCCGCGAACAGCCGCTGTGCCTTGACCGAGGCTGCCTTCACGAAATGCCGGGAGCCGTCCTCGCAGGTGAGCACGGAGGCGAACCCAGGGGTGAAGCCGGCGTCCTGGGACTCGGCCTGCACCACCGGCGACCCGCACTTCCGCTCGATGTAGGCCCGCAGGTTGGGCGGCAGGAACGGCCACTCCAGCCGTCGGGCGGTCCGCCCCGACGGGGCGGGGTACGTCGTCATGGCCAGCCATCCTCCCCGACGCGGCACCGATACGGGCCACGGGGTTTCATCCGGAGGCGGGACTGCGTGGAAGAATGACGCGACCGTTCGACGTCATACTCCGAAAGCCTTCTGTGTCCTCCAAGACCGCGCCGCCGTCACCCGGCCGCACCGATCCGGCGATCATCCGGAACTTCTGCATCATCGCCCACATCGACCACGGCAAGTCGACCCTGGCCGACCGCATGCTGCAGCTCACCGGGGTGGTCGACGAGCGGAGCGCGCGGGCGCAGTACCTCGACCGGATGGACATCGAGCGGGAGCGCGGGATCACCATCAAGAGCCAGGCCGTGCGGATGCCGTGGACGGTGCCCGACGGCAACGCCGAGGGCGCGGAGCCGGGCAGTTACGTGCTCAACATGATCGACACCCCGGGTCACGTCGACTTCACCTACGAGGTGTCCCGGTCGCTCGAGGCCTGCGAGGCGGCGATCCTGCTGGTCGACGCCGCGCAGGGGATCGAGGCGCAGACCCTGGCCAACCTCTACCTCGCCCTCGGTGCGGACCTGCACGTCATCCCGGTTCTGAACAAGATCGACCTGCCGTCGGCCAACCCGGAGAAGTACGCCGAGGAGCTCGCCCACATCATCGGCTGCGAGGTCGACGACGTGCTCCGCGTCTCGGCCAAGACCGGGGAAGGAGTCGAGGGGGTCCTCAACGAGATCGTCAAGCAGACCCCGGCCCCGGTGGGCCGGGCCGATGCGCCGGCGCGAGCCCTGATCTTCGACTCGGTCTACGACACCTACCGCGGCGTGGTCACCTACGTCCGGGTGGTCGACGGCAAGCTCAGCCACCGCGACCGGATCCGGATGATGTCCACCGGTGCCGTCCACGAGATGCTCGAGGTCGGCGTGATCAGCCCGGAGCCGGTGAAAGCGGGGGAGATCGGGGTCGGCGAGGTCGGTTACCTGATCACCGGCGTGAAGGACGTGCGGCAGTCACGGGTGGGCGACACCGTCACCTCTCAGCACGGCGGCGCGGATGAGCCGCTGGGCGGGTACAAGCACCCCAACCCGATGGTGTTCGCCGGGCTCTACCCGATCGACGGTGACGACTACCCCACGCTGCGCGACGCGCTGGACAAGCTGCAGCTCAACGATGCGGCCCTCGCCTACGAGCCCGAGACGTCGGGAGCGCTCGGCTTCGGCTTCCGCTGCGGGTTCCTCGGCCTTCTCCACATGGAGATCGTGCGCGAGCGGCTCGAGCGTGAGTTCGACCTCGACCTGATCTCGACCGCCCCCAACGTGGTCTACCAGGTCACGATGGAGGACGGCACCGAGCACCAGGTGACCAACCCGAGCGAGTATCCGACGGGCAAGGTCGAAGAGGTCCACGAGCCCGTGGTCCGGGCCACGATCCTCACGCCGGCCGACTACATCGGCACGATCATGGAGCTCTGCCAGGCCCGGCGCGGCAACCTGCTCGGCATGGACTACCTCTCCGAGGACCGGGTGGAGATGCGCTACACGCTCCCGATGGCCGAGATCGTCTTCGACTTCTTCGACCAGCTCAAGTCGCGCACCAAGGGCTACGCCTCTCTGGACTACGAACCCACCGGCGACCAGGTGGCGGACCTGGTCAAGGTCGACATCCTGCTCCAGGGCGAGACGGTCGACGCCTTCAGCGCGATCGTGCACAAGGACGCGGCGTACTCCTACGGAGTGATGCTGGCCGGCAAGCTCAAGGACCTGATCCCGCGGCAACAGTTCGAGGTGCCGATCCAGGCGGCGATCGGGTCGCGGGTGATCGCGCGGGAGAACATCCGCGCCATCCGCAAGGACGTGCTGGCCAAGTGCTACGGCGGCGACATCACCCGCAAGCGCAAGCTGCTGGAGAAGCAGAAGGAGGGCAAGAAGCGGATGAAGATGGTCGGCCGGGTCGAGGTGCCCCAGGAAGCCTTCATCGCTGCGCTCTCCAACGCTCCGGCCGGGGAGAAGTCCGGCAAGAAGTAGCCCCGGACATGCCAGACGCCGGGTTCCGGAGGGGGCGTCCGGAACCCGGCGTCGCCGCCGGTGTCACGCCTGCGTCAGTGACTCCGGGGCAATCGGCACTCGGCTACCCCGCAGGGCAGCCCAGCGCCGGGCCTGGAGTGTCGGTCAGACCGTCCACGAGCATGGCTTCTCGCGGCAGGACCGCGACATGTCCGAACCCGACCGCGTGGCCGTCGCCGAGCAGCGCCCGCCGGAGCTGGCGCTGGTTGAACGGGTTCTGGGAGTCGTTGCGCGAGGGGCGGAACGGCGACTTGTAGCGCATCCGCAACTGCCCGGGCAATGCTCCGGGGCGACGCTCGACGATCACCCGGTTGGCCTCGAACCTGACCTTGTTGTTGCTCGGCGCGCGGAACTCCGCGGAATCGATGACTCCGGGAGCGATCGCGTCTCCGTTGGCACGGAAGGCCTTGAACGGAACGACGATGTCGCCGTTGGCCAGTTCCTGCGGACCCTTGACCCCGAACCTGATGTTGTCGACGACCACCTCGTCGTCGCTCCCGCTCGGAGACGTGACCCTGACGTGGTCACCCGGACGAATGTTCGGAACGTTGCCCTCCCAGCAGTCACCGGCCAGGGGAGCTCCCACAGGACCGTGGTTGACCTCGAGACCTACCTCCGGCGCCGCACCGCGGGCAGGGCCCGTCGCGGTGCCGATGACGGTGCCGTTCCGTACCACCTGGACCGTGAGCACCTCACCGGGCTCGTAGCCGAAGACCGCGACGAAGTCGATGTTGTGGAAGACGGTGATGTTGTGGGTGTCGGCGACCTGCACGATGGTCGCGTCCGCCGGCGTCGTGTTGATGGTCATGGGGACCATCGCCGCCAGGGCGGCTGCCGCGGTCACTTGCAGGCGTCGTCTGCGGCGCTTGGGGCGGGATTCAACCAGGGCTACGTTCATGACGGTCTCCTCACGAGCCCAGGTGCCCGACCAGATGCCGGGGGGCTTGCTCGAATGGTTCGCGCCGTGCGTGACGAAGGCGTGAAATTGTGGTCCATACCAGCCGGAGGGAGTGTCCGATGAGACTTCCCGACGGAGTCCTCGGCATGGCGTCGCGGGGCCCTGACTGGGAGCGCTGGGTCGATCGCCTGCCCCGGCGCCTGGACGGGCTCCTCGAGGAATGGGAGCTGACGCTCGACGGTTGGTCGATGCACGGTTACTGCTCCATCGTCGTCCCGGTCCGGACCAGTGAGGCACAGCCCGCCGTCCTGAAGGTGGCCTTCGACGTCGACGAGGAGTCCGAGCACGAGCCACTGGTCCTGCGGCACTGGGGCGGACGCGGTGCGGTACGCCTGCTGCGAGCGGATCCGCACCGGCGCGCCATGCTGCTCGAGCGTCTGCACCAGGAGGACTTGACCACCGTGCCCGATCTCGAGGCGTGCGAGGTGGTGGCCGCGCTCTACCCGCGACTGCACCTGCCGGCGCTGCCGCAGCTGCTCACGGTCACGTCCTACATCGAGCGGTGGTCGGCTGCCCTGGCCAGGATGCCGCGCAACGCACCGATCCCGCGGCGGATGGTGGAGCAGGGCGTGTCGCTCGCGCGAGACCTCGTCGCCGACCCGGCCAGCACGGGGGTCATCGTGCACGGTGACCTGCACTACCTGAACGTGCTCGCCGCCGTCCGTGAGCCGTGGCTGGTGATCGACCCCAAGCCGATGTCGGGCGACCCGCACTTCGAGCCGGCCCCGATGCTGTGGAACCGGATGGAGGAGCTGGGCGACGCCGTGCGCACCGGCGTACGACGGCGCTTCCACACCCTCGTCGACGCGGCCGGGCTGGACGAGGCACGCGCCCGCGACTGGGTGATCGTTCGGATGGTGCTCAACGCCCACTGGGCGGTGGAGGACGCGCAGCGGGCCGACCGCGACCTGTCTGTCGAGGAACGGGACTGGATCACTAGTTGTATTGCGATCGTCAAGGCCGTCCAGGACTGAGAACATCACCGCATGACCGCGACCATCCGCTCCGTCAACGTGGGGACACCGCGCACCCGGGCATGGGCGGAGATCGGGCGCACCGCGATCGAGAAGCACCCGGTCACCGGACCGGTGCGCGTGGCGACCCTCGGCCTCGAAGGCGACCAGGTGGGCGACACCGAGCATCACGGCGGGATCGACCAGGCCGTCTACGCCTTCGCCCGCGAGGACCTCGATGCGTGGGCCGAGCAGCTCGGGGCGCCGATCGCGGACGGCATGTTCGGCGAGAACCTCACGACGTCAGGTATCGACGTCAACGAGGCCCTGGTCGGCGAGCGCTGGCGGGTCGGCAGCGCGCTGCTCGAAGTGGCGTCCGTGCGGATCCCGTGCAACGACTTCAAGTGCTGGATGGGGGAGACGGGATTCGACAACACCGGATGGGTGAAGCGGTTCGCCGCGGTCGGCAGGCCGGGTCCCTACCTGCGGGTTGTCGAGGAGGGTGCCCTCCAGGCCGGAGATGCCGTGGTCGTCGAACAACGGCCTGCCCACGGTGTCACGGTCTCGACGATGTTTCGTGCGCTGACCACCGACCGCTCGTTGCTCCCCGAACTGCTCCAGGTCGACGGACTCGTCGCCGAGGCCAGGCGGGCGGTAGAGAAGCACGTCGCGTCCGCGGCCAGTGTGGTCCGACCTGGCCGAGCGTGACCAAAGGGCGGGTCCCGCTACCCGGGCGTGTCGCGGTGATCTAGGTTACTGGCGGAAAACGTTGCGGCGCCGGGCCGCGACGAGCCGTTCCCCGACATGAAGCAGGAGTGTCATGCCCAGTACCAGCCCGAGGAACATCGACACCGGCTTCGTCGAGGACCTGACCCCGAACGTCGCCCTCCAGTTCCTCGACCGGGTGGAGAAGAGCCCCGACTCCGAGGCCTACCGCTTCCCCCGGGGTGAATCCTGGGAGTCGGTGACCTGGCAACAAACCGGCACGGAGGTGTCGCGGCTGGCGGCGGGCCTGCTCGCGCTTGGCGTCGAGATGGAGCAAAGGGTCGGCATCGCGTCCGGGACGCGCTACGAGTGGATCCTGGCCGACCTCGCCATCATGTGTGCCGGCGCCGCCACGACCACGGTCTACCCGTCCACCAACGCCGAGGACACGGCGTACATCCTCAGCGACTCCGAGTGCCGGGTGGTCTTCGCCGAGGACGACGAGCAGATCGCGAAGCTGCAGGACCGCAATGCCGAGCTGCCCCACCTGCTGAAGGTGGTGACGTTCGAGGGCGCCGCCGACGGTGACTGGATCATCGGCATGGAGGACCTTGCCAAGCTGGGCGAGGAGTACCTCGCCGACCACCCCGACGTGATCAAGGAGAAGGCCGAGGCGATCCGCCCCGACCAGCTGGCCACGCTGATCTACACCTCCGGAACCACGGGACGCCCCAAGGGAGTACGCCTCCGTCACCGCTCGTGGGTCTACGAGGGCGCCGCGATCCAGGCGCAGGGCATCCTGACCGAGGAGGACCTGCAGTTCCTGTGGCTCCCGATGGCCCACTCGTTCGGCAAGGTGCTGCTCTCGACCCAGCTGGCGTGCGGCTTCGCCACCGCCGTGGACGGCCGCGTCGACAAGATCGTCGACAACCTGGGCGTCGTGAAGCCCACGTTCATGGGCGCGGCGCCGCGCATCTTCGAGAAGGCGCACGGCCGGATCGTCACGATGCAGCAGGCCGAGGGCGGCCTCAAGGAGAAGCTGTTCAACCAGGCCTTCGAGGTCGGGCTCAAGGTCGACCGGCTCAAGGCCGAGGGCAAGTCGGTACCCCTGCTGCTGGGCGTCCAGCACGCGCTGTTCGACCGGCTCGTCTTCTCCAAGATCCGCGACCGTTTCGGCGGTCGGGTCCGGTTCTTCATCTCGGGCGCGGCCGCGCTCAACCGCGACATCGCCGAGTGGTTCCACGCCGCGGGCATCCTGATCCTCGAGGGCTACGGCCTGACCGAGACCTCGGCCGGCTCGTTCGTCAACCATCCCGACGGTTACAAGTACGGCAGCGTGGGCCAGGTGTTCCCTGGCAGCGAGGTCAAGCTCGGCGAGGGCGACGAGATCCTGATCAAGGGCCCCGGAGTCATGGACGGCTACCACAACCTCCCGGAGGAGACCGCGAAGACGCTCACCGAGGACGGCTGGCTGCGCACCGGCGACAAGGGCAGCCTGGACGACGAGGGCTTCCTGACCATCACCGGCCGGATCAAGGAGCTGTTCAAGACCTCCGGCGGCAAGTACATCGCGCCGCCCGCGATCGAGTCGAAGTTCAAGGCGATCTGCCCCTACGCCGGTCAGTTCGTGGTGTTCGGCAACGAGCGCAACTTCTGCGTCGCACTGATCACCCTCGACCCCGACGCCATGGACGGATGGGCCGAGGAGAACGGGATGGCGGGTGCGTCGTACTCCGAGATCGTGGGCTCCGACGCCGTCCAGGAGATGGTCGGCCGCTACGTGGAGGAGCTCAACAGCAGGCTCAACCGCTGGGAGACGATCAAGAAGTGGGAGCTGCTCGACCACGACCTGTCGGTCGAGTCCGGCGAGCTCACCCCGTCGATGAAGGTCAAGCGCAACGTCGTGGAGGACAACTACAAGGACAAGATCGACGCGTTTTATGCCTGAGCCGGACCGCGCACGAAGTGCGTGGTCCGCTAGCGAAGGGATTGAGCGAGCGGCGCGAGTGAGCCGGCGAACTCGCGGCAGCGTGTCGAAATCAGGCGTCTGGTTTGATTGAGGAATGCCGTCCGCCCTGCCCCCGGGTGACCCCGCACCCGACGACGGTTCCCTGCCGGACAGCGCGCTGGACGGCGTGGGCCGTCGGCCGTTCGGGGTCTATGTCCACGTGCCGTTCTGCACGGTCCGCTGCGGTTACTGCGACTTCAACACCTACACCGCCGAGGAGCTGGGAAACGCTCCGGGCGCCTCGAGGTGGACCTACGCGGGAGCGGCGATCGCCGAGATCCGACAGGCCCGTCGGGTGCTGGGAGACCACGACGTCCGGGTGTCCACGGTGTTCATCGGTGGGGGTACGCCCACCCTGTTGAAGGCGATCGACCTCGGCGCGATCCTCGCGGCCATCGCCTCGGAGTTCGGCCTCGAGGACGATGCTGAGATCACAACCGAGTCCAATCCCGACAGCGTGGCGCAGTGGGACCTCGAAGAGCTGCGCTCGGTCGGCTTCAACCGGATCTCGCTCGGGATGCAGTCCTCTGTGCCGCACGTGCTGGCCACCCTCGACCGCACCCACGACCCCCTCCGGGTGCCGGCGGCGGTGGACTGGGCGCGGGGAGCCGGATTCGAGCAGGTCAGCCTCGACCTGATCTACGGCACTCCCGGTGAGACGCTCTCCGACTGGGAGGCCTCCCTCGACGCGGCGCTCGCCTGCCGGCCCGACCACATGTCGGCGTACTCCCTGATCATCGAGGACGGCACCGCCCTGTCCCGACGGATCCGCAGGGGTGAGCTGCCGATGCCGGACGACGACGACCTCGCCGACAAGTACGAACTCGCCGACGAGCGGTTCCAGGCCGCCGGGCTGCCGTGGTACGAGGTGTCGAACTGGGCCAGGGACGAGGCCAGCCGGTGCCGCCACAATCTCCTCTACTGGACCGGCGGCGACTGGTGGGGGGTCGGACCCGGAGCGCACTCACACGTCGGCGGCACCCGATGGTGGAACGTCAAGCACCCGACGGCGTACGCCGACCGGCTCCAGGCAGGCCTGAGCCCAGCACAGGCTCGGGAGGTGCTCGACCACGAGACGCGGCGCCTGGAGCGGATGCTGCTCGAGCTCAGACTGAGCGACGGCCTGGCCCTCGACGTGCTCGACGACGTCGGCCGCAAGGCGGTTCCGGACCTCGTGCTGCGCGGCCTGCTCGCGCCCAGCGGTACGGCATCGGGGCCGGGCCGGAGGGTGATCCTCACCCGCACCGGCCGCCTGCTCGCGGATGCCGTGCTTCGCGACCTCGTGCCCTGACGGCTCGGTTCAGGACACCATCCGGATGGTCAGCGGGTAGCGGTAGTCGTCGCCGTTGCTGGCCTTGACCGAGCCGATGATCGTGAAGATCAGCCAGAAGAGGCCGACCAGCGGCAGCAGGACGAAGCCGATCAGCACCAGCAGGAGAAGCCCCGAGACGATGGCGTAGATCAGGATCGAGATCTGGAAGTTGAGGGACTCCACGGACTGACGGCGGATCCACGGCGAGTCGTTGCCCTTGATCAGGAGCACGAGCAGCGGCCCGAGGAAGGCCAGGCCCCCCACCACGGCGGCGATCAAGGCGCCCCAGTGTGCGGCACCTCCCCAGGTGCGCTCATCGGCGGTGATTCCACCCGCCCCCGACTGCTGGGCGTAGGGCGGCTGATGACCGTAGGGGCTCTGCGCGGGCGGTTGCCCGTAGGACGGTTGGCCGTAGGCCGGTTGACCCGGAGTCTGCGGGCCGGAAACAGGCTCTCCGGACGGCTGCTGACCGGGGGACTGCTCCTCGGGCTGTTCCGGAGGAGGGGGGCCGTAGGGATCGCTCATGTCGTCGAGCGTACTCGCGCCGAGCCGCTTCGTAGTGGGTTCCGGGGGCGGTTCAGGGTCGAGTCAGGGTCAGCTCAGGGAGCCGTCGACACGAAGTCGATCAGCTCCTCGACCCGTCCCAGGAGGGCCGGCTCGAGGTCGTGGTAGGACTCCACCCGGGACAGGATGTGCTGCCAGGCCCGGGCGATGTCGGCCTGTTGCCGGTAGGGCCAGCCGAGCTCCCGGCAGAGGCCGTGCTTCCACTCGATCTCGCGAGGCACGTCGGGCCAGCGTGAGAGCCCCAGCCGGGCCGGTTTCACCGCCGCCCAGATGTCGACGAACGGGTGCCCGGTGATCAGCACGTGGCGTCCGATGGGAGACCGCGCGATCTCCCCCGCGATCCGGCTCTCCTTCGAGCCCGGGACCAGGTGGTCGACCAGCACGCCGACCCGGCGGTCCGGGCCGGGCTGGAACTCGCGGAGGTGGGCGCCGAGGTCGTCGACGCCGCCGAGATACTCGACCACGACGCCCTCGATCCGCAGGTCGTCACCCCACACCTTCTCCACCAGCTCGGCGTCGTGCCGGCCCTCGACGTAGATCCGGCTCTGCCGGGCCACGCGGGCCCGAGCGCCGTCGACGGCGACCGACCCGGACGCCGTACGCCTTGGCTTCGGGGGTGCCGGTGCCCGCAGGGGCGCGGTCAGCACCACGGGCCGGCCCTCGAGGAGGAAGCCCGGTCCGAGCGGGAAGGTGCGGCGGCGGTTGCGGCGGTCCTCGAGGGTGACGGTGTGCAGGTCGCGGTCGACAGCCACGATCTCGCCGCAGAAGTCGGTCATGACCTCCTCGACGACGGCGCCCAGCTCCGCCGGATGGTCGACGGCGCGGCCGCGTTTCGGCGTGCGCCAGTCGGTGGACAGAACGTCGGAGCCGTAGCGCCGCGGGCCAGGGGAAGGCTGCGTCACCCGCGCAACGCTAGTCAGTCCTCGTTGTCCGCCGGCGCGGACTCGCCGTCAGTGGGCCGCTCATCGTCGGAGTCCTCGTCCGAGTGGTTGTCGGATCCGCCGCCCATCAGGTCGAGCTCGTCGATGTCGTCGGGCGCCTCCTCCTCGCTCAGAGGTTCGGCGAGCGGGTTGTCCTCGGAGGGCAGGAGGTCGTCGGGGAGCTGCTCGTCGCTGATGCCGACGGCGTCGTCCTCGGACTTGTCGTTGCTCTGTTCGCTCATGCCCGGAACCTACCCACTCGGCGGCTCATCGGTCATACCAGGGGGAGTCGCTTCTGGCTGCGCGGGAGCTGCTCGAAGCCGCGGGCGACCGCATCGCCCAGACGCTCCCGGGGATAGGGCCACTCGCCGGCCTCGAGTGCCTGATCGACGGGAACACCCCGCCCGGCCAGGTCGCGGATCGTCTCGGCGACGATGCCGATCTCGTTGCGCTGGGTCTCGACGAACTCTCGGTCCACGGGTGCGCCGTGACCGGGGACGACGACGCTCGCCGCGCCGGTCAGCCCGAGCACGATGTCGAGGCTGAGCGGCCACTCCATCGGCCAGCAGTCGTCGTTGAAGTACGGCGGACCGGACTCCTCGACCAGGTCGCCGGCGAGCAGGGCATCGGCGTCCGGGACCCGGACCACGAGGTCACCCGAGGTGTGGCCGCGTCCGGGGTAGACGAGCTCGACCGCGCGGTCGCCGAGATCGAGCACCCGGGCCGAGGAGAAGGTGTGGTCGGGCAGCACGATCTCGGTGTCGATCACATCTGCGGAGTGGGGGTCGTCCGGGTCGTCGACGTAGCGCTGCTTGGTCCGGGCACCCCACTGCTCGAGCTCGGTGGCGGCGTTCTCGTGGGCGTGGATCGGTATCGGACCGTAGGCGGACCGGAAGGTGACGTTGCCGAACGTGTGGTCGAAGTGCCAGTGGGTGTTGACGATGCCGATGACGTCGCCGGCGCCCAGCCGTCGTACGTCCTCGACGACCTCTCGCGCGGCCGCCGCGGAGCCGTGGGTGTCGACCACGAGCAGCCCGCGTTCGCCGCCGACCACGCTCACGTTGACGTCGAACCACGGGTAGCGCGCGACCCAGATTCGTTCTGCCACCTCGACGAAGTCGGACATGGCAGCGACCCTAGTACCCTTGGCACTCATATCAGGCGAGTGCCAGCGACGATCGAGGAGGTGGCGAGCATGCAGGACGACCGCAAGATCGCTGTTCTCCGCGCGATCGTGGAGGACTACGTCGCCACCGAGGAGCCCGTGGGGTCGAGGGCCTTGGTCGAGCGGCATGGCCTCGGGGTCTCCCCGGCGACCGTGCGCAACGACATGGCCGCGCTCGAGGAGGAGGGTTTCATCACCCAGCCCCACACCAGTGCGGGGCGGGTGCCCACCGACAAGGGGTACCGCCTGTTCGTCGACCGCCTGACCGGCCTGAAACCGATGAGCGCCGCCGAGAAGCGTGCGATCGCCACCATCCTGGACGGCGCGGTCGACCTCGACGATGTCGTCCAGCGGTCGGTGCGGCTGCTCGCCCAGCTGACCCGCCAGGTGGCCGTGGTCCAGTACCCCACGCTTTCCCGCTCCACGGTTCGCCATGTCGAGCTCGTGGCGCTCACGTCCAACCGGCTCCTGCTCATCCTGATCCTCAGCACCGGCCGCGTCGAG
The DNA here is from genome assembly GCA_035691135.1 of Nocardioides sp. Lineage (GTDB taxonomy): Bacteria > Actinomycetota > Actinomycetes > Propionibacteriales > Nocardioidaceae > Nocardioides. The sequence continues at coordinate 816 of DASSJR010000043.1, read as the reverse complement.
CAGCGCATCGTCGAGCTCGAGAAGTCCATCGACGACGCCGAGCTCGGCGACTTGCGGTCCCGGCTCAACGTCGCGGCTGCGGGCAAGGTGATCGCCGAGGCGGCAACCGCACTGCGGGCCGCCGTGCCCGAGCGCGACGGAGCGGCCATGGCGGCGCTGGTCGACACGCTCGTGGAGGCGTTCTCCGACCACCGGTCTGACGAACGGATCGCCGTCGGCGGCGCGGCCAACCTGGCCCGCTTCGGCGAGAGCTTCGACACCGCCGTACGGCCGCTGCTGGAGGCGCTGGAGGAGCACGTCGTGCTGCTCAAGCTGCTGGGTGAGGCCCACACCGGCGGTGCGATCACCGTCCGCATCGGCGCCGAGGGTCCCTATCGCGAGCTCGCCTCGACTAGCGTGATCTCCACCGGATACGGGCCCGCCGACGAGTCGCTGGCGACGCTCGGGGTCGTCGGTCCCACGCGCATGGACTACCCCGGATCCATGGCGGCGGTGCGAGCCGTGGCCCGCTACGTGTCCCGGATCCTCGACCAGGCATGACCCGACCAACGCCCCCCGAACCTCAGTTCTGCAGCGCCCGGAGCGCCGCGACAACGAAGAAGGACCGAACGTGAGTCAGGACCTCTACGACCTCCTGGGCGTGTCCCGTGACGCGGACGCCGAGACCATCAAGAAGGCCTATCGGCGGATGGCGAGGCGGCTGCACCCCGACGTCAACCCCGACCCGGAGACGCAGGAGCAGTTCAAGGAGGTCTCCCGCGCCTACGAGGTGCTGTCGGACCCGCAGAAGCGCGCGGCGTACGACCGCGGCGGCGA
>DASSJR010000042.1:0-9055 GCA_035691135.1 Nocardioides sp. | reverse complement strand
ATCCCCAAGGCCAACTGTGCCTGTGGTGGTGCCTTCCATGACCTAACTCAACCAGCGACCACCGACACTCCAACCCCCAAGAACAGGGTTATCCACCGCAACCAAAAGGACGACGACCAAAGCCGGCCGTAAGCCAGGAACCCACCGTGACCGGCCAGCGCAACCCAGAGCAAACCGCAACCACGTACCTCGTTCGGTCCGGCCGAAGGCCGGACGGGTGGGTACGGAGCCATCAAGAGCGTCGCGGCATCAGACTCTCATCGGCCGGCCACGGAAGCCGGGTGAGCAGGTCGGCGGCATCCAGGCTCCGCGGCTGTGCTCGGCGGCGGGCCAGGTCGTTGGTGACCTGCTGGATCAGCTCGCAGGCGGGGGTGGGTACGCCGTGGAGCCGCCCGAGCAGCACGATCTCGCCGGCCAGGTAGTCCACCTCGGTGCTGCCGGTCTCGCGGGTGACGCTCTGCCACGTGGAGCCTCCTCGGGGCGCGGCACCGTCCCGCCGCTGGAGGATGTCGCCCCTTCGCTGCTTGTCCTGCGCGGCCGTGACCAGAGGAATGCCGGCGGCGCGGATCACTGCCTCACCCTCGGCCTCTGCTCGGTTGGCGAGCTCGTCGGCCGCTGGCCCGTCGACGCAGGCCGCGTCGACGCCGTTCCCGACGTTCATCAGGAGCTTGCGGTACTTCCAGGCGAGGATGTCGGTTCGCGGCATCGATGCGAAGCCGGAGTCGCGCAGGTCGGCCGAAACCCACCCGGTCAGGTGGTCGGTGCCCTCGGGCACCCGTCCGAGGTCGAGGATGCCGGGAACGGGATGGCACTTGGCGACGACCACCCCGGGCTGGAGATGGGTCGACGGAAGCATTACGCAGATCGCATAGACGTGGGCGAACCGGCGCAGCGCAGCGAGCTCGGTGGCGACTCCATTGGTCGCGCAGAAGATCGGCGTGTTCGTGGGCGCGTGGGCGGCGAGGTCGTCGAGAGCGGCAGGGGCCTGGTGCGACTTCACGGCCAGCACGCAGACCTTGTCGTTCCCCCAGCCCACGTCGGCGGCAGTGTCGGTCGCCGGCGCTTCGATCACGTGCATGCCGCTGCCGGTGTCGAGCCGCAGGCCGTTCTCCTGGATCCGTCTCAGGTGCTCGCCGCGCGCGATCAGGGTGGTCTCGTGTCCGGCCATCGCGAGGTGGCCGCCGATGACCCCGCCGACCGCGCCGGCGCCGTAGACGACGTACTTCCTGGAGGGGCTGCTCACATCGCTGGGGCTGGGCCGGCACCCGGTGCTGGGCCGGCCTCTGGTGCTGCAGCGGCGGCCTTGGGAGAGGGGCCGTACTTGTTGTCGGGGTGGCTGTCCTGGACGTAGAACACGATCAGGACGATCCAGCCGACGATCGGGACCAGCCCGATCAGGATCCACCACCCACTCCGGGAGGTGTCGTGAAGGCGGCGGATGGCGACGGCGATACCCGGCAGCAGCAGGGCCAGGCCGGCGATGCCGCCGACCACACCGACGTTGGTGTCCTCGGACATGGTGCCGAGCAGGGTGTCGATCAGATCGGCCACGATGCTGACGATCACGCCGAACAGGGCGAACCACCAGTATTCGGAACGGCGAGCCCGACCTGTGAAGCCGATGTACTGCTTGAAGCAACTCTGGATCGCTTCGGCGAATTCCATGATGCACTTCCCATCATCCAGGGCGCGTGCACCGATCGCGCGCCGGTGTCACTTCAACGCTAGCGCAGTGGGACGTGAAGCGCAGGCCGCTTTCGTCGAAGCACGAGCTCAGGCCGACCAGGAGCGCTCGACGAGCAGCGTCGCCTCCGTGAGTCCCAGGCCGAGCCGGCGAGCGACGGCGGCGTACGTCGCTGCGGCCCTGACGGCCTCCTCCCTGTCCGCGGCGGCCCCCGGTGCCACGAACGTCCCGCGACGCCCTTCGGTGACGATGACGCCGTCGGTCTCGAGCGCCCGGTAGGTCTTGGCAACGGTGTTGACGGCGAGGTCCAGCTCGGATGCCAGGGCCCGCACGGTGGGAAGGCGGGTGCCGGGCGGGAGCGCTCCCGAGGCGGCCCGGGCTGCGATCTGCCGACGGAGCTGTTCGTACGGCGGCTCCGACGCGTCCGGGTCGAGCGGGATCAGGTCCATGCCGGGACCCTACGCGTGGTAGAGACAAGGGGTGGCCGACGACGTGCTCGTGATCGGGGAGTCCCTCATCGATGTCGTGCGCGCGGCGGACGGGACGACGACCGAGCATGTCGGAGGAAGCGCGGCCAACGTCGCGGTCGCCCTGGCCAGGCTCGGGCGCCAGGTACGGTTCGCCACCAGCTTCGCGGACGACCCGCACGGACGGATGGTCGCCGAGCACCTTGAGCGCGCCGGGGTGCGGCTGACCAACGACCCGCACTCCATTGCGCGGACATCGACGGCGATCGCCACGCTGGGCGCCGACGGCGCGGCAAGCTACGAGTTCGACCTCGACTGGGTGCTGGATCCGCCGCCGGTCGACGTGATGCCCGCCGCCGTCCACGTGTGCTCGCTGGGGGCGGTGCTCACCCCGGGTGCGGAGGTGGTCCACGCCGCGGCGTCCCGCCTGAACGGGAGCGCGCTGGTGAGCTACGACGTCAACGCCCGGCCGGTTGTGACCGGAACCGGTCCCGACCTGCTCGAGCGGGTGGAGCGGTTGGCCTCGGTCAGCGACCTGGTGAAGGCCTCCGACGAGGACCTGGCCTCGTTCTACCCCGACCTCACCCTGCCGGACGCAGCTCGCGGGCTGCTGGGGATCGGGCCCGCCGCCGTGGTCGTGACGCGCGGTGAGCAGGGCGCGGTGTGGTTCTCTCGTTCGGGTCTGGTGGAGGTCCCGTCGACGCCGGTGCGGGTGGCCGACACCATCGGGGCGGGGGACACGTTCTCGGCCGCCCTGCTCGACGGTCTGCTCGGCCGTGGGGACCTGGCCTCGCTCGACGAGATCGCGATCCGGGAGGTGCTGCACCGGGCCGTTCGGGCTGCTGCGGTGACGGTCTCCCGGCCGGGAGCGGACCCGCCGTACGCCTCCGAGCTGTCCTGAGAGGATGCGCCGCATGCGGATCCGGATGGACCTCGCCTACGACGGCACCGACTTCCACGGGTGGGCCACCCAGCCGGGCCTGCGGACGGTGCAGGGGACGCTGGAGGCTGCCCTGGCGACGCTGCTGCGGGTCGAGGCGGTCTCGCTGGTGTGTGCGGGCCGCACCGACACCGGCGTCCACGCTCGCGGGCAGGTGACCCACTTCGACGTCGACGAGGACGTGCTCCGGGAGGCCGTCGGCCGGTCCGAGGGTCAGGTACCGGAGGTCCTCCTGCCACGGCTCAACGGCATCCTGCCCGCCGACCTGCGGGTACGCCGTGTGGTGGCCGCGGCCCACGGGTTCGACGCGCGCTTCTCCGCGCTCTGGCGGCGGTACTGCTACCGGGTCGCCGACCGGGCCGCGACCGTCGACCCCCTGGCTCGCGGACACGTGCTGGCGTGGCCGCGGCCGCTCGACCTCGCTGCCATGAACGAGGCCTCGACGGTGTTGCTGGGGGAGCACGACTTCGCGTCGTTCTGCCGTCGGCGTGAGGGCGCGACCACGATCCGGACCCTGCTCGAGCTCACGTGGGCACGGGACGACCACGGGCGGGTGATCGCGACGGTGAAGGCAGACGCGTTCTGCCACAGCATGGTGCGGTCGCTGGTGGGCTGCCTGCTCGCGGTCGGGGAGGGTCGCCGCCCGGCGTCGTGGGCCGGTGAGGTGCTGCGAGCCGGCGTACGCGACCCGGGGGTGACGGTCGTCCATCCGCACGGGCTCACACTCGAGGAGGTGCGTTACCCGCCGGACGACGAGCTGGCCCCCCGGGCGGCGATGACGCGGGCCACGCGGGAGCCACGGTGATACCGCCACCCGGCCACGTGCTGGCGGCCTACGGGTTGAGCGAGCCGCCGCAACCGATGGCGGGCGGCCGGGTGTCCGGCGCATGGCAGGTGGGAGGCGTCGTTCTCAAGCAGGTGGCCGACACAGCGGAGCAGGTCTGGCGCTGCCAGGTCTACCTCGACTGGCCGAGCGATGCCCCGGTGAGGGTGCCAAGGCCGCTGGCTGACCAGGACGGCCGCTGGGTTGTCGACGGCTGGTCGGCGCACCTGTCGGTGCCCGGGCAGACCGCCTCGGTCGTGGAGGATGCGCATTGGTTCCGGCTGGCTTGTGACAGCTTCCTCGACGTCACCGCGGACTTGGCGAAACCGGCCTTCCTCGACACTCGAGACGACCCGTGGACGACCGCGGACCGAATGCTGCTCGCCGGCGACGAACCACCCGATTCGGTCGGGGCGTTCGTCGTGGACTGCCTGCGCGACGACGGCGCCGTCGATGGACAACCGCAGGTGGTCCACGCTGACCTGACCGGCAACGTTCTTCGGGATGAGGACACCGCCGGGGTCATCGATTGGCCCGCGCAGTGGTGGCCGCGCGAGCTCGCGCTGGCGGTCGTGCTTGTGGACGCTCTGTGCTGGCAGGGAGCCGGGACGGCACTTCTCGACGAGTGGGACGACGTGGGCGGAGCTGCGTTGCGCCGTGCTCTGGCGTGGCGGGCCACGACGCGGGGACTGCTCGACCCCGCTCCCGATCTGTCCGGGGAACGTGCCACGCTCGCAATCGTGGAGCGCCACCGATGAGCGGGGAGCACTATTTCAGCGCGGACCCCGCGGTCCCGTTCGAGCGCGAGGCGTTCACCTGCGAGGTGTGGGGCCACGAGCTCACCCTGGTGAGCGGTTCGGGAGTGTTCAGCCGCGGACACCTCGACCACGCCACCGCCGTGCTCTTCCGGGAGACACAGCCACCGGCGCAGGGGCAGTTCCTCGACCTGGGCTGCGGGTACGGCGTCATCGGGCTGGCGCTCGCCAAGGCCGTGCCGCTGGCCAACGTCACGGGCGTCGACGTCAACGAACGGGCGGTTGCGCTCGCCAACGAGAATGCTCGGAGCCTGGGCATCGAGGGGCGGTTCGTCGCCTGCCTCCCGGAGGTGGTCCCGGCGGACGCGACCTACGACGAGATCTGGTCGAACCCGCCGATCCGGATCGGCAAGCCGGCCCTGCACGACCTGCTGCTGACCTGGCTCCCACGCCTGAGGCCCGGAGGCCGCGCGGTGCTGGTGGTCGGGAAGAACCTCGGTGCCGACTCGTTGCAGCGCTGGCTGGGGGAGCAGGGCTACCCGACCGAGCGTCTGGCCAGCGCCAAGGGTTTCCGGGTGCTCGAGTCGCGGGTCGGGTGAGTCAGGGTCGTCCGTCGAGGAACATCCGGAGCCGGGTCAACGTGTGCTCCTTGTCGCTCGGGACGTGCCCGTTCACGGCCCGGCACGCCCAGCCCAGCCGGGTGGCCAGCCGCGACGCGGCAACGAGATCGCCGTCGTACCTCTCGGCGTACGGCGCGAGGTACGCCCGGAGGTAGGGCTCGGTGTCCTCGGAGTTCTCCACGTCGTCGATCCCCCACGCGATCCCGCCCTCGAGGGTGACCGAGAGCGTGAAGAACGGGTGCGAGATACAGGCATCGCCCCAGTCCATGACCAGGTGCGTGCCGTCGCGCACGAAGACCTGGCCGTCGTGAAGGTCGTCGTGCTGCAGGGTCTCGGCGATACCGAACGTCGCGAGCTCCTCGGCGAGCTCGACGACGCGGGCCAGGCCGTCGCGGTACCGATCCTCGGCGTCCAGGACGTCCATGAGCTGCGCGTAGCCCTCGGGCAACGTCGCCAGCCGCATGTCCGGAACCCCCAGCGCCAGAAGGGCATCGACGTCGGGCTCCATCGCGAGCTGGATCCGCGCCGTGGCCGGCAGGATGTCGAGCCACCTCGTCAGGCTCCGCTCGGCCACCACGACCTCGCGAAGCCGCTCCCCGGCGTCGGTCATCAGCATCCAGCCGCGCCGGAGGTCGGCCGCCAGCAGGGGCGGGACCCGCTCGGGCACCCGCTCGGCCACCAGGCTCACCAGTGCCGCTTCGTGCTGCAGCTGACCGGTGTTGGCCTTGAACCACACGTCACCCTCGGCCGTCGGAACCCGCATCACCGTCGACCACGGGTAGATGTGGGGCTGCTCGATCGCACCGGTCCGGGCCAGGCCGAGCCGGGCGGTCTGCTCCTCGATCCAGGTGTGAGCGCCGGCGATCCAGGCCGGGTCTCGCCACGGTGCGTCCATGACCGGTATTCCAGCCGCTCGGCGCCGCCGGCGCACGCCATTTCCGCAGGCTGATCAGCAGCAGGCAGCCGCCTCGCTCGAGGTCGCCGCGTCGGTCGCGCAGCAGGTCTCGTCGGCGTCGGCTGCGGAAAACGTCTCGCTGTCCGCAAGGACCGTGTAGACCTCCCAGCGCTCGCCGTCCGGTCCACCCTCGACCCAGAACTTGTCCTGGCGGGCGTAGCAGCAGGTGGTGTCGCGCTCGTCCGTGGACGCCAGGCCCTCGGCCGCGAGCCTGGACTGCGTGGCCTCGACGGCGCCCGTGTCGGTGACTTCGACGCCGAGGTGGTTGATCGAACCTCCCTGGCCGGCGTTCTCGATCAGCACCAGCTTGAGCGGCGGCTCGGCCACGGCGAAGTTGGCGTAGCCGGGCTTGGTCTTGGCTGGGGGAGTGCCGAACAGGCTGGAGTAGAAGTCGATGGACGCGTCGAGGTCGTCGACGTTCAGGGCGAGCTGGATGCGGGACATGGCTACCTCCGGATATATAGATGATTGTCTATGTCTGGAGTTTGGCACGGACATTGATATCTGTCAATATGTCCTCATGCCGAAGACCCTCCAGCTCACGCCGGTCGAGACCGTGGCCTGCTGCTCACCGTTGACCAGCGAGCCGATCAGCCTCGAACAAGCCGAACGGATCGCCCCCTTGGTCAAGGCGCTCGCCGACCCGGTGCGGCTCCGGCTGCTCTCACTCATCGCGTCCCACGCCGGGCAGGAGGCGTGCGTCTGCGACCTCAACGACGCCTTCGAGCTCTCCCAGCCGACCATCAGCCACCACCTCAAGCTGCTGCACGGATCGGGGCTGCTGGAGCGGGAGAAGCGCGGTGTCTGGGTCTACTACCGCGTCAACCAGGCAGCGCTCGGAGATCTCTCCGCGCTGCTGGGCGGAGGGATCGGGTGACGCTGGTACGACGTGCCGCAGCCGAGCTGGTCGGGACGGCGTTCCTCCTCATGGCCGTGATCGGTTCCGGCATCGCCGCGTCGCGGCTCTCGCCGGGTGACCAGGGCCTCCAGCTGCTCGAGAACGCGCTCGTCACCGGTGCCGCCCTCACGGCGCTGATCCTCGCGCTCCAGCCGGTTTCCGCCGCGTTCAACCCGGTCGTGACGCTGGTCGAGCGGGCGCTCGGTCTGGTCACCTCCCTCGACGTACTCGTGCTCGTCGGTGCCCAGGTCGTCGGCGCCTGCGTGGGAGCGGTCGTCGCCAACCTGATGTTCGGCCTCGACGCGGTGTCGCGGTCCACGAGCGAACGCGCCGGCGCGGGCCTTCTGCTCGGCGAGGTCGTGGCCACGTTCGGGTTGCTGATCGTGATCTTCGGGACCCTTCGGTCCGGCCGGGCCGAGAACGTCGCCTTCGCGGTCGGCGGTTACATCACGGCGGCGTACTTCTTCACCAGCTCGACCAGTTTCGCCAACCCGGCGGTGACGCTGGCCCGGACGCTCTCCGACACGTTCGCGGGCATCGACCCGGCGGCGGTGCCGATGTTCGTGCTCATGCAGCTCCTGGGTGGGGCCCTCGCCCTGGGGCTGCTCCTGCTCCTCCGTTCGGAACCCGTGAGGACGCGATCGTGAGCGAACGACCCACGGTGCTCTTCGTCTGCGTCCACAACGCGGGCCGATCCCAGATGGCCGCAGGATTCCTGCGCCACCTCGCCAGTGACCGGATCGAGGTCCTCTCGGCCGGCTCCGAGCCTGCGGGCACGGTCAATCCCGCCGCGGTTGCCGTGATGGCCGAGGTCGGGATCGACCTGGCCGAGGCGACCCCGACCGTCCTGACCGACGGGATGGTCCGCGAGGCCGATGTCGTCGTCACCATGGGGTGCGGTGACGCGTGCCCGTTCTATCCCGGCAAGCGGTACGAGGACTGGAAGCTGGACGACCCGGCCGGCCAGGCGGCCGACGAGGTCCGGCCGATCCGCGACGCGATCCGGGTCCACGTGGAGGCGCTGGTCACCGACCTGCTCGGGAATTGAGCGGGCGCCTTCAGCGACGTCGCGTGTGGGTGGCAGGGTGGTCGGCATGACGACGTACGACGCCGCCCCGGACCGCTACGACGACGGCGGCATGGAGTACCGCTTCACCGGCCGCAGCGGGCTGAAGCTGCCCGTCCTGTCCCTCGGGCTGTGGCAGAACTTCGGCGACGACCGGTCCGAGGACAACCAGCGCGCCATCCTCCGGCGGGCCTTCGACCGGGGTGTGACCCACTTCGACCTCGCCAACAACTACGGCCCGCCCTACGGCCGCGCCGAGGAGAACATGGGCGTCTACCTCCGCGACGACTTCGCCGGGCTGCGCGACGAGCTGGTGATCTCGACGAAGGCGGGCTACGACATGTGGCCGGGCCCCTACGGCCAGGGCGGCGGGGGCCGCAAGTACGTGCTGGCCAGCCTGGACCAGTCACTGCGCCGGATGGGCGTCGACTACGTCGACATCTTCTACAGCCACCGCTTCGACCCCACGACGCCGCTCGAGGAGACGATGGGAGCGCTCGACACCGCCGTCCGCTCCGGCAAGGCCCTCTACGCGGGCATCTCCTCCTACGGCCCGGACCGCACCCGCGAGGCCGTGCGCATCCTGACCGGGCTGGGCACGCCGCTGCTGATCCACCAGCCGTCGTACTCGATGCTCAACCGCTGGATCGAGGACGACCAACTACTCGACACGCTGGAGGAGATCGGCGCCGGCTGCATCGCGTTCTCGCCGCTGGCGCAGGGGCTGCTCACCAGCCGGTACCTCAACGGCGTGCCGGCCGACTCCCGGATCGCCACCGGCGGGGCGATGACGGCGGACATGCTCACCGACGAGCGGCTGTCCAGGGTCCGGGCGCTCAACGAGGTC
>DASSJR010000041.1:0-4555 GCA_035691135.1 Nocardioides sp. | reverse complement strand
CCCGCTACGAGGGGATGGAGAACGACCGCTACATCCTGCGGTCGATCACCGACGAGATCATGTACGAGATCATGCGGCTCTCCGGCCAGGAGTACGTCGACATGTACGCCAGCCGGGCCAAGGAGGAGGCCAAGAAGGGCGGGTCCGGGAACGATCCTGCCGCCACGGCCGAGCACAAGCAGGCATCCTGAAACCGGCCGACACCTCGCGGATCAGCGCCTCGCCGGCGGGGCTTGCCGTCGAGGACGGCCTGTTCCGAGCGCTCGCCGTCGTGCGCGTCGTGACCCTGGTCAATGCGATCGGGCTCAACATCTACCGTGCCGACAACTTCAGCCACCCGCGCGCCGGGGTCGCAGTGGTCGTGGCGATGACGGCCTGGACCTTCTTCGCGATCTGGGCCTACTCCGACCACCGGAGACGGGTGCCCGCGCTTCTGGTGGCCGACCTGGCCGTGGCCATGGCGGCGATCCTTGCCTCGCCCCTGGTCAAAGGGGAGGAGTTCCGCGCCACCGTCCCGGGGTTCTGGGTGATGGGGGCGCTCTTCGCCTGGGCTATCCACTGGCGTTGGCTGGGCGGCCTGGTCGCCGGAATCCTGTTGTCCATGGCGGACCTCGGAGTGCGGGCGCACGTGACGCAGGGCAACTACGGCAACGTCTTCCTGCTGATGATCGGCGGCCCGATCGTCGGCTTCATGTGCGGCGTGCTCCAGCAGCTGGCCACCGAGCGCGAAGTCGCGGAACGCGCAGCAGCGGGCGCCGCGGAACGTGACCGCCTGGCTCGAGCCGTGCACGACGGCGTCCTGCAGGTGCTCGCCCTGGTTCAGCGCCGTGGTGGGGAGCTCGGCGGTGAAGCGGCCGAGCTCGGGAGGTTGGCCGGCGAGCAGGAGAGCGCACTACGGTCCCTGATCCGCCAGCAGGACTCGCTCGCCGGTGGCGTCTCCGACACGTCCGAAGACCTGGTGGCAGCACTAACCGCACTCGAGCGCGAGCACCCGGTCCGGGTCGCCGCGCCCGCCGAGCCGGTGCTGCTCGCCGGCGCTCGGACCGCTGAGGTGATGGCCGCGGTGCGGGAGTGCCTGTCCAACGTGGCGCGGCACGTCGGCCCGGACGCCCCGGCCTGGGTGCTGGTGGAGGCCTTCGACGACCGAGTGGAGATCTCGGTGCGCGACGAGGGCCCGGGCATCCCCGCGGGGCGGCTGGATGAGGCGGCGAGCGCCGGCCGCTTGGGTGTGGCCAAGTCGATCCGGGGCCGGATGGCCGACCTCGGCGGAACTGCTGAGGTGACCACGGGCTCGTTCGGCACCGAGTGGGAGCTCGTCGTCCCCCGCTGACCCGCGAGTCGGCGCAACTGCTGGCGTTGAGAGCCTCGAGTCGGCGCAACTGCCGCGCGCCATCGTTGCATCAGCGCCGACTGGGCTCGCCTGGCCGTTGCGTTTGCGCCGACTGGGCCCGTGTAGGCGTTGCGTTTGCGCCGACTCGGGTGGACATAGGGTCGGGAGCGTGACGATCCACGACACCCACCCCTTCCTCGATCCGGAGTCGGAGCGGGATCCGGTCCGGCGGTTCCGGGGACGGCTGGGCGGAGCGGTGACGTTGTGGACGTCGGGCTCCGAGCGTCAACGGGCCGGTTTGACCGTGTCGTCCGTGATGGTGGCCGGAGGTGAGCCGGCCAGGATCCTGGGGCTGCTCGACCCCGACTCCGATCTCGCCGAGGCGTTGCACCGGACCGGCCGCGCCGTCGTACACCTGCTGGGGTGGCGGCACCGAGACCTCGCCGACGCCTTCGCGGGGGTCGCACCCGCGCCCGGCGGTGTTTTCCGGCTGGCACCGTTCGAGGCCGGGAACTGGGGACCGCAGCTGGTGGATGCGCCGGCGTGGGCGACGGTGTCGCTGGAGTCGGAGCTCGACGTGGGCTGGTCGAGCCTCATCACGTGCACGGTCGACGACGTGCACCTCGGCGAGGACACGCCGCCGCTGGTGCACCGACGCGGTCATTACCTGCGGCCCACCGACTAGGGTCCGCGGAATGAGCGACCATGCGACCCCCGAAGGGGCGATCCGGGTGATGGTGGTCGACGACCACCCGATGTGGCGGGACGCGGTCGAGCGGGACCTGCAGGCCGCGGGCTTCGACGTGGTGGGCGTGGCGGCGAACGGCGACGAAGCGCTGGCCCGCTTCCCCGCGGCCCGGCCGCGAGTCCTCGTCCTGGACCTGCAGATCCCCGGGCCCAACGGGGTGGAGGTCACCGCTGCCGTGCTGCAGCAGGATCCCTCAGCGCGGGTGCTGATCCTCTCGGCATCGGGGGAGCAGGCAGACGTGCTCGAGGCGGTCAAGGCGGGCGCGACCGGCTACCTGGTGAAGTCCGCGTCGCGGGAGGAGCTGCTGGACGCCGTACGTCGCGTGGCGGTCGGCGACACCGTCTTCACACCCGGACTCGCGGGCCTGGTCCTGGGTGAGTTCCGCCGGATGTCAGAGCCGGCCGCCGGCCCGGACCATCCCGAGCTGACCGACCGCGAGACCGAGATCCTCAAGATGGTGGCCAAGGGGATGTCCTACAAGCAGATCGCCGAGCGGCTCGTGATCTCCCACCGAACCGTCCAGAACCACGTCCAGAACACCCTGCGCAAGCTGCAGATGCACAACCGGGTCGAGCTCACCCGCTACGCCATCGAGCAGGGGCTCGATGATGACGAATGAGCTGCTGGAGATCGCCGACGAGCTCTACGCGCTGTCACCGGGCGACTTCACGCCCGCCCGGGACGCGAAGGCCAAGGGGCTCAAGGGCAGCGAGCTGTCCGGCCAGGTCAAGAAGCTGAAGAAGCCGTCCGTGGCAGCGTGGGTGGTCAACCAGCTGGTACGGCACGAGACCGAGCAGGTCGAGCAGGTGCTCGCCATGGGAGATGCGCTCAGGGCGGCCCAGGCCGGGCTGAAGGGAGACGAGCTGCGGGCGCTCACGCGGCAGCGGCGACAGCTGACGGCAGCGGTCACGACGCGGGCACGGTCAGTGGCCTCCGGCCTCGGCGTGAAGGTGACGCAGGCAGTGGCCGACCAGGTCGAAGCGACCCTCACCGCGGCGATGGTCGACGAGGCGTGCGCCAAGGCGGTGCGGAGCGGGTTGCTGGTCAGCACGCTCGCCAGCACCGGCCTGGAAGAGGCCGATGTCGCCGGTGCGGTGGCTACGCCGGAGGCACTCGGATTCGCGGCCAGCCCCCGGGCCGTCGAGCCCGAGGCGCCGCCGGAGCTGCACGTCGTACCCGACCCCGAGGCGGACCAGAAGGCCCGCCGGCAGGCGGAGAACGACCTCGAAGGAGCCGAGCAGCGGCTGGCCGAGGCTTCCGCCGCACTTAGTGCCGCGGGCCAGGAGGTCTCCGACCTCGAGGCCCGCAGCATGCAGCTGCAGGCCGAGATCGACGAGCTCCGGGGCAAGCTGGCCGAGCTCGAGGCGCGCTTCGAGGAGGTCGACGAAGAGCTGGGTGACGCCGAGGACGTGCGCGCCGAGGCCGAGTCGACGGTCGCGGCGGCGACGAAGGATCGCGATGCCGCGGCCGCTGCCCTGGCCAGGCTGGGCTAGATCTCCGCCCAGCCCTTCGAACGAGAGACCGCCTCGGTCCACCGGGCATGAGCGGCGTCAGCGGCCTCGCGGGAGCCGGTCGGATCGAAGCTGCGGTCGAGCTGCCAGGTATGGCGCAGGTCGTCGGTCGAGGACCATACGCCGGTGCCGAGCCCGGCGAGGAACGCGGCACCCAGCGCCGTCGTCTCGACGATCTCGGGGCGCTCGACGGGGCCGCCGATCTGGTCCGCCTGGATCTGCATCAGGAGATCGTTGGCACTGGCCCCGCCGTCGGCCCGGAGCGCTGAGCCGTCCGGGCCCGGCATCGTCTCGAGCACGTCGCGCACCTCGAAGGCGATCGCCTCCAGGGTCGCGCGCACGATGTGGGCGCGGTTGGTTCCGCGGGTGAGCCCGATCAGCAGCCCGCGGGCGTGCGGGTCCCAGTGGGGTGCCCCGAGACCGGTCAGCGCCGGGACGAAGACGACGCCCTCGCTGTCGTCGACGGTCGCCGCGATGGCCGCGGTCTCGGCCGCCGAGCCGACGATCTGCAGGCCGTCGCGCAACCACTGGACCGCGGCGCCGGTGACGAAGATGGCGCCCTCCAGCGCGTAGGTCAGCTCACCGTCGGGGGAGCGCCAGGCGGCGGTAGAGAGCAGCCCGGCGTCGGAGCGTTTGAGGCTGGTGCCGGTGTTGGTGAGGATGAACGACCCGGTGCCGTAGGTGCACTTGGAGTCGCCGACGTCGAAGCAGGTCTGGCCGAACAGTGCCGACTGCTGGTCGCCGGCCAGGCCGGCGATGGGCAGCTCCAGCCCGCAGAACGACCCCTTGTCGGTGGTGGCGATCTCACCCCAGTTGGGCACCAGTTCGGGGAGCGCGTCGCGGGGCACCCCGAACAGCGAGCACAGCTCGTCGGACCATTCGCCCGAGCCCAGGTCGAGCAGGAGGGTCCGGCAGGCGTTGGACACGTCGGTCACGTGCCAGGTGCCGCGGGTCATCCGGGCGATC
>DASSJR010000040.1:0-3418 GCA_035691135.1 Nocardioides sp. | reverse complement strand
CGCCCGGAAAGTGCTCTGGCCGCTCGGTCTCCGGCTCGGGCTTCGCCCCGAGGTCGTCGTCACTCATCTCTGGCCTCCCTCAAAACCGTGGGTGAGGTACTTGGCGCCCGTACCCAACGACCGCAGTGCCATGAGTTCGTGCGGAACCACAGGGTCGGGCAGCGCATCGAGCGGGCACCAGCGCAGGTCGGCGCACTTGTCGGGCTCGAGGATACGGGGCTCGCCGGACCAGGCCCGGGAGGTGAAGAAGAAGTCGACCCGCTCGTCGATCGGTTCGCCGCCCTGCGTGCGCTGCATCGTGAACTCGAAGACCGGGTCGATCCCCGTCAGGCCCAGCTCCTCCAGGGCCTCGCGCCGCACCGCGTCGTACGCCGTCTCGCCGCGCTCCACATGGCCGGCGGCCGCCGCGGCCCAGTGGCCGTCCATGAAGCCGGTGTTCTGCCGCAGCTGGAGCAGCACCTCCTGGTCGCGCAGGAGGAAGAGGTACGACGCCGGGACGACGACGAAGCGGTCGATCACTCGCCGCCGGATCCGTCGGAGGGCTCGTCCAGGGCGGTGGCCGCGTTCTCCTCCTGCTGGGCGCGGTGCTCCTCGTCCTGGGTGGGCTCGTCCGCGTCGTGCGTGGTCTCGCCGACCGGCTGCTGGCCGTGCTCGGTCTTCTCGCCGGTGTCACGGGCCGGCTCGCCGGGTGTCGCCGGGCCGGAGGGCGCGTCGGTGCGCTGCGGCCCGCCGGGCGGAGCGGGCGCGTCGATCCCGCCCTGGCCGTGCGGGTCGGTGGGTCCTTGCGGCCGGTCCTTGTCGTCGCTCACGTCAGGCAGACTAACCGCATGTCCGCCGTCCCGATCGTGGCCGTCGTCGGACCCACAGCGTCGGGCAAGACCGAGCTCTCCCTCGACCTCGCCGAGAGCCTGGGTGGTGAGATCGTCAACACGGACGCGATGCAGGTCTACCGCGGGATGGACATCGGGACGGCGAAGCTGCCGCCCGGCGAGCGCCGCGGCATCCCCCACCACCTCCTCGACACCCACACGGTCCGCGATCCCCTGACCGTCGCCGAGTTCCAGAAGGAGGCCCGTGCCGTCATCGCCGAGCTGCGCGGGCGCGGGACCACGCCGGTGCTGGTCGGTGGATCCGCCCTCTACACCCGCGCGGTCGTCGACTGTTTCGAGTTCCCCGGCACCGACGCCGACATCCGGGCCAGGCTCGAGGCCGAGCTCACGGAGGTCGGCCCCCATGCCCTGCACAGGCGACTGCTGGACGTCGACCCCGAGGCGGCCGAGCGGATCCTGCCCGAGAACGGCCGCCGGATCGTGCGTGCCCTCGAGGTCATCGAGATCACGGGCCAGTCGTTCACGGCCAGCCTGCCGAGGCTCGAGTACGTCGAACCGCGGACGATCCAGGTCGGAGTCCGGATCGACCGGCCCACACTGAACGACCGCATCCAGCGGCGCGTGGACCACATGTTCGAGGGTGGGCTGGTCGACGAGGTGGAGCGGCTGCTCCGCGAGGGCCTGGCCGAGGGGCGCACGGCATCCCGCGCGATCGGTTACCGCGAGGTTGCGGCGTACCTCTCCGGCGAGCTGTCCCTCGACGATGCCCGCGAGCGCACGGTCGTGGCCACCCGACGGTTCGCGCGCCGACAGGAGTCGTGGTTCCGCCGCGACCCGCGCATCACCTGGGTGGAGTTCCAGGACCCGGAGCGTGCTGACCATGCCCTGGCGGCCATCCGAAAACTCGGGTAGCTCTCGACAACGGTCCACACCGCGGGTGAGGGTGGGGCATGCGTCCATCGTCACGGGAAGTCCTCTCCGCTTCCGCCGTCGCGGCCCTCACCCTCGTCGCCACCCTCCAGGTACCGGCGGAAGCAGTCGTCCCCGAGCCGCCCAAGGTGGCCACTGCCAAGGGCTTCGGCGGGGCGGTGACCTCGGTCGACCCCTACGCCACCCAGATCGGACTCGACGTCCTGAAAGCAGGCGGCAACGCCACCGACGCGGCAGTCGCCACCGCGGCCGCGTTGGGCGTGACCGAGCCCTACAGCGCCGGCGTGGGCGGTGGCGGGTTCTTCGTCCACTACGACGCCGCCACCGGCACGGTGCAGACGATCGACGGTCGCGAGACCGCGCCCATGGGGATGCCCGAGGACGCCTTCGTCAACCCCGCCACCGGGCAGGCCTACAGCTTCAACGACCTGGTCAGCAGCGGCGTCTCGGTCGGCGTACCCGGCACCCTCGCCACCTGGCAGCGCGCCCTCGACCGGTGGGGCACCCGCAACCTGTCGGCGTCGATCCTGCCGGCTGCCTCGCTCGCTCGCGAGGGCTTCGTCGTCGACCAGACCTTCCACGACCAGACCGCCGCCAACCAGGCCCGGTTCTCCCAGTTCACCTCGACGCGGGAGCTGTTCCTGCCCGGCGGGAGCGCGCCTGCGGTCGGCTCCACGTTCCGCAACCCGGACCTGGCTGACACCTACCAGCTGATCGCCAACCGGGGCGTCAGGGCGTTCTATCGCGAGGGGATCGCCGCAGACATCGTGGCGACCGTGCAGGCCCCCCCGACGACGGCCGACCACACCCTGCCGGCCCCGCCCGGCTACATGGAGCGGTCCGACCTCGCCGGCTACCGCACGCTCGACCGGGCGCCCACGCACTCGGGCTACCGCGGGTACGACGTCTTCGGCATGCGCTCGTCCTCCAGCGGCGGGACGACCGTCGGCGAGGCGCTGAACATCCTCGAGCGCTACGACCTGGGCAAGATGTCCGACCAGGACGCCTTGCACCGCTACCTCGAGGCCGGGTCCCTCGCGTTCGCGGACCGAGCCAAGTACTTCGGCGACGAGGCGTTCGTCGACGTCCCGGTCAGCGACCTGCTCTCCGACACCTTCGCCGCCGAGCGGGCGTGCCTGATCCAGCGCAAGAGTGCGATTCCGAAGCCCGCGCCCGCCGGCAGCGTGCGGAACTACGACGGCAAGTGCTCGACGCCCAACACCGAACCAGCCCGCAGCACCGACACCGAGGGGCTGACGACCACGAATCTCACCGCCACCGACCGGTGGGGCAACGTCGTGGAGTACACCCTCACCATCGAGCAGACCGGTGGGTCCGGCATCGTCGTACCCGACCGCGGGTTCCTGCTCAACAACGAGCTGACCGACTTCACCACGACCTTCCCGGCGAACCCGGACGACCCCAACCGGCTGGAGCCCGGCAAGCGGCCGCGCAGCTCGATGTCGCCGACGATCCTGCTGAAGGGCGGGAAGCCGTCCCTGGCGCTCGGGTCGCCGGGCGGGTCGACGATCATCACCACGGTCCTGCAGATGCTGTTCAACCGGATCGACCGGGGCATGACCATCGAGCAGGCGATGGCGGCGCCGCGGTCCTCGCCACGCAACGCCAGTCCGATGCAGGCGGAGCCGGCCTTCATC
>DASSJR010000039.1:0-7240 GCA_035691135.1 Nocardioides sp. | reverse complement strand
TGCCCGGCCCGCCGTGAGTGATCGCCATGATCACCGCGGGATCAGTGCGCGGGAACTGCGGCCTGTCGCACGCCGTGCACCGGAGCTCGTGGCCCGCCGCCCGCACCTCCAGCGCCTTTGCACAGCGCGGGCAGTACCTGGTGGCGAAGTGCCACTCGGCCAGCCCGATGGCGTGCAGCAGCAGTGGCGCCTGGTCGTTGCGGTCGGCCAGCGTCGGCAGCAGCGCCCTGAGGCTCAGCCACTCCTCGCGCTTCCCCGGCGCTTGGTCCGGGTCCACGATCAGGGCGAACCAGGTCCGGCCCTCGCGCTCGCCGAGCAGCACCCGCGTGCCCTCCCGCGGCGCATCCCCCGGCGCGATCCACGACACCTCCCCGTCGACCGGTCGGATCCGTGACCCGGCGACGACCAGCACCCTCGTCTCGGGGTCTGCCCACCGCTTGTCCAGCCACTCGTCGTCGGTGCGGAGCAGGCCCTGGCGGTTGTGGGCGTGCGCGGAGAGCGCGACGTGCGGGAAGGTTCGACGGGAGCTCACGCGGATGAGGCTAGTCCGAGCCCGCTCGGCCGAACGGAGTGAGCGCCGAGGGTTGGGCGAGGAGGTTGAGGTGGCTGGGGTAGATCCGAGCTCCGCGAGGGGCTGCCCCGGCCGTCTCGAAACCGACCTTCCGGTAGTTTCCCGGTCCGTGAGCACCCACATCGGCGCCCGACCGGGCGAGATCGCACCCACGGTCCTGATGCCCGGTGACCCTCTGCGTGCGAAGTGGATCGCCGAGACGATCCTCGACGACGCGAAGTGCTACAACGAGGTCCGCGGCATGTACGGCTACACCGGCACCTGGCGCGGCGAGCGGGTCTCGGTCCAGGGATCCGGAATGGGCCAGCCGTCGCTGGCGATCTACGCCAATGAGCTCTTCGACGAGTACGACGTGCAGCGCATCATCCGGGTGGGGTCCTGCGGCGCGCTGACACCGAAGCTCGCGCTGCGTGACGTCGTGATCGCCTCCGGCGCCTGCACCGACTCCTCGATGAACCGCATCGCCTTCGAGGGTCTCGACTATGCGCCGGTCGCCGACTTCGGGCTGCTCCGGGCGGCGTATGAAGCCTCGACGACGCTGGACGCGACCGGGCCCGATGGAGACCAGACCGTGCACGTCGGGCTGATCTTCTCCAGCGACTCGTTCTACGCCGCCCGGCCGGAGCTCACCCAGCGGATGGTCGACTACGGCGTGCTGGCGGTGGAGATGGAGGCGTCCGCGCTCTACACGCTGGCCGCGAAGTACGACCGCCGCGCCCTGGCGATCTGCACCGTCTCCGACCACGTCGTCACCGGCGAGCAGGCCTCGTCGCAGGAGCGAGAGCAGACCTTCGGGACGATGGTCGAGATCGCCCTCACGGCTGCGCTCAGCCGCTGAGGATGGCTTCGAGCTCCTCCCGACCCGGCAGGTCTGGCGGCTCGATGACCTCCCCGGTCCGGACGTAGTAGAAGGCAACCCGCACCTTCTCGACCGGGACGTGGTGGAGCTCCGCCCAGGCCAGCCGGTAGATCGCGAGCTGGAGAGGGTCGGCCGTGGCAGCCCGGTTGGTCTTCCAGTCGACGACGAGGAAGCCGCCGGGCTCCTCGTAGACGGCGTCGATCCGGCCACGCACCACCTGGCCGGCCAGGACCAGCGCGAACGGCGCCTCGACCGCGTGGGGCACCCGATCGGCGAAGGGCCCGTCCTCGAAGCGCTTGATCAGCTCGCGCAGGTCGGAGTCGTCGTCGATGCCGGAGTCGCCGCGGCCCGGCAGCTCGTCGGGGTCGAGGAGGAGCTGCTGGCCGAACCGCGCCTCCACCCAGGCGTGGAACCGGGTGCCGAACCGGGCTGCTGACGACGGCTGTCGCGGCATCGGCCGCGCCAGGTCGCGAGCGAACGCGTCGGGGTCGTCCCGCAGCCGGGCCAGTGACGTGGCGGACAGGGAGGACGGCAGCGGCACTGCCACGTCGGGCGACCGGTCGCGCACCGCCTCCTCGAGCAGCCGGCGGATCTCGTCGTCCCACTGGGAGATCTGGTCGAGCAGAAGCATGTCCTCGACCGCATCGGGCTGGTCGGTGTGGGCCGTTCGGACCCGCTCGGCGGCCTCGATCCGGCGCTGGACCTCGACAGTGTGGTGGGAGATCGGCCACGCCTCGTCGGGAGAGAGGTCGGCGTGGGGATGGGGCGTGCCCTTGGTCGGGCTGTCGAGCCAGCGGTCGGGCTCGCCGCCCCAGGTGGCCATCGCCTCGCAGGTGCGTCGCAAGTAGTCGGACGGCCCCAGCGGACCCTTGAGGTGACCCGCCCAGCACCACGCGGACACCGACAGCACGTGGCGTGCGCGAGTCCAGGCGACGTAGCCGAGGCGCAGCTCCTCGCGCGCCTCGTGGGCCTTGGCCGCCGTGGCGAGCGCGGTGATGTCGTCAGGGGTGTGGCCGCCGAGCTGGGGCAGGTCGCGGGCGTCGCCACGCAGCGCGACCGGCATCACCGACGGGACGGTCAGCCAGCTGGACCGGGCCCGGTTGGTGGGGAACTTGCGTTCGGTGACGCCGACGAGGAAGACCACGTCCCACTCCAGGCCCTTGGCCCGGTGGACCGTCAGCAGCTTGACCGAGTCGGCCTCGGAGGGTGTGGCGACGTCGAGGCCCTGGCCGAACTCGTCCTCGGCCTCCAGCCACGCCAGCAGCGCAGCCAGCGTGACCTGGCCGTCGACCGCCTGGAACTCGGCCACGGCCTGCACGAACAGGTCGAGGTTGTCACGCCGGGCCGCGGCGGCAGGGCTCACCGAGGAGGCCAGCTCGACGTCGATGCCGCAGGTGTCGATGATCCGGCGGACCAGGTCGAGGATCGGCTCGCCGATGGCCGAGCGGAGCCGGCGGAGCTCGTCGGCGAGCAGCCCGAACCGCTGGCGGGCCTCGGCGGAGTACGCGAGGTCGCCCGGGTCGTCGAGGGCATCGCACAGCGAGGCGATCTCGGTGGGATCGGCCCCCTCGACCGCGGCCGTGAGCTGGGCGCGTACGTCCTCGAAGGTCGCCCCACCTGTCTGCAGCCCGGCGAGCTCGCGGGCGCGTCGGCCGAGCAGGGCCAGGTCGCGCGGACCGATCGCCCAGCGTGGACCGGCAAGGAGGGTGAGCAGGCTCGCGTTGGCGGTCACGTCCTGGACGAGGGTGAGGGTCGCGACCACCTCCGCGACCTCGGGCAGTCGGAGCAGACCCTTGAGGCCGACGATCTCGACCGGGATCTCGCGCTCGCTCAGGGCGTCGAAGACCGCCGCCGCGTGTGCGTTGTCGCGGGTGAGGACCCCGATCTCATTCCAGCACGGTTCGGCCATCGCGGCACGCTCCTCGATCACGCGGTCGGCCAGCCAGCCGAGCTCGTCCTCGTAGGTCTCGTGAACCGTGGCTCGCACCTCTCCGGGCTTGGCGCCCGGCTTCGGCTCCAGCGGGAGCAGCCCGGAGCCCGAGTCGTAGAGGTCGGCGGCGAGGTGGTTGGCGGTCGCCAGGATCCGCTCGTCGGAGCGGCGGTTGACGGTGAGCGGGTAGGTCACGTTGCGGCCGTCAACGGACGGGAAGTCGGCCGCGAACTCGACGATGTTGGAGACCGAGGCCCCGCGCCAGCCGTAGATGGCCTGGTTGGGGTCACCGACGGCGGTGACCGGATGTCCACGCCCCGTGTCGGGGTCGGGACCCGAGAAGAGACGACTCAGCATCAGCGCCTGCGCGACCGAGGTGTCCTGGTATTCGTCGAGCAGCACCACCCGGAACTTCGACCGCTCGATCGCTCCCACCTCGGGGCACTCCTCCGCCAACCGCGCGGCGAGAGCGATCTGGTCGGAGAAGTCCATCAGGCCCAGGTGGTCCTTGAGCCCGCGATAGGCGCAGACGAGGTCGAGCAGCTCGGCCCGGCGGTCGATCGACAAGATCGCTTTCTCGTTCTTGGCGCGGTAGGTCTTGCGGTGCTCGCCGGCCATGCCGGACTCGAACCGGGGCCGCTCGCGGGCGTCGTAGGCGCGGACCGTGTCGGGCGGCACGAGATGCTCGCTCATCTCGGCGTCGAGCGAGAGGAGGTATTGCACGACGTGGCTCGGCGAGTCGGTGAGGTGCTGGACCGGCTGGGTGTGGCGTTGCACGGCGCGCGCGGCGAGCTGGTAGCGGCTGGCGTCGGCGATCAGGCGGGTGTCGGGCTCGTGGCCGATCCGAAGACCGTGCTCGGAGAGCAGGGCTGAGGCATAGGAGTGGTAGGTCGAGACCGTCGGCTCCTCGACCTCCGGCTCGTCGTCCCCGATCGGTCGCAGCCCGCGGCCCGGGAGCAGCCCCGCTGCGCGCAGGTTGTCACGGATGCGGCTGGCGAGCTCGGCGGTGGCCTTGGTGGTGAAGGTCAGACCCAGCACCTCGTCGGGAGCGACCTGACCGGTCGCCACGAGCCACACCACTCGTGCGGCCATCACCGTGGTCTTGCCGGATCCGGCGCCGGCGATCACGACGGCCGGCTCGAGCGGCGCGGTGATGGCAGCGAACTGCTGCTCGCTGAAGGTGAAGTCGGCTCCGAGCAGGTCACGGAGCTGCTCTGGGGTCTCGATGGTCAGCGGGGTCACGACAGCACCGTCCCGGCTGCCTTGGTCGGACAGATCGTTTGAAAGGTGCACCGGTCGCAGTGGCTGCCCGGGCGTGCCACGAACTCCTCGGCCCGCAGCGTGGCCACGGCCCGCTCGAGCTGCTCCTCGACCAGTCGAGGGTCCCCGGTCGCAGGCGGGGGCTGCTGCTGCACCTTGGGCAGATCGTCGCCGATCCGCAGCTGCACGAGCTCGGCACCGCCCGAGGTCACGGGGTGGCCGACGAGCTTGTCGGCGGCCCCGTGGTCGACGGCGAGCTGGTAGAGGCCGAGCTGTGAGTGTCGCTCGACCTCGGGGCCCGTGGGAGGGTACTTGCCGGTCTTGAGGTCGACGACCACGACGCGGCCCTCCTCGTCGAGCTCGAGCCGGTCGGCGTAGCCGTGCAGCCGGACCACCTGCCCGTCGGGCAGCGTGACCTCGGCCTGCAGCCGCGGCTCGGTGGCAACAATCGTGCGGGCGCCGGGACGCTGGTGCCAGGCGACGAAGCGGGCCAGGGCGCCTTCCACCGCCTCACGCTCGCGGGCCCGGGACCACGGCGTGCGGAACTCCATCCGGCCCCAGACGTCGTCGACGAGCGACATCAGGTCGTCGGTGGTGGCGAGGTCACCCGAGGCGATCCGCTCGGCGATGGCGTGGACGACCTTGCCGAAGCCCTGGCT
Source organism: Nocardioides sp. (assembly GCA_035691135.1). GTDB lineage: Bacteria > Actinomycetota > Actinomycetes > Propionibacteriales > Nocardioidaceae > Nocardioides. The sequence continues at coordinate 1,961 of DASSJR010000039.1, read as the reverse complement.
GGACGAGCTGACCACCTCTCCCCCGGCCTCGCGGCTCAGGAACCACTGGGCCGGGCAGGTGAGCAGGCCCTCCAGCGCGCTCGCCGACAGGGTGATCGGCTGATCGGGTGGCCGGACCGGCTGGTCGGCACGGGTTGGCGCGCGAAGCCCCCACCAGGACGCTGGGTCCGCGCTGGGGGCGACCGGCCGTCCCTGGACGTCGGCGTCGGCGAGGAGTCGCAGCCGTCGAGCCGCGGCTGCGCGGAGCGGCTCGGGCTGGGCGGGGTCGGCGAGGGTGCGTCGCAGCTCGGCCACGAGACCGGCCATCGACAGGGGGCGGGTCGGACGGCCGATGCGGTGCTCGGGCTCGCGACCGAGCTCGTGGACGAACCGCGAGGGCTGCTCGCCGTCGTCGTCGGGCGACGCCACGGCGGTGACCACCAGGCGCTGGCGGGCGCGGGTGCAGGCGACGTAGAAGAGGCGGCGTTCTTCGGCCAGCATCGCCGCCCGGGTCAGCGGCGGCCGGAGTCCGTCGCGCCCGATCCGGTCGGCCTGCAGCAGGGTGTGGCGCCGCCTGAGGTCGGGCCACACGGCCTCCTGGACGCGGGCGACGACCACCAGGCGCCACTCCAGCCCCTTGGACCGGTGGGCGGTCAGCAGGCGTACGGCGTCGCCCCGCACGCCGCGGTCGGCCAAGGTGTCGGCGGGGATCTGCTGGGCGCGCAGGGTCGCGAGGAACTCACGGACGCTGGTGTGTCCCTTGTGCTCCTCTGCCCGGGCGGTCTGCTCGAAGAGGGCGCAGACGGCGTCGAGGTCGCGGTTGGCCAGACGTGCGCCCAGCCCGCCGCCCTGGGTGGCCGCCCGCAGGCGGGTGCCCCAGTCGGAGGCGTCCCACACCGCCCACAGCACCTCCTCGACGGTCGCGCCGTCGGCCAGGTCGGCACGGGCAGTGGAGAGGATCCGGGCGAGACGCTGCGCCCGTCGGGCCGGCTGGCCGGGCAGTCCGTCGAGGAGCTCGGGCTCGAGCAGCGCCCGCCGGACCAGGTCGCGGGCCGGCGCCTCCCGGTCTCGTGCCCGCAGCGCCCGGGTGAGGGCCCGGACGTCGGTGGCGTCGAGGCCGCCCAGCGGCGAGGTCAGCAACGCCTCGGCGCGGTCGGCGCCGACATAGTCGTCGTGGGCGGGGTCGTCGATCTCGGCGTCGACCACCACCGCGAGGGCGCCCAACAGCGGCAGCACCGCCGGCTCCCGCACCAGCGGGGTGTCGTCGCTGGCCACCTCGACCGGAACGCCCGCGGCGGTGAGGGAGCGGCGCAGGCTGGGGATCGATCCGCGACCGGACCGCACGAGGACCGCCATCTCGGACCAGCCGATCCCGTCCTCGAGATGGGCGCGGCGCAGCAGGTCGGCGATGTTCTCGGTCTCGGCCCGGGCCGTGTCGTAGGTGAGTACCTCGACGGTGCCGGGTCCGAACGCGTTGTCGGCCGGGGAGGGGTCGCGGAACGCGGCGTACTGGTCACGCGGAATGGAGCCGGTGACACCGATGCCGGCGGCGATCTCGCGGGAGGCCCTGAGCAACCGCGAGCCGAACCGCCGGGTCGTCCCGAGCGCGATCACCGGCGCCGGGGAACCGTCGGCCTGCGGGAAGTCGGCGGGGAAGTCGAGAATGCCGCGGACGTCGGCGCCGCGGAAGCCGTAGATGGACTGGTCGGGGTCGCCGACGACGGTCAGGTTGCGGCCACTGCCGGCGAGCACCCGGAGCAGCGCGACCTGGCTGGGGTCGGTGTCCTGGTACTCGTCGACGAAGACGTGGGTGAACCGGTCGCGGAGCTCCGCGCGGTGGACCTCGGCCTCGATCACCGCGCGCGCGATCAGGTCGGGGTAGTCGATCGCGCTCTGGTCACCGAGGACGTCGAGGTACTGGCCCAGGAAGTGGCCGGCGGCCACGAACTCCTCGATCCCCTCCGCCCGCCCGAGCGCGACCA
>DASSJR010000038.1:0-5959 GCA_035691135.1 Nocardioides sp. | reverse complement strand
GCCCGGCGTAGGCTGTTGAGACGGAGCCATCCAGGCTCTCGATCAGGGAGCCACGATGAGCGACAAGTCGCCACGGCAGGCCATGTCCAAGAAGTCCTCGAAGTCGATCAAGGAGAAGCGGGCCGAGAAGCGCGACAAGGCGCACCAGCAGACCTTCTCCGACAAGCTCGACACCGGCAAGAAGTGAGCCTGCTCGGCCTCGGTGTCATCGGCACCTCGGCCAAGGAGAACGAACACCGGTTGCCGCTGCATCCGGAGCACCTGGCCCTCCTCGACCCCGACATCCGTGCACAGATCACGCTCGAGCGCGGCTACGGGCGCAAGTTCGGCGTCCCCGACGACGAGCTCTCCGCGTTCGTGTCCGGGTTCGCGTCCCGTGCGGAGATCCTCGCCGGTTCGGACGTGGTGCTCCTCCCGAAGCCGCAGCACGCCGACCTCGCCGCGATGGGGGCGGGCCAGGTTCTGTGGGGCTGGCCGCACTGCGTCCAGGACCCGGTGCTCACCCAGATCGCGATCGACAGCGGGCTGACCCTGATCGCGTTCGAAGCGATGAACCACTGGACCCGGGACGGGAACGTCGGCCTCCACGTGTTCCACAAGAACAACGAGCTGGCGGGCTACTGCTCGGTGCTGCAGGCGCTGCAGCTGACCGGATCGACAGGCGACTACGGCCGTCGGTTGAGTGCCGTGGTGATCGGGTTCGGGGCGACCGCCCGCGGAGCGGTGACCGCTCTCAACGCGCACGGCGTGCACGACGTGCGGGTGCTCACCACGCGCGGGGTCGCCGCGGTCGGCTCCCCCATCCACTCGGTCCGGATCCTGCAGTTCGACCACGACCCCGAGGACCCGCGACCGAGCCAGGTGATCACCGAGCGCGGACGTGTCCCCGTGGCGTCGTTCCTGGCGGAGAACGACATCGTGGTCAACTGCACTTTCCAGGACACGGCCGCCCCGCTGACCTACCTGACGACCGAAGACCTGACTGCCTTCCGTCCCGGGAGCCTGATCGTGGACGTGTCGTGTGACGAGGCGATGGGCTTCAGCTGGGCCCGCCCCACGACCTTCGACGAGCCGATGTTCCAGGTCGGCAACCGGGTCGGTTACTACGCCGTCGACCACAGCCCGTCGTACTTGTGGAACTCCGCCACCTGGGAGAACAGCCAGGCGCTGATGCCGTTCCTGCGGCCGGTCCTGGAGGGTCCGACGTCGTGGGACAGCGACGAGACCCTGCGTCGCGCGACCGAGATCCGCGACGGTCAGGTGGTCAACCCGGCCATCCTCGCCTTCCAGGGACGCTCGGCCGACCACCCGCACCTCGTGGGCTGAACCACGCTCAGACCTGGGCCCGGGACTCGACCGCCCCGGCCACCCGGTCGATCGCCTCCGCGATCGGGACACCGTTGTCCTGGTGGCCGTCGCGGTAGCGGAAGGACACCGCTCCCGCCTCCATGTCCTGGTCGCCGGCGATCACCATGAACGGCACCTTCTGCAGCTGGGCGTTGCGGATCTTCTTCTGCATCCGGTCGTCGGAGTCGTCGATCTCGACCCGCAGCCCGCGCCGCCGCATCTGTTGCGCGACGTCGGCCAGGTAGGCGTTGTGCCGCTCGGCGATCGGGATGGCCTGGACCTGGACCGGCGCCAGCCACGGAGGGAAAGCCCCGGCGTAGTGCTCGACGAGCACGCCGTAGAACCTCTCCAGGGACCCGAACTTCGCCGAGTGGATCATCACCGGCTGCTGTCGCGAGCCGTCGGCAGCCTGGTACTCGAGGTCGAAGCCGGCTGGCTGGTTGAAGTCGTACTGGATGGTCGACATCTGCCAGGTCCGGCCGATGGCGTCCCTGGCCTGGACGGAGATCTTGGGGCCGTAGAACGCCGCCCCGCCGGGGTCCGGCACCAGCTCGAGCCCGGTTTCAGCAGCGGCCTCCTGGAGGACCCTGGTGGCGGTCTCCCACTGCTCGTCGGAGCCCATGAACTTGTCCTTCGACTCGTCGCGGGTCGACAGCTCGAGATAGAACTCCTCCAGCCCGAAGTCCCGGAACAGCCCGAGGCAGAAGTTCAGCAGGTGCTTGATCTCGTCGCCCGCCTGCTCCGGGGTGCAGTAGGAGTGCGAGTCGTCCTGGGTCATCCCCCGGACCCGGGTCAGCCCGTGGACCACGCCTGACCGCTCGAACCGGTAGACCGCCCCGAACTCGAACAGGCGCAGCGGCAGCTCACGATAGGACCGTCCACGCGACCTGAAGATCAGGTTGTGCATCGGGCAGTTCATCGCCTTGAGGTAGTACTTGGCCCCCTCGAAGTGCATGGGCGGGAACATGGTGTCGGCGAAGTAGGGCAGGTGCCCCGAGGTGTGGAACAGCCCCTCCTTGGAGATGTGGGGAGTGCCGACGTACTCGAAACCCTCCTCGATGTGGCGCTGCCGGACGTAGTCCTCCATCACCCGCTTGATCACGCCCCCCTTGGGGTGGAAGACGACGAGGCCCGAGCCGAGCTCGTCGGGGAAGCTGAACAGGTCGAGGTCGCGGCCGAGCTTGCGGTGGTCGCGCCGCTCGGCCTCCTCCAGGTGGTGGAGGTGCTCCTCGAGTGCCTCCTTGGTCTCCCACGCGGTGCCGTAGATCCGCTGCAGCTGGCGGTTCTTCTCGTCCCCTCGCCAGTACGCCGCGGCGCTGCGCATCAGTTTGAAGGCGGGGATCCGCTTCGTGGTCGGCAGGTGCGGGCCGCGGCAGAGGTCGCTCCAGGCGACCTCGCCCTTGCGGTTGATGTTGTCGTAGATGGTGAGCTCGCCCGCACCCACCTCGACGCTCGCTCCCTCGGCGGCCTCACCGACGTGGCCCCCTCCCTTGAGCCCGATCAGCTCGATCTTGTAGGGCTCGTGCTGGAGCTCGTCGATCGCCTCGGCGTCGGAGACCGGCCGGCGGGAGAACCGCTGGTTCTCCTTGACGATCTTGCGCATCCGGGACTCGATCTTCTCGAGGTCCTCCGGGTGGAAGGGCACCTCGACGTCGAAGTCGTAGTAGAAGCCGTTCTCGATCGGCGGACCGATCCCGAGCTTCGCGTCCGGGAAGAGGTCCTGCACCGCCTGCGCGAGCACGTGCGCAGTCGAGTGGCGCAGGATGTCGCGGCCATCGGAGCTGTCGAGGGCGACGCCCTCGACGTCGTCGCCGTCGGCGAGCTCGTGGGCGAGGTCGCGGAGCTCGCCGGCGACCCGCGCGGCGACGACGGTGGGGTCGTCCTGGAAGAGCTCCCATGCCCTGGTACCCGTCGTCACGGTCCGCTCCTCACGCTCACCGGCGTGGACGAGGGCGACCTTGATGTCGGGCACGGGACTGGCTCCTTTGGTTTGGCCGAGGACTCGGACCGCTCGATCGTATCGGCCGACGCCCGTGATGCTCGCGGCAGTTTCCGGGCGGCCTCAGCTGGCCTCGGCCGCCATGATCCGCTCCAGCTCCGCGATCGACCCGGGCGTGGACTCGTGGAGCACGGCGTGCCACCCGGCCGCGCGCGCCGCAGCGACATGGCCGGTGACGTCGTCGAGGAACACGATCTCCTCAGGTTCCACCTCGAGTCGGCGCTGGGCGAGGGCATAGATCGCCGGGTCGGGCTTCTTCAGCCCCACCTCGTGGGAGTACACGATGTCGTCGGTGACCTCGGCGAAGCGCCAGCGGGCCTCCCGTTCGCGGGCACCCGGGCCCGAGTTGCTGAGGATACCGGTGAGCTGTGCGGGTCGCCGGGCCGCGAACCAGTCGAACAGCGGCTCGTCGAGGACACCGACGTACCACCGCCAGAAGTCGCCCATCAGCTCATCGGCCACTGCGTCGCTCAGGTCGAGGGATCGCTGCCAGTGGATCCGGATCTCGTCCTCGGTGACCTCCCCCAGGACCGGGTCTCCCGCCAGGCCGTCGAGGCGCGACGAGAACTCCTCGTCCCCCAGCCCGAGCCGCCCGGGCCAGGCGCCGGGGAACACCGTGTCATCGATGATCTCGAGGACGCTCCCGATGTCGAACACCACGGCTTTGATCGCCACCCGGCGATGGTGGCACAGCCTCCCGCGCTGACCTTCTTTTTCACCTTGTTGACGGTCCTCCGACACGGTTGCTCAAACGGCCGTCGGGAGCCGTGCTCGACCGGGGTGGGGCCCCGATGGTTCTGAAGGGAGAACCGTGCACGCCCAAATCACGCCCGAGCGCAGCCGAGTCGCATTCCGGCTCCTCGTACTAGGCACCATCCTCGCCGCCCTCCTCGCGGCGGCCGTGCCCGCCAACAGCATCAACTCCAACCGGACCGGACGACAGGACCGCCGGGGCTTCCCCCTGTTCTACACAGACGACACCGGCCTCCGCCTGAGGTTGTGTGAAACCGGGACGGTCCAGTGCCAGAGAGCGACCCGGCGCACCCTGACCCCGCCCGCGGGCGAGAACTTCTACTGGATGGCCACCGCCCACATCCGCTCCACTCAGGGGCCGATCGACGTCGAGTTCGCCCTCGAGGCCGCCTTCGGCGGCGCGCGCGGGCGCCTGCCCATCGTCTTCGAACGGATCCGGATCCGGGGCCACCTCGCGGAGGGCACGTACGTCCTCGACCACCCGTACGGCAGTACACGGTTCCGTGCGACCCCGTTCACGGACCCCGGTCAGCGCAACGTGGACTTCACCCGCGATCGAGCCTGCTCCCGGGAACGCGGCGGGACCTGCAACGGAATGATCGACAACTTCCTGCGCGCCACCAACCCTCCCAAGGGCTACGTCGGCTTCGGCGGGCGCCGGACGACGGTCAGGGGAGGCACGCTCCGAAACGACCTCGTGCTGAGCGATGGGGGTGGCACCATCGGCCAGACGGATCGGATCGCGGTGCTTGGCAAGCGGTTCCTGCGGAAGCCGCGGTGAGCGCACCATGAGCCGGCAGCGTTGGCGGGTGCTTTTTCAAGCTGTTGACGGTCGCCCTGCACGGTGGGCCTCGGCTGTCGGGAGCCGTGCTCGACCGGGGTGGGGCCCCGACGGTTCCGAAGGGAGAACCGTGCATCTCAAGAGAACATCGAACAGAAGTCGACCGGCGCTGCTGGCCCTGGTCGCCTCCACCGTTGTCGCCCTGGTCCTCGCCGCGGCTGTGCCGACCTACAGCCTCGTCAACCGACGCGATGCCGGACCGAAAGACGACCGAGGGTTCCCCACGTACTACCGCGACGTCCGGGGCCTGGCGCTCAGGATGTGCGAGGACGGGACGCCCCAGTGCCTGAGGGCCAGCCCGGGTGACCTGGTCCCGCCTGATGGCGAGAACTTCTACTGGATGGCCACCGCCACCCTGCACACGCCGAAGGGGCCGATCGACGTCGAGATGGCGCTCGAAGCCGCGTTCGCCGGGCAGCGACCCATCGTCTTCGACCGCCTCCGAATCAGGGGCCACACCCACAAGGGCCGGTACGTCCTCTTCCACCCCTACGGCAAGGTCCGCTTCCGCGCGATCACTGCCAAGGAGCAGCGCAATGTCGACTTCACCCTCGACCGGAACTGCGCCCTGGTCAACAACGGCTTCTGCCGCCGCGGGGACATCCGCAACTTCCTGCGGGCCAACAATCCTCCCAAGGGATACGTCGGCTTCGGTAACCGGCGGACCCGGGTGCACGGGGGCACCTTCCGGAACTCCCTGATCCTGATGACCAGGGGCGGGAAGTTCATCGACAGAACCAGCAGGTTCGCGATCATGGGCAAGCGGGCCGGCGGACTCGCCAACTGACCTGACCGCATCAAGGTTCCGAAGAAGCAGCCGGAGGCCCGAACGGACCTCCGGCTGCTTCGACGTGCTGCTTCGACGTGCTGCTTCGACGTGGTGGGCGATACTGGGTTCGAACCAGTGACCTCTTCGGTGTGAACGAAGCGCGCTACCACTGCGCCAATCGCCCCTGCTGTGCGGTGCGAAACCCTAGCGCATCGCCGACGCCGACTCACATTCTGCTGGGGGCTCCCAC
>DASSJR010000037.1:0-14039 GCA_035691135.1 Nocardioides sp. | reverse complement strand
GCTCTTCCACGGCATCCAGACCGCGATCTACGCCCAGCAGGTGGCCGCTCGCGCCCAGCTCGAGCAGATGCGGCAGCTGCCGCCAGGAGCGTCCGCCCCGCAGCCCATGCGGCCCGGCGACACCGAGCCGGCGGGCCGGGTCGACCGCGGCGGGATGTACCTCTGACCGGCCATGGCCGGATGGGGCAGTCTCTCGCCGGTTCCGGCGACGAGCTGCGCTTCCACCCCACTGCCAAGCGGGTGAGGGTCAGTCTCGGCGGCGGCTGATCTGCGACACGAAGTCAGCAGTGCTGGTGTGGTAGCCCCACCGGATCGTGCCGACGTACGCCGTACCCGCGGCCGATCCGGTCGCCAAGTTCGAGCCTGCGCAGTCACGTCCACTGCCCGACCCGCTGCCGCGCTACCTGGGTCCCTACAACTTCCCCGCGCATTCCTGTCCGGGCCCCGCGTTCTCCGTCCGGGTGGACGGGGAGTTCGTGGTGCTGGCAACAGCCGTCGGGCGATGGCGCTGGTCGAGACCTCCCTGCCCACCAGAAGGTACCTCCCCCGTGGGGGCGTGCGCCTCGACCTGCTCACCCAGAGCGACACCCACACGGTCTGCGCCTACAAGGGCACTGCGACCCATCTCCCACTGGCGTCAGGGACCGCGGCGGACATCGCCTGGTTCTACCGAAGGAGACAGCGACAGCTCAGTCGCGGACGCGGCGCACGACCAGCAGGCCGAGGAGGCCGATCAGGACGAGGGCGGCTCCGGGAGCGGCGATGCGGGTCAGGCTGTCGGGCTCGGCGTCGGAAACCTTGGTGAGCTCCACCTGCACCGGTTCGTCCGGCTTTTTCGAGCCACCGACGGTCGAGCCGTCACCGAGGACCTGCTCGACCTGACGAACCAGCTTGCCGCTGCTGGCGGCCGTGCCTCCGCACTGGTCGGCCCGCAGCTCGGAGCTCTGCTCGGTCACGAAGAAGACGTAGGGTTCGTCGGACTTCAGGCCGCCGAGCGAGCAGTCGTCGTTCCTCGAGCGGACATCGACGGTGGACGTCGGCACGTTGCCCTTGTAGACGGTGTCGGCCTGGATCTCGTAGGAGGCGAAGTCGCTCTTGCTGCCGCGAGCCGTGCCGGAGGAGTCGACCACGACGCCGCTGAAGACCACGTCCGCTCGCTTGATGTCGGTCTGGACGTCGCTCTGCTGCACGCAGCGGCACACCGCCTGCGACGGCACCTGGGCGAGCACGATCCCGACGCATGCGAGCACCAGGGCCGAGAACAGCCGAGGCAGCAGTCGAGGGGTCTTCGCGAACACCCAACCATTCCAGCAGATCACAGGTCGAACAGCCCAACCAGCACCGTCGCCACCCCGTCGTCGTCGTTGGCCGGGGCCACGTGGTCGGCGGCGGCGATGACAGCGGGGTCGGCGTTGGCCATCGCGTAGGAGGTTCCGGCCCAGTCGAGCATCGGGAGGTCGTTGGGCATGTCGCCGAAGGCGATGACCTGCTCGCTCGAGACGTCCAGCCGCTCACACAACACGGCCAGGGTCGTGGCCTTGGTGACGCCGGCGGCGCTGATCTCGAGCAACGCCGAAGCAGATGACCAGGTGACCACCGCCAGGTCACCGACGGCGGTCTCGGCCCGGTCCCAGAACTCTCGGGACTCCAGTTCCTCGTGCCGGGCGAGCAGCTTGAGCGCCGGATGTCGGTAGACCTCGGGCAGCGGGCCGCGGAGGCTGCCCTCAGGGATCGGGTGGCGCTCCATGAATTGCGGCTCGAGCGCGATCCCGTCGAGGGTCTCCACCGCGAAGGCCGAGCCGGGGACGGCCTCGCGGATCCGCCGGCAGACCTCGAGCCCGACGTCCACCCGGAGGGAGCGTTCGAGGTCGACCCGCTCCCGGGCGACGTCCCACACCAGCGCTCCGTTGGAGACGACCGCCAGGCCGTGGTGGCCGACGTACTCGAAGACTTCCTCGGCCCAGCGCAGCGGTCGGCCGGTGACGAACACGACAGGGACGCCGCCGTCGTCGAGCGCGGCGATCACCTCCCGGGTGTACGGCGAGATGGTGCCGTCGGTGCGCACAAGGGTGCCGTCGAGGTCGGTTGCGACCAGCCGTGGCGCTCGCGTCGAGGTCACCGCTCGCCGGGCAGCGGGCGCCCCAGCACCAGCGCACCTTCCCGGTCGCTGCCGCGCAGCTCGGTGAACCCACACCCGGCCAGGATCCTGAGACTGGCCCCGTTGTCGGGTCGGACTCCGGCGCGCACGCGGACGCCGGCCGCGTCGGTCTGGGCCAGGAGGGCGCGCAGCGCCTCTGTGGCGAGACCGCGGCCGCGCGCAGCCTCCACGAGGCCGTAGCCCACCTCGACCTCGCCGTCCTCGGGTGGGCCGAGCGGACCGATCGTCCCCACCGCCTGGCCGTCGAACACGATGTGCCGGGGCCCCCAGGTCGCTCCGTCGCGTGCCATCGAGGCGGCGTCGACATCGTCCGGGCGCGGATACGCCGGGTGCCAGGACGGGTCGCGATGACCAGCGCGCATCGCGGCCGCGTCGGCCACCGTGATCAACGGCAGCCGGAGCCGGGGCGAGGTGATCTCGGCCGGCAGGCTCATGGGAACCCTTGGGTTGAGGCGGTGTCCTGAGGAGGGCCCTCTGTCGGCCCGTCTCGAGGAGAGGTCGCGCCGCGACCGTCTCGAAACCATCTCCCCAGCTCGACCGCGACGCCGTCGTCGTAGACGGATGCGGTGACGTCGTCGGCGGCGGCCCGGGTCTCCTCCACGGACTGGCCCATGGCCACTCCGCGGCCCGCCCACCGCAACATCTCGATGTCGTTGCGGCCGTCGCCGATCGCGAGCACGTCGGCCTGCCCGACGCCGAGACGCTCCGCGACGATGGCGAGCCCGGAGGCCTTGGAGACCCCGACCGGGCTGAGGTCCAGCCACGCCGTCCAGCCCACGACGTAGTCGGTGCCGTGCAGGCCGAGTCGATCGGCCAGCTCCACGAAGTCGTCGGCGGTCGCGTCGGGGTCCCGGATGATCACACGGCTGACCGGGCCGGCCACGAGCTCGTCGACCTCGGTGATGATCATGTCGCCGGACAGCTCGCCGAGCGGGAAGTGCCGGTTGACGCGGTAGCCGACCCCGCGCTCCTCGACTGCGACCAGCGCCTCGGGGTGGTGCTCGAGCACGGCCGCCACGGCGGGGGCCGCGTCAAACGTCTCCTCGTGCACGACCTCGAGCGGTGGGTAGCGGAAGACCACGGCGCCGTTGGAGGCCACCACCCAGAGCCGGTCCCCCTCCTCGGTCGGCAGCCCGAGGAGGTCGGCGATCCGGACCATGCCGTGGGGCGACCGGCCGCTGGAGAGGACGACATGGGCTCCACGGTCGAGCACCCGTTGTACGGCGTCGTGGACCCGCGGGGAGATCTCCTCGTGGGTGGTGCCTGCGCCTTCGATCCATTTCAGCAACGTGCCGTCGATGTCGAGGGCGACCAGCTTGGGTGTCCAACCGTGGTCGGGACCCGGGGTCGGGGCTTCCTCGAGCGACGCGGAGTCGTTCACCGCTGGACCGGCTCGAGCACCTCGCGGCCGCCGAGCCAGGGCTGCAGCGCCTTGGGCACCCGGACAGACCCGTCGGGCTGCTGGTGCGTCTCGAGGATCGCCACGATCGGTCGGGTGATCGAGCACAAGGTGCCGTTGAGCGTCGCGACCGGCTGTACGACGGAACCTCCGTCAGCGGACTCGAAGCGCCCCCGGGTGTCGAGACGTCGGGTCTGGAAGTCGGTGCAGTTGGACGTGGAGGTCAGCTCCCGATAACGGCCCTGGGTGGGGATCCAGGCCTCGCAGTCGAACTTCCGCTGCGCCGAGAGGCCGAGGTCTCCGGCGGCCACGTCGATCACGCGGTAGGCGAGCTCGAGCTTGTCGAGGAACTGCTTCTCCCACTCGAGCAGTCGCTGGTGCTCGGCGAAGGACTCCTCGACCGTCGTGTAGACGAACATCTCCACCTTGTCGAACCAGTGGACGCGGATGATGCCCCGGGTGTCCTTGCCGTGCGAGCCGGCCTCCTTCCGGAAGCAGGGGCTGAACGCCGCGTAGCGCAGCGGCAACGAGGACCCGTCCAGGATCTCGTCGGAGTGGTAGGCCGCCATCGGCACCTCGGAGGTTCCGACCAGGTAGAGGTCCTCGCCCTCGATCCGGTAGACGTCGTCGGCTGCCTGGCCCAGGAAGCCGGTGCCCTCCATGGCCCGCGGCTTGACCAGCGACGGGGCGACGACCTGGATGAACCCGGCGTCACGGGCCTGCTCCAGCGCAAGGTTGATCAGCGCGAACTCGAGCTCGGCGCCCACTCCGGTGAGGAAGTAGAACCGGGAACCCGAGACCTTGGCGCCTCGCTCGAGGTCGATGGCGCCGAGGATCCGGCCGAGCTCGACGTGGTCGCGTGGCTCGAACCCCTCGGCGCCGAAGTCGCGCGGCTCACCGACGACCTCCAGGACCTCGAAGTCGTCCTCGCCGCCGGCCGGCGCCTCGTCGGCGGCCACGTTGGGGATCGACATCAGCGCCGAGTGCCACTCGGACTCGGCGACGGCCTGGGCGGCCTCGGCCGACTTGACCTCGGCGGAGAGGATCTTGGTCCGCGCCAGCAGCTCCTGCTTCTCCTCGCCCTCGGCGCGGGGAATCTGCTTGCCGAGCTGCTTCTGCTCGGCTCGGCGGGACTCGAAGGTCGCGATCGCCTCTCGCCTGGCCCGGTCCGCTTCCAACGCCCGGTCGACCACGTCCGCGGACAGCCCGCGCTTCGCCTGGGCGGCCCGGACGCGGTCGGGGTCGTCACGCAGGAGGCGGGGGTCGATCATTTCCGGGGTCCCCGCGGAATCGGGAGCGCAGCGAGCGATTCGGTGGGGTGGTTCACAGGCAAAGGCTAGCCCGAGGCTCCAGCGTGGTCACACCGATTGCCGGGTACCGCCACGGATACCCTGACGCGGACCCAACCCCCGACTGAACGAGAGACGAGTGCTCGAGCGATCCCGCACGGCTCCGCTGGCGTGGGCCCTGCTGTGCCTGGGGCTCTTCGTCGTGATCCTCGTCCTCGTCGAGACCAACTGGGGGCCGCTGGCTTCCCTCGACCAGGAGGGCAAGCCGGCCGAGGGTTGGGCGGCGGGACGGCCAGCGCTCCATCCCACGCTGCGCGCGATCGAGCTCGGCTTCAACACGATCGCGATGACGATCTTCACCGCTGTGCTGGCGATCGCCCTCTTCATCAAGAACCACCGGCGAGCGGCGTACCTGGTGGTGGGCGTCATGCTCGCGAGCTCGATCGCGACCACGCTCGTCAAGAACGCCGTCGGCAGGGCGCGCCCGGTCTGGCAGGACCCGGTCGCGTTGCTCGAGAACAACGCGTTCCCTTCCGGACACGCCTCCGGGGTCGCGGCGTTCGCCGGGCTGGTGGTGGTGCTCGTCGCGATGCTGGTCCGCCGTTCCAACGTACGGCGGGTGGTCTACGTCGTGGCCGGTCTGGTCGTCGTGGTCGTCTGCCTGGACCGTGTCCTGCTCGGGCGGCACTTCCCCAGCGATGTCGTGGCCGGCGTCCTGCTCGGCGCCTTCTGCGTCCTGTTGGGCGTGGCCCTCTACAGCCCCCTGCCCCGAAGTCACGCCGAAGCGGCCGAGCCGCTCACCGAGGCGGTGCCCACGGCCAAGCAGCTGGCGGTCGTGCTCAACCCGTCGAAGGTCGAGGACCCGGGCCAGTTCCAGTCGATCGTGAGCTCGATGGCCGCCGAGGCCGGCTGGTCGAACCCGACCTGGCACTACACGACGATCGAGGACCCGGGCACCGGCATGGCGGAGGCCGCGGCCGTCGAGGGCGCCGACCTGGTGCTGGTCTGCGGTGGCGACGGCACGGTTCGCGAGGTGTGTGCCGAGCTCGCCGGCACCGGCGTCCCGGTCGGCATCGTGCCCGCAGGCACCGGCAACCTGCTGGCCCGCAACCTCGGGATCCCGCTCTACCTTCGCGCGGCCATCGATGTCGCGCTCAACGGCCAGGACCAGGCGATCGACCTGGTCTCGGTCGCCGGAGACGGCATCGAGGACACCCACTTCATGGTGATGGCCGGCATGGGCTTCGACGCCGCGATCATGGAGGGCGTCAACGAGGACATCAAGAAGCGGATCGGCTGGTTCGCCTACGTCATCTCCGCCTTGAAGTCGCTGATGTTCCCGGCCCAGCGGATCGAGGTCAGTATCGACGGCGGCGAGTTCACCAGGCACCGGGCGCGGACCGTCGTGGTCGGCAACGTCGGCAGTCTGCAGGCGGGCATGCCACTGCTGCCGGCCGCCGCCATCGACGACGGCGTGCTCGACGTCGTGATCCTGCACCCCAAGAGGTTCCTGTCCTGGGTTCCGCTCGCGTTCCGGGTGCTCACCAAGCGGCCGCACACCGACGACACCATCAACCGGATGACCGGTCGCACCGTGGTGGTCCGGGCCGGGGCGGACACCCCGCGCCAGCTCGACGGAGACTCGATCGGCCTGGGCCGCGAGCTGCGGATGGAGTGCATCCACGGGCGGCTGCTGGTCCGCGTCCCTCGATGAGCTGGGTCAGCCGGTCACCGGCCGGAGGAAGAACACCGGGATCTCACGATCCGTGCGCTCGGCGTACTTCGCGTAGTTCGGCCACGTCTCCAGCATCACCTGCCAGTACGCCGCCCGCTCGTCGCCCTGGATCCGACGCGGCGTGACGGTGCTCGTGCGGCCGTGGAACCGGACCGTGGCCGTGTCCGCAGCGTCGAGGTTGACCACCCACACCGGCGGCTTGGGCGCACCCCAGTTGGTGCCGGCCACCAGCCAGCCGTCCTCGTGCGGCACGCTCAGCAGTGGCGTCGAGCGGGGGACCCCACTCTTGCGTCCCGCCACGGTCAGCATGATCTCGGGCAGCCCGGCCATCGAGAGCAACGTGAGCCGACCCCGGGTCAACCGCTGGATCGCGACATCGAGACCGACGATGTACTTCGCCAGCTTCGGTAGCCACGGCTGTCGGCCCAGCCGGATCGCCAGCCAGCGGATCGGGTTCATGGCCAGGGAGCCTAGGGCAGTCGCCTCAGGGCCGGGCGTGCGTGATCGCTTCCTCCTCCTCCGGGGACAGTTGCTGTTCACTGGTCCAGCCCGTGACGTTCTTGGCGTAGGTGCGCGCCTCACTGCGGCCGTGGATGGAGGTGAGCACGACCCCGTGCCCACCGTCGTCGAGCAGCGCCAGCGACCAGGAGAGGTGGCCGCCCATGTCGCCGAAGGCGTCGTACCGGACCACCGCGAGATGCCGCAGCGCGTCGACGGCTTCCTTGCGCAGGGCGGCGACCTCCTGCCGCAGGCCGTGGACGTCGGTGGGCAGCGCATCGGCGCCGACGCGGCGGGAGTCGCCGGTACGACGCAGCGCGACCACCGAGAACACCCCGGCGACCATGGCCAGGAGGAGGGAGAGGACGGCGAGGATCAGCACGGTGCAAACCCTATGACCGCTGACCGGGCGAATCGGGATGCCGCGAGCGTGCCGTGTGAAAATGCCTCGGTGACCGTCCGACGCATCGCGTACCAGGGGGAGCCCGGGGCCAACTCCCACCTAGTGTGCCGCGAGCACTACCCCGACCACGAGGCCGTCGCCTGCGCGTCGTTCGAGGACGTCTTCGCCGCGGTCGAGTCCGGGGACGCCCACCTCGCGATGATCCCGATCGACAACTCGATCGCCGGGCGGGTGGCCGACATCCACCACTTCCTGCCGACGTCGGGGCTGCACATCATCGGCGAGCACTTCCTGCGGATCCAGTTCACGCTGATGGGTGTCCCGGGGTCGTCGCTCGACACGATCAAGACGGTGCACAGCCACGTGCACGCCCTCGGCCAGTGCCGCAAGGTGATTCGCGAGCTGGGACTCACCCCCCTGGTCTCGGGCGACACCGCCGGTGCCGCCCGCGAGATCGCCGAGGCCCAGGACCCCACCCAGGCCGCCATCGCGCCGCCGCTGGCGGCGGAGATCTACGGCCTCGACATCCTGCGCGCCGACGTGGAGGACGAGGACCACAACACGACCCGGTTCGTGGTGCTCTCCCAGGACTACGTCGAGGCCGCGGCCGGAACCGGGCCGGTCGTCACGACCTTCGTCTTCAACGTCCGCAACCTCCCGGCCGCGCTCTACAAGGCCCTCGGCGGGTTCGCCACCAACGGCGTGAACATGACCAAGTTGGAGAGCTACATGGTCGGCGGTCACTTCACCGCCACCCAGTTCCTCGCCGAGGTCGACGGGCACCCCCAGGACGCCGGGGTGGCGCGCGCGCTCGAGGAGCTCGCCTTCTTCACCACCGACGTCAAGGTGCTCGGGGTCTATCCCGCGGACGCGTTCCGGCAGGAGTAGCCCGACTGCCCTTGCCCGGCGGGCGATAGATTCGCGGGGTGAGTGAGGACCCCCGCACCGAGGACCTGGGATTCGCCCGGGTCGACCTCGACCGTGCCGCACGCACCGGCGACCCCGAGGTGGTCTACGGAGCGGGCAAGACCCCCGAGCAGATCGTCGGGATCCTGCGCACCCTTCACGCCAAGCACCCCGACCGCGCCGTCCTCGCCACCCGGCTGAGCGACCAGGCACTGCACGCCGTCAGGGAGCTCGACGCCGACGTCGACCTCGTCGCCCGGGCGGCAACACTCGGTCCCGTGCCGGAGCCCCGCGGGTCGGTCGCGGTGGTCAGCGCCGGCACGTCCGACGCACCCGTCGCCGCCGAGGCCGCGCTCACCGCCCGGGTCCACGGAGCGGGTGTCCACGAGATCCGCGATGTCGGTGTGGCCGGGCTGCACCGGCTTCTCGCCGTCCGAGACGAGCTCGAGCGGGTGGACTGCCTGATCGTGGTGGCGGGCATGGAGGGCGCACTGCCGTCGGTCGTGGGCGGGCTCACCGGGGTGCCCATGGTGGCGGTCCCGACCAGCGTTGGGTACGGCGCCTCCTTCGGCGGTCTGGCCGCGCTGCTGGCGATGCTGAACTCGTGCGCCCCCGGAGTGACCGTGGTCAACATCGACAACGGCTACGGCGCGGGCGTCTTCGCCGCCCGGGTGGCCCGACGCACTGCTCACTCGGCGTCGAGTGAGCCCACGTGACGGTCTGGGTCGATGCATCGTCAGGCGCCAGCGGCGACATGCTGCTCGGCGCCCTCGTGGGCGCCGGCGTGCCGGTCGACGTCATCCAGGACACGATCGACACGGTCGCGCCCGAGCCGGTCAACCTGCGCGTCGAGCAGGTCATCCGCAACGGCTTCGCCGCGACCCGCTGCCACGTCGAGGTCGCCGACTCCCTCGAGCACCGCTCATGGTCCGGCATCCAGGTGCTGCTGCGCGACTCCGCACTGGACTCGGGGGTCCGCGCCCTGGCGCTGCGGGTGTTCGCGCGGCTCGCCGAGGCCGAGGCCAAGGTCCACGGGGGCGACGCCTCCGACGTGACCTTCCACGAGGTCGGCGCCCTGGACGCGATCGCCGACGTGGTCGGCGCCTGTGCCGGGTTCGCCTTCCTCGGCGGCGACGTCGTCGTCAGTACGGTGGCGGTCGGGTCGGGAACGATCGAGGGTGCGCACGGTTCGATGCCGGTACCACCCCCGGCCGTAGCCGAGCTCCTGCGCGGCGCGCCGTCGTACGCCGGTCCGGCGGGGGCACCCGCGATGGAGCTGTGCACACCGACCGGTGCCGCGATCCTGGTCACGGTCGCGACCCGCTGGGGACCGCAGCCGTCGATGACCACCGAGCAGGTCGGCGTCGGCGCC
Organism: Nocardioides sp.; assembly: GCA_035691135.1. Classification (GTDB taxonomy): domain Bacteria; phylum Actinomycetota; class Actinomycetes; order Propionibacteriales; family Nocardioidaceae; genus Nocardioides. The sequence goes on along the minus strand of DASSJR010000037.1, from coordinate 4,279 downwards.
GGCCGCCGTGACCCGGAGGGTCATGCCAATGTCCTGCGGCTCTTCGCGGGGACCCCACTCGGTTCGACCGGCGACGACACGGCCGTCCTGATCGAGACCAACGTCGACGACCTCGACCCCCGGGTGTGGCCGTCGGTCATTGCCGCGCTGATCGACGCCGGCGCCTCCGACGCCTGGCTCACCCCGATCCTGATGAAGAAGGGTCGCCCGGCCCACGCCCTGAGCGTGCTGGTCCCACCCGACCGGGCCGAGGCCGTGCGGACCACCGTGTTCCGGGAGACCTCCGCGATCGGCCTGCGCGAGCAGCGGCTCGCCAAGCACGCCCTCGAGCGCGAGATGTCCTCGGTCGACGTCGACGGCCACACCGTCGCGGTCAAGCTGGCCCGGCACGAGGGAAGGGTCGTCAACGCGATGCCCGAGTACGACGACGTGGCCCGGGCCGCGGCCGCCGTCGGACGGCCCGTCGCCGATGTGCTCGCCGACGCTGTCGCGGCGAGCCGGAAGCTGATGGGTTGAGGGGCGGATGGATCCCGTCGTCATCGCGCTGACCTTCGGCGCCATCTTCCTCGTCGAGCTGCCCGACAAGACGTTCATCGCGACGCTCGTGCTGTCCACGAAGTTCCGCCCCTTGCTGGTCTGGATCGGGGTCGGTCTCGCCTTCGCCGTGCAGACGGTCGTGGCCGTGGTCCTCGGCAAGGCCGCTGCCCTGCTGCCCGACACCGTCGTCCACGTGGCAACGGCCGTGATGTTCCTGGCCGGCGCAGTGATCCTCTTCCGGACCGCCGCATCCGCCGACGAGGACGAGGCCGAGTCCGAGAGCGAGTACGCCGCGAAGGTGTCCACGAACGCCACCGGTTCCTTCAAGGCGATCGCGACCAGCTTCCTGGTGCTGTTCGCCGCCGAGTGGGGTGACCTCTCCCAGCTGCTCACGCTCTCACTCGTCGCGAAGTACGACGACCCGGTGTCGGTCTTCATCGGCGCCTGGGGTGCCCTGCTCGCCGTGTCCGGGCTGGCGGTCCTGGTCGGCCGGTTCCTGCTCAACCACGTGCGGCTCGCGGTCCTGCACTACATCGGCGCCGGGGTGTGCGTACTGATGGCCGCCCTCACTCTGTGGGAGCTCAGCAGATGACCCTGGACAAGGTCCGTGAGCACTATCTCCACGTCAACGGTGACCACCCGATGTCGCCCGAGGACGACGCCTACGTGCGCGCCCACTTCGTCGGGGTGCCCGACCCTGGCGCCACCCTCGACCGGATGGTGGCCGGCGAGCTCCCGCTGCCGTCGTACCTCCTCGCCGACGGCACGCCCATGGTCCCGGCCGACTACCTCGAACCGATCGACTGGGCGGGTGGCCTCGACCGGCTCCGGGCGTGGTTCGTCGACCACTGGCCCGCCGACGAGCAGGACGTCGCCGAGGAGGAATGGTCGGCGTACCTCTCGGGGCAGTACGTGTGTCTGAGATCGGTCACCCCATTGACCATCCGTCGCAAGTCCGCCCTCGTCGAGCAGGTGAAGGCCGCCGTCGCGGTCCTGGAGCAGGAGCCACGCGACGCCAACGCCCGCGGCTCGCTCGGGGAGGCGACCTCGAAGCTCGACGCGCTCGAGCTCCCGATGACCGGCTACGACCGCCTCCGGTTCGGCGGACCGCTCTCCCGCGAGCTCTGGATCGACGAGCCACGGCGGCGGTTCCTCACCCCGGTGGACCCGCTATTGCCGGTGCGCACCGAGCGCCTGGTGCTGCGTTATCCGGAGCCCCGCGACGCTGAGGCGTTGTTCGGCTACTACTCCGATCCCGACGTGGCGCTCTACCTGCTCACACCGCCGCTGGACCGACGGCAGGCCGAGGCGGAGATCCGGCGCCGGCTCCCCGCGCCCGCCGGCACGGAGCGCGGCGCCAACCTGATCCTCGTCGTGGAGCTCGACGGACAGCTGGCGGGTGACGTGCTCCTGATGCCGAAGGGGCCCTCCTACAGCGTGGCCGAGGTCGGCTGGACCCTGGACCCCCGCTTCGCCGGGCGCGGGATCGCCACCGAGGCCGCCCGGGCGGTGATCGACCTCGCGTTCGACCACTACGGCGTCCATCGGGTCACCGCCCAGCTCGATGCCCGCAACACCCGCTCGGCCGCACTCTGCCAGCGCCTCGGGATGCGCCGGGAGTCCCACAAACTGCGGGACTTCTGGTCCAAGGGTGAGTGGACCGACTCGTTCGAGTACGCCGTTCTCGCCGAGGAGTGGCGCAAGGTTCCCTGATGGCGAGACGCGCTGGACACCCTCCGCCGGGTCCGACAGGATCACCGCATGGCCATCTTCGACGGATTCAGCGACGACGAGGTGCAGCGGATCAAGAACGCCGGGACGTTCGTCACCCTGCCGGCCGACTGGTCGCCCATCTGGGAGAAGACCCCGTCCGACAAGGCCTACATCCTGCTGTCGGGTGAGGTGTCGGTGCGCAAGGACGGCGACGAGATCACGCGGCTCGGTCCGGGCGAGATCATCGGCGAGGTCGGCATCGTCAACCACAAGCTGCGCAGCGCCTCCATCGTGACGCTGGACAAGGCGGAGGTTCTCCACTTCACCAGCGACGAGCTGCGTCAGCTCTGCGATGACGTCCCGGCTTTCAAGGACGCGCTCAACAAGACCGTCGAGGAGCGCCTGGGTTCCTGACCTGGGCCGCTGAGTCTTGGCTGAGGACACGGGCGACGCGGATCCGCTGGGGCGGATCGAGGAGGTCGAGCGCGCTCTCCTCGGCTCCAAGCGGGTGTTCACCCGCAAGGAGGTTGCCGACCGGGCCGGCGTACCTATCGACGTCGCCGAGGAGCTGTGGCAACAGCTCGGCTTTCCCCGCACTGGCGACGACGACGTGGCGTTCACCAAGGAGGACCTCAAGGCGCTGCAGCGCACCAACGAGCTGATCTCGCTCGGCATCCTGACGCCCGAGTCACAAGCCGCGCTGGTCCGGACCTGGGGCCGTAGCTTCGCTCGCCTGGCCGAGTGGCAGGTCAACCTGCTCGCAGAGATCGCCATCGAGGACGACACGCCCCAGGAGACCCTGAGCGAGCTGATGGACGCGGTGCTGCCCCGGGTCGAGAAGCTGCAGAGCTACGTCTGGCGCCGGCACCTGGTGGGGGCCGCCAGCCGGCTGCTCGACCACGCGGCCGACGGGGCCCCGGGGACCACCAGCACGATGGCGGTCGGATTCGTCGACATCGTCGGCTACACCGGCCAGAGCAAGACGCTGAACGACAGCGAGCTGGTCCACTGGGTGGAGTACTTCGAGAACGAGATGACCCGCACCGTCGTCGACCTCGGGGGGCGGGTGATCAAGACCATCGGCGACGAGGTGCTCTTCGTCACCGACGACCCGGTGTCGGCCGCAGAGGTCGCCTTGATCGTCACCGAGCGTGGCGAGGACGCAGACGACGAGTTCCCGCGGGTACGCGCCGGCCTCGCCTACGGCGATGTGGTGAGCCGGCTCGGCGACGTCTACGGCCCCATCGTCAACATCGCCGCCCGGCTGACCTCGGTCGCCCGCCCCGGCAGCGTCCTCGTCGACCGGGGCGCCTACGAGATTCTCTCGGGGCCGATCGCCGAGGACGCCGTGGACACGACCGAGCTGCCCGCCGCAGGTGAGGGCCCCAGCCTGGCCAAGATCCTGGACCGCGCCGCCGACGAGCTGGCGCAGTTCTCGCCGTACACCCAGGCCGGTGACTACCGGTTCCGCCGCCTGCCACGCAAGTCGGTCAAGGGGTACTCACGCCTCGAGCCCTGGCTGCTGAGACGGTCGAAGGAAGCCCGATCGAAGGAAGCCAAGGGGAAGCAGGACTGACGACCCCCTACAGTTCTGTGTCATGGAGACGCAGGTGCCGGGAGGGGCACAGCCCGTCCGCGAGGGGCATGGGGCTGACAGCGAGGTCGGCCGGCTGCATACGGTGATGCTGCACCGGCCCGGACACGAGCTGAAACGCCTGACCCCCCGCAACAACGACAAGCTCCTCTTCGACGGGATCCCGTGGGTCAACCGCGCACAGGAGGAGCACGACGCGTTCGCCGAGGCGCTGCGCTCGCGCGGCGTGGAGGTGCTCTACCTGACCGACCTGCTGACCGAGGCTCTGCAGCAGGACCAGGCGCGCAACCACGCGATCACGACGGCGCTCAGCGGGCTCCACCTCGGGGACACGATGCGCAGCTACCTCGCACGGGTACTGCAGGACGCACCGCCCGAGGAGCTCACCGGCTACCTCACCGCTGGCATCCGCAACGACGAGGTCCGCGGCGGCTT
>DASSJR010000036.1:0-16174 GCA_035691135.1 Nocardioides sp. | reverse complement strand
AGGGCCAGCCCCCGGAGCAGCCGTCCGCGGTCCATGCTCCAACGGTAGCCGGGGGGTCAGGCGCGGGCGCGGGCGACCGCGTACAGCACGACGCCCGCGGCGACGCCGGCGTTGAGCGACTCCAGCCGTCCGGCCATCGGGACTGACACCAGCAAGTCGCAGGTCTCCGCGACGAGTCGTGACAGACCCTTGCCCTCGGAACCGACGACGACCACGAGCGGACCGTCCGCGAGGTCGAGGTCGGGCAGGCTCACCTCGCCGTCTGCGGCCAGGCCGACGACCATGCAGCCCGCCTGCTGATATGCCTTGAGCTGTCGGACCAGGTTGACGGTCTGCGCGACCGGGACCCGGGCCGCGGCCCCGGCGCTGGTCTTCCAGGCGGCCGCGGTCATCGCCGCGGCGCGTCGCTCGGGGATCACTACGCCGTGGGCGCCGAAGCCTGACGCGCTGCGGACGATGGCACCGAGGTTGCGCGGGTCGGTCACCGAGTCGAGGGCGACGATGAACGGCGGCTCCCCGCGCTCGGCGGCAAGCTTCAGCAGGTCGTCGGCGTGGGCGTACTCGTACGGCGGGATCCGCGCGGCCAGCCCCTGGTGGACGGCGCCGCCGGTCATCCGGTCCAGCTCGCCGCTGGGGACCTCCAGCAGGCTCACCCCGCGGTCCGCGGCGAGGCTGAACGCCTCGCGCAGCCGGCCGTCGCGCTGAGCACCCTCGGCGACATAGACCCCAGTCACAGGGATGCCGGCACGGAGCGCCTCGACCACGGAGTTGCGGCCGGCCACCCACTCGGAGTCACCGCCGTGGCTCCGCTTCGGGCGGACCGACCGCGCCTTCTCCTGCTTCTGGCGCTGCTGGTGGGCCTTGTGGTGCGGACGGTCCTTGGCCTTGGGCGTGGGGCCCTTGCCCTCGAGCCCGCGCCGGACCCGGCCGCCCGAGCCCGCGGCCGGCTTCTTGCCGGTCTTGCGGATGGAGCCCTTGCGCTGCGAATTGCCTGCCATCAGATGCTCCACTTCGGGCCGTCGGGGGTGTCCTCGATCTCGATCCCGGCCGCCTTGATCTGGTCGCGGATGGCGTCGGCGCGCTTCCAGTCCTTGTCGGCGCGAGCGCGGTTCCGTTCCTCAAGAAGCCCTCGCACGAGCGAGTCCACGACACCCGTGAGCTTCTCGTCGCCTCCGGTGGCATCGAAGTCCTCGGGGTTCAGGCCCAGGACGTCGAGCATCACCATGACCTGCCCAAAGCACGTGGTCAGCTCGTTGGATGGTCCCTGCGAGTGCAGCCGGTTTCCCTCGCGGACGGTGTCGTGCAGGACGGCCACCGCAGCCGGTGTTCCGAGGTCGTCATCCATCGCATCGGTGAACGCCTTCGGGAGGGAGGCCGCCCAGCCGGTGACGTCGTCATGTGCTCGGTCGAGAAAACCCTCGATCCGGCGGAACGCCGTCGCGGCCTCGTCGAGCGCCTCGTACGAGAACTCGACGTGGGAGCGGTAGTGGGCCGCGACCATGTAGTAGCGCAGCTCGATCCCCCTCACCCGCTCGAGCACGTTGGGGATGAGAAGGGAGTTGCCGAGCGACTTGCTCATCTTCTCGCCGGCAGTGGTGATCCAGGCGTTGTGCATCCAGTACGACGCGAACGGGTGTCCGGCCGCGCGGGACTGGGCCTGCTCGTTCTCGTGGTGCGGGAAGCGGAGATCCACGCCACCGCCGTGGATGTCGAAGCCGGGGCCGAGGTACTTCTCCGCCATCGCCGAGCACTCGATGTGCCAGCCGGGACGTCCCGGGCCCCACGGGGACGGCCAGGCGGCGGTCTCGGGCTCGGACTCCTTCTTCCAGCCCTTCCACAGGGCGAAGTCGCGGGGGTCGCGCTTGCCGCGGGGGTCGGCGTCCTCCGCGGCCTCCATGTCGTCGATCCGTTGGTGGGTCAGCTCGCCATAGGCCGGCCAGGACCGGACGTCGAAGTAGACGTCGCCGGAGCCGTCCTCGGCCGCGTAGGCGTGGCCGCGTGCGACCAGCTCGCCGATCAGCTCGAGCATCTCGGGGATGTGGCCGGTGGCGCCTGGCTCGTAGGTCGGGGGCGCGACGTTGAGCGCCTCGTAGGCCTTGTCGAGCTCGCGCTTCATCGCGTAGGCGAGGTTGTACCAGTGGCGGCCCTGCTCGCCGGCCTTGAGCAGGATCTTGTCGTCGATGTCGGTGACGTTGCGGATGAACTCCACGTCGTACCCCGACACAGTCAGCCAGCGCCGCAGGACGTCGAAGTTGACCGCCGACCGGACGTGGCCGACGTGCGGCTCCGACTGCACGGTGAGACCGCAGACGTAGATGCCCGCCTTCCCCTCCTCGAGGGGAAGGAAGTCGCGGACTTCGCGGGTCGCAGTGTCGTACAGCCGGAAGTTCACGACGGCAAGTCTAGGGATGGCAGCTGCTGCGGCCCGCATCGTCGGAATCTGTGGCTCGTGGGACAGGAGTGGCTCACGGCGGATATCGTCGACAGGTGCGCAGAACCCTGCTCGCCGGCGCACTTGCCGCGGCCCTGGTGGCGCCGGCCCTGCCGAGTGCCCCGGCGTCCGCTGCGCCGGCGCCGAGGCGGATCGCCTACACCGGGTGGACCAGCACCGCCGACTTCAAAGCAGGCACGCTGCAGGGGGTGGCGGCGAGCCGTGGCCGGCTGGTCATGGACGCGCCGGTGGACATCCGCACCTACTCCGGTCGGCGGTACGACGTCGCCCAGTGGGTCTCGCCATGGCGCACACCGGGGTTCGGTCTCACCGAGCTGATCGCCTCGTGGAACGCGCGCACACCCGGCAACAGCTGGATCGAGGTCCAGGCGCGGGGGCGGAGCGGCGGCGGCCGTACCTCCAGCTGGGACGTGCTCGGCCGCTGGGCCGCCAACGAGAGATTCGTCCACCGCACGTCCGTGCCGGCCCAGGGCGATGACCTGGCCGGCGTCAACGTGGACACCTGGCGGGCCACCACGGCCATGGCCGGGTGGCAGCTCCGGGTGCTGCTCATGCGTGGCCGGGGCGCCCCCAGCCCCGTGGTCGAGGGGGTCGGCGCCGTCGTGAGCCGGCTGCCACAGGTGGCGGGCGTGGCGACGTCCGCCCCCGGCACCGGGCCGAGGATCGTCCTCCCCGTGCCGCGGTACTCGCAGATGGCCCACCGCGGCCACTACCCGAAGTGGGGCGGAGGTGGCGAGGCGTGGTGCTCACCCACGTCGACGTCGATGGTCCTCGGCCGGTACGACGCACTCCCCCCTCCTCGCGCCTACGGCTGGATCCCGAACGGCCACGTCGACCCGTGGGTCGACCACGCGGCGCGCAAGACCTACGACACCGCCTACACCGGCACGGGCAACTGGCCCTTCAACACCGCCTACGCCGCCACCCGCACCGACGACGCCTTCGTCACCCGGCTGCGGAACCTCCGCGAGGCCCGGTACTTCATCGAGGCCGGGATCCCGCTGGTCGCGTCCATCGCGTTCGGCCCCGGGGAGCTCAGCGGCGCCCCGATCAGGTCCACCGACGGGCACCTGCTGGTGATCGTCGGCTTCACCGCCTCGGGCGATGTCGTGGTGAACGACCCGGCCGCATCGACGAGGGCGGGCGTGCGTCGTACCTATGACCGCGGACAGTTCGAGGACGCCTGGATCCCCGCGTCCGGTGGCCTGGTCTACGTGATCCGGGACCAGGCCCACCCGCTGCCCGACCCAGCCCATCACTCCAATTGGTGATCGGAGGTTCAGGTGCGAGGGCGCCGGGCGCCCGAGCCTGGAACCCTCGCACCCGACCGCCGACCTGGGTCACCGCCAGGTCAACCCGCCTGAGCCCATGCGGTGCGCCCGTTCCTCGCGCGGCACTGCTCAGACGCCGTAACCCCCGTCGACGTCGAGCTTCTGCCCGGAGATGAACCCGGCCCGGTCCGAGGCGAGGAAGCAGACGGCCTCGGCGACATCGACGGCGTTGCCGAACCGACGCATCGGGATGTTCTCGCGCGCCACGTCGAGCGCCTCGGGCGACAGGTCGCCGGAGGAGATCAGGCGGGCCGCCATCCCGTCGGTCAGCATCCCCGGGCCGACGGCGTTGGCCCGGACGCCGAAGCGACCCTCTTCGGCCGCGAGGGCGCGGACCAGCGCCTCTACCGCTCCCTTCGGCGCCGAGGAGAGCCCGTCCCTCACCGGGTAGCGGGCGGTCGCCGCCGTGGTCACCGCGACGATGCAGCCCTGCGCCTGGCGCAGGTGCGGGAGTGCCGGCTGGACGACGTTGAAGAAACCTGCCGCGTCGGCCCCGAGCTGGGCCGCCATCGTGGACGGCGCGACCTGCGAAAGGTGCACCATCGGCACGTGCGGGCCCGCGGCATGGATCAGCGTGTGCAGGCCGCCGTACTCCTCCACGACGCGGTCGACCACGTCTGCGGAGGCGTCAGCGCGGGTCACGTCGAGCTGGTACGCCGAGGCGCGCACGCCCCAGCCCCGGGCCGCGGCCACGGCCCCGTCGGCACCGTCCCGATCGGAGCGGTAGGTGACCGCCACGTGCGAGCCGCGCTGGGAGAGGAGCCGGGCAATCGATGAGCCGAGGCCACCGCTGCCCCCGATGATGAGCGCGGCACCGTCCCGATCGGCGAACTCGGCCGTCACCCGGCGGGCTCCGCCGTGAAGTCGACCTCGTGGTAGCCGGTCGCCCCGTCGGGGAGCACACCACGTTCGACGCCGGTCTGCACCTCGCCGTCATTGCCGATCGCGCGGACCCGGACCAGGTGGTCACCGGGCGTCACCCGGGTGGTGTGCGCCCACTGCACCCAGGTGTCGTCGGTCGGTCCCGGTGCCACGTCCGCAGCCTGCCATTCGCCTCCGTCGAGTGAGATCTCGACCCCGCGGATCCCGGTGTGCTGGTACCAGGCCACGCCGCCGAAGGTCGCCGTGCCGGCTGGCACCTCGTCACCGGAGGAGGGCACGTCGATCCGCGAGGCGATCTTGACCGGACCCATCTCGGACCAGCCCTTGCTGGTCCAGTAGGCCTGGAACCGGTCGAAGCGCGTGACTTCCATGTCCACCACCCACTTGCACGCCGACACGTACCCGTACAGACCCGGCACGATCGTCCGGACCGGGAAGCCGTGGTCGATCGGCAGTGGCTGGCCGTTCATCGCGAGGGCGAGCATCGCGTCGCGGTCGTCGGTCAGGGCGGCGAGCGGGGTGCCGCAGTTCCACCCGTCCTGCGAGGTCTGGAGTACGGCGTCGGCGTCGTCGTGCACGCCGGCCTCCTCCAGCAGGTCGGCCACCCGGACCCCGCCCCACCAGGCATTGCCGATCAGATCGCCACCGACCCGGTTGGACACGCAGTTGAGGGTGATCCAGGCTTCCGTGCGCTGACGGGCGAGCAGGTCCTCGTAGGTCACGACGACCTCGCGGTCGACCATGCCGTGGATTCGCAGGCTCCACTCCCGGGGCTCGACCGTGGGCGTCACGATGGCGGTGTGGACCAGGTAGAAGTCGTCGCTCTGGGTCCGCCACGGCGTGATGCCGGGAACCCCGACGGTCACGCTCGTGGGGACCTCGGGCTCGCTGACGCCGGTCAGCTTCAGCAGACGCCTCGTCTCCTCGAGCTGCCGTCGGCCACGGCCCACCAGACGGCCGGCACCTCCCGCCACGGTCGCCACCGCGGCCACGACGCCCGCCCGGATCAGGAACGAACGGCGCGAGGAAGCCGCCACGTCCTCATCGGACTCCGTCGCCTCGCTCGCTGGCTGCGCCCCGGCCGGGGTGGCTCGGAGCGGTTCGGTGATGACGGAGAGAGCCACCAGCCAGGTGACGAAGCCGACCGCCAACGGAAAGTAGTTGGCCACCGACGTGCCGGGACGGAGCGCCACCGCTGCCACGCCGACGGCGGCCAGCAGGACGAAGATGATCAACGCCCGCGACCACGAGGTGCGGGCCAGCCGGCCGGCGTAGGCGAAGAGGACCCCCATGATCAGGAGGATGCCGATCAGCAGGGCCGGCTTGTCCCAGTGGCCGAGCAGCCCGATGGCGCGTTCCGCCACGTCACCGGGGGTGTAGACGATGACCAGCTCGCCGACCGCCACGACCGGCGACTCCCGGATCGACATCGCCATCGCGGTGACGTAGCTCGTCGCGAGCCCGGCGAACCCCGCCACGACCCCAGCCAGCGGCCACGCGCCCCGGAACGTCTTCACGTGTTCGATTGTCGCTCAGGCATGATCGCCCCGTGCAACGAACCCCGCGCCCGCCCCGCGTCGGCATCGGCACCGACGTGCACCGACTCGTCGACGGCCGCCCGCTGTCCCTGGCCGGAGTCGCTTGGCCCGAAGAGCCCCAGGGTCTCGAGGGCCACTCCGACGCCGACGTCGCCGCCCATGCTGCCTGCGACGCCCTGCTGTCGGCCTCGGGCCTCGGCGACCTCGGCAGCAACTTCGGTACGACGGACCCGGCGTGGGCCGACGCGAGCGGCGCCGCCCTCCTGGCGGAGACCGCTCGGCGCGTCCGCGAGGCGGGGTTCGAGATCGGAAACGTGGCGATCCAGGTGATCGGCAACCGTCCCCGGCTCTCCGCCCGCCGTGCCGAGGCAGAAGCGGCGCTGGCCCGGGCCGTGGGCGCCCCTGTGTCGGTCTCGGCCACCACCACCGACGGGCTCGGCCTCACCGGGCGCGGCGAGGGCATCGCCGCCATCGCCACCGCCCTCGTGATGTGACGAACTCACGCTTGTAACACGCCGTCCACTGGTCTTTCATGCCGTTGCAACGGGATGGAGGGGCAGCAAACGGCGCGCCTCATGATCGGAGCTGACGAATGAAGACCCACGACGGCCTCGAACTGGCCGTGTCCCCACGCGGTCCCGACGACGCACCGGTCACGGTGGTGCTCGCGCACTGCTGGACCGCGGACACGGAGGACTGGCAGTACCAGGTCCGCGACCTGCTCGACAGGTTCGGCCACGACGTCCGGATCCTCACCTGGGACCACCGCGGCCACGGCGCGTCCGACCCCGCACCACTTCCCTCCTGCACGATCGAGAACCTCGGCCGCGACATGGCCGACGTCATCGACCGGTACGCCGGCAGTGGCCGGCTGGTCATCGCCGGCCACTCGATCGGCGGGATGGCGACGATGGCGCTCGCCGAGCAGCGTCCGGACATCCTGGGCCGCACCGACGGGGTGCTGTTCGCGTCGACGTCCTGCGGTGACCTCGGCCAGGTCACGCTGGGCCTGCCCGAGGCCGGCCGGTGGGTGAAGGCCCAGATCCCCCGGGTGCTGGCTGCGCGCGCCCGGCTCCTCTCGCGCCGGGTCCGCCGCCGCAACCCCTGGATCGAGAGCCAGGTCGTGCACCGCTTCCTGTTCGGCCAGCCGATGCGGCTGCGCGACTGCGGCCTGGTGATCGATCAGCTGATCAGCTGCCCGCCGGCGACGATGGAGGGCTTCTACCGCGACTTCATGTCCCACGACCGCCGCGCCGCTCTCGCGAGGTTCGACGGGATCCCGACCCGGGTGCTCGTCGGCGACCACGACGTCCTCACGCCGGTCGACCACGCCCGCAGGCTCGCGGCCGGGATCGCCTCGGCCCGGCTGATGATCGCTCCCGGCGCCGGCCACATGCTGCCCCTGGAGCGCGACCGGCTGGTCTCCGACGAGCTGGTCGAGCTGGTGACGACCTCGCTGGAGGCGGCGCGCGATCGCGGCGCCGTCACCGAGCCGGCCTGAGCCCCGGTCAGTGGCACTCCGTCCTCCGGCGGCCCACCAGCACCATCCCGTCCACGACCCGGACGTCGTAGACGGGAACGCCGACCTCGGCGTCGTCCAGGCAGCGTCCGGTGCCGAGGTCGAACGCGTGCCGGTGCAGCGGGGAGGCCACGAAAGGTGCTCCGTCGCGGGTCGCGACGATGCCGCGGGCCAGGCAGGCCGTCCGGTCGAACGGATCGTGGTTGCCGAGTGCATGGACCTCATCGGCGTGGGTACGAAAAAGTGCGACCGCCTGGCCATGGACCAGTGCGGTCGCGCCACGTTCGGGCTCGAGATCCTCCAGCCGGCACACCGGCTGCCACTCCTCGTCGGCCCGCTTGCGATGCACGGCTCCACCTTCCGCGCGCCACGTTTCGGCAGGTCGCGCCCCGTGTAACGCGAGTGTCACGGCTTCCCTCGTCGGCTAGGTTTCGAGCGTGTCCGCCGCCGTCGTGATCCTTGCTGCCGGCACCGGCTCGCGGGTCGGCGCGGAGGTCAACAAGGTGCTGCTTCCTCTCGGCGACCGTCCGGTGCTGGCCTGGTCGGTCGCGGCGGCTCTCGCCCTCGAGGACGTCCAGCGGGTGCTGCTCGTCGTCCGCCCGGGTGAGCAGCAGGCGGTGGCCGAAGCCGTGGCCCCCCACCTCGGCGAGGACGAGGTCGGGGTGGTCGAGGGCGGCGCGACCCGTCATGCCTCGGAGTGGGCCGGTCTCCGTGCGCTCTCGCGGGAGATCGAGTCCGGCACGATCGACGTGGTCGCCATCCACGACGGAGCCCGTCCGATGGCCGGGACCGACCTGTTCGCCCGCACGATCGAGGCCGCTCGCGAGCACGGTGGCGCGCTGCCCGTCGTACCGCTCAGCCAGGCCGTGCTGGCCGACGGTGAGCCGGCGCCCCGCGACCTGGTCGCGGTGCAGACCCCGCAGGCGTTCCGCGCCGAGGCGCTGCTCGCGGCCTACCGGGCGGCCGAGGCGGATGGCTTCGAGGGGACCGACACCGCCAGCTGCCTGGAGAAGTACGGAGACCTGCGGATCGCGGCGGTCCCCTCGACCTCCGGCAACCTGAAGATCACCTTCCCCGACGACGTCCGCGTTGCCGGCCGCTTGTGGGAAGTCGCCGGCTAGCGCTTCGTCGCCGCTTCCAGCATCCGTACGTCGTCCTCCGACGACACCCTCGCGGCACTGGCCGGGGCCTCGACGAGCTCCACCCGATGGTCGGCCCGCAGCGCCTCGACGACCGCCGCGAAGTCGGCGACCGAGAGGTCCTCCATGGCCGGGACGGCCGCTGCGGGCAGCACGATCGGGGAGACGACCGACCAGAGGGTGGACCGGTCGACGGTGTCACCGACGATCCCGCCGGCGACTTCCTTGACCGTGTCGGTGACCGCCCGCACCCCCACCACGACGCAGTCGCCCTCGAGCGCCCGGGACACGCACTCGACCAGGAAGGCCGGCGGTGTCATCGGGCAGAGCGAGTCGTGCAGCACGAAGGGGTCATCGGTGTCGGCCAGGACCGACCACTCGGTGGCCATGTCGACCTGAGTGACCTGGGCCTGGTCCAGTGCCCAGGACGCGCACGCGACCAGGGCCTCGCCGTGGATGAGCGTGAACGGCAGCGAACCCCGGTCGACCTCGATCACCGCGCCGAGAGCCCGGTGATCGAGCGTCGGGACGTCGTCGTTCAGGAAGCGAGAACTTCGTCGAGGATGGCTTCGGCCTTGTCCTCGTTGGTGTGCTCGGCGAGGGCCAGCTCGGAGACCAGGATCTGCCGGGCCTTGGCCAGCATCCGCTTCTCGCCGGCCGAGAGGCCGCGGTCACGCTCGCGGCGCCACAGGTCGCGGACAACCTCCGACACCTTCATGACGTCGCCGCTGTGGAGCTTCTCGAGGTTGGCCTTGTAGCGGCGCGACCAGTTGGTCGGCTCCTCGACGTGCTCGGCGCGGAGAACGTCGAACACACGGTCGAGCCCGTCCTTGTCGACCACGTCGCGCACACCGACCAGATCGAGGTTGCACGCCGGCACCCTCACGACCAGGTCCTGCTGGGCGACGATCCGAAGGACGAGGTACTGGCGGTCCTCCCCCTTGATCTTGCGCGTCTCGATGTCCTCGATGACTGCGGCCCCGTGATTTGGATAGACAACCGTTTCGCCGACGGTAAAAGTCATGTGTGATGTTCCCTTTCCTAGGTGACTAGTCTAACACGGGCATAACCCCGGCCCCTCATCGTTTGCGCAGGTCAGACGCCCAATTGGGGCTTGACAGAACTAGTCCCTTTGTGGTGGGCGGCGACGATTTGCCGGCATCCGGTGCGCCCGGGGCCGCTGTGCTCGATACTTCGGACATGTTGTTGAGGAGGCGTGCCCGGCGGAAGCAGGAGGCCGGGGCCGTGGTGGCGAGTCCCGGGAGTCAGTCAGCGCCCGCAGCGACCGAGTCCGCCCAGCCGGAGCCCGCGGCCCAGGAGCCCAGGGCCGACGCCGAGCCCAAGGGCGCGCCCGAGGCGACGTCGGCACCGGCACCGGCACGCCCGACCCGCAGCCGGCGCGGCTGGCGCGAGGCCGGGCCGTTGCTTGTCCTGCGATCGGCCCACCCCAAGCAGGCGTTCCTGACCGCCGCGGGAGTCGCCGCAGCCGCGGCCCTGGCCGGTCGCCCCACCCGCGAGCTGGGGCTCGTCTTCTTCACGGTGCTGGTCGGCCAGACGATCGTCGGCTGGCACAACGATCTGCGGGACCGCACCCGTGATGCCGCGAACGAGACCCCCCGCAAGCCGGTCGCCGAGGGACTGCTCGACCCGGGCACGCTGTGGTTCCTGATCGCCTGCGCGGCCCTGCTCGTCGTACCCCTCGCCATCGCCAACGGCACCGTCGCCGGCGTCACCTACCTCGTGATCGTGGTGGTCTCGCTCCTGGGCAACCTCGTCCTACGCAAGAGCTGGCTGTCCTGGCTGCCGTGGGCGGTGTCCTACGGCCTCTACCCCGCCTTCATCTCGTACGGCGGGTGGGGCGGCGCCGCCGAGGGCAGCCCGCCCGAGATCTCGATCACCGTGCTGGCGGCGCTGCTGGGTGTCTGCGTCCACTTCCTGCGGGCTCTGCCCGGACTGGTCGCCGACAACCGCGACGGCTACCGTCACCTGCCCCTGAGGGTCGCGCTGCGGACCGGTGCGCCGCGCCTGCTGTGGATCATGATCGTGCTCACGGCGCTGGTCGTCGCCGCGCTCCTGGTCACCGGAAGCAGCGTCGGGCTGGCGCAGTGAGCGGGAGAACGGGCCGCTAGGCTGCGCCTCATGCCTCTGCGACGCTCCCTTGCGCTGGCGACCTGCGTCCTCGCCGTCTGCGCGCCGGCGCTCACGTCCTGTGGTTTCGACTACGCGACCGACCGCATCTACACCCCGGCCACCGGCGTCAACAACCGCGACGCGTCGGTCGACGTGTTGGGTGCGGCCATCGTGTCCGCCGACGACGGCTCGGGCGCGTTCATCGCCTCCTTCGCCAACAACGACAGCGTGAAGACCGTGTCGGTCGAGGCCCTCGAGGGAGTCGACCAGGCCGAGCTCACAGCCGACGACTTCCCACCGATCGAGGTCCCACCCGGCGGCATGGTCAACCTCGCCGACGATGAAGGCATCCCGGTCGAGGGCGACACCGTCGCAGCCGGCGAGTTCGTCGAGGTGGCGCTCCAGCTCGACACCGGCGAGCGGGTCGAGATGGACGTTCCCGTGGTCACGAACTGTGGCTACTACGAAGGTCTCGACGGCCCGCCCTCGGCCGAGCAGTGCGACCAGCCCGAGCCCTCGCCCAGCGAGGGGTGACCGCGCGATGACCGCCACCCTGATCCTGCTCCGCCACGGCGAGAGCGAGTGGAACGCTCGCAACCTGTTCACCGGCTGGGTCGACGTCGCGCTGAGCGAGAAGGGCGAGCAGGAGGCGGTGCGCAGCGGCGTCGAGATGCGTGACGCCGGGCTCCGTCCCGACGTGGTCCACACCTCGGTGCAGCGGCGGGCGATCAGCACCGCCTGCCTGGCTCTCGACGCCGCCGACCGGCACTGGATCCCGGTGCGCCGGTCCTGGCGGCTCAACGAGCGCCACTACGGCGCGTTGCAGGGCAAGGACAAGAAGCAGACCCTCGAGCAGTACGGCGAGGAGCAGTTCATGCGCTGGCGCCGCTCGTTCGACGAGCCGCCCCCGCCGCTGGACGACGATGACGAGTTCTCCCAGGTCGGCGACCCCCGCTACGCCGACCTCGGGTCGGAGATGCCACGAACCGAGTGCCTCAAGGACGTCGTCGGTCGGTTCCTGCCCTACTGGGAATCCGGCATCATCCCCGATCTGAAGGCCGGGAAGTCGGTACTGCTGGCCGCCCACGGCAACAGCCTGAGGGCCCTGGTCAAGCACCTCGACGAGGTCAGCGACGACGACATCACCGGTCTCAACATCCCGACCGGGATGCCGCTGGTCTACCAGCTCGACGAGTCCATGACGCCCACGGTCAGGGGTGGCGAGTACCTCGACCCCGAGGCCGCCGCCGAAGCCGCAGCAGCCGTCGCCAACCAAGGTCGCTGAGCGAGCGAGCCGGAGCGCGCGAGGCACGAGCGCGGTCCGTGGCTCGCGAAGGTTGAGCGAGCCCCGCGACCGACGCAGGAGATCGCGACGGGCGCGACGAAATCCGGTGAGCCGACAGCCGACCTGAACCGACTCAGGTGCGAGCCGGGAAGTCGCCGGTGACGACGTAGACCACGCGGTGCGCGACCGAGACCGCGTGGTCGGCGATCCGCTCGTAGTAGCGCCCCAGGAGTGCCAGGTCGACCGCGGCCTCGACTCCGTGGGTCCACTTGTCGCCCAGCAGCTCGGTGAAGCTCTTGCGTCGCAGCTGATCCATGATCTCGTCGGCCCGGCCCAGGTCGATGGCCGCGTCGACGTCCATGCCCGTGATGATCCGGGAGACCCGGGACACCATGTCCTCGGCCACCTCGCCCATCCGCGCCATGGTCGGGCGCACCTCGTCGGGAACCGCCACCTGCGGGACGCGCAGCCGCGCGATCTTGGCGACGTGGACCGAGAGATCACCCATCCGCTCGAGCTCGCTGACCATCCGCAGCGCCGAGACCACGACGCGCAGGTCGCCTGCGACCGGTGCCTGGAGGGAAAGGATGGAGAAGGCGGTGTCCTCGACCTTCTCCCGCGCCTTGTCGATGTCGGCGTCGGCGCTGATCACCTGCTCGGCGATCTCCGCGTCCCCGGTGAGCAGTGCCTGGTTGGCCAGGCGGACAGCCGTCTCGACGCTTCGGCAGATGCCGGCCAGGTCGTCGAAGATGGAATCGAGCTGTTCGTGGAAGACCTCGCGCATGCCCCGATGGTAGGCAGCACGGATGACAGGCGTGGACGAGGGTGTGAACGCCGGATGAACAGTCGTTCCACCGGGGCTTCCGGAGCGGAACCCCCGGTGAAGCCCTGCGTACGATTCTGATGTGGACCCGACGACGCAGGCATTCCTGGCCGCGCTCATCGGAGCCGTCGTCGCCGGCGGCGCCGTGCTCGCCTGGGCCATCAGCGACCGCCAGCAGTCGTTCGCCCCGGCGTCTGAGGAGCCCGCGGTCCCGCCCGCGGTCGCCACGGTGCTCTCCGTGCTGCGCAGCAGTGCCGTGGTCGTCGGCGAGGACGACACGGTCCTCAAGGCGTCTGCGCCGGCGTACGCCTTCGGTCTGGTCCGCGGCAATGTCCTGGTGGCCGACGAGCTCACGGATGTGGTGCGCCAGGTCCGCCGCGACGGCCAGATCCGTGAGACCGAGCTGTTGTTGTCGCGCACCGAGATGCCGTCACGTCACGTCACCGCTCGGGTCGCGCCGTTGGGCTCGCGGATGGTGCTGGCGCTGATCGAGGACCGCACCCGCGAGCGCCGCGTCGAGGCCGTACGGCGCGACTTCGTGGCCAACGTCAGCCATGAGCTGAAGACCCCGATCGGTGCGATCCGCCTCCTGGCCGAGGCCATCCTCGACGCGGCCGACGACGAGGAGGCGGTCAAGCGCTTCGGGGGCCGCATGCTCACCGAGAGCGACCGGCTGACCCGCCTGGTGCAGCAGATCATCGAGCTGTCCCGGCTGCAGGGCGACGATCCGCTCGAGGCCCCCGTCCCGGTCTCGGTGGACGACGTCATCGGCGCCGCGGTCGACGCGAGCGCCATCGACGCCGACACCCGCAGGATCTCCCTGGTGTCCGGGGGCACCCACGGTCTCGAGGTCTTCGGCAACGCCGAGCAGGTCTCCGCCGCGGTGGCCAACCTGGTGGCGAACGCCGTCACCTACTCGGGCCAGGACTCCACGGTCCTGGTCTCCTCCAAGGCGGACGACAGCACCGTCGAGATCTCGGTGGTCGACCAGGGCATCGGGATCCCGCCGGGCGAGATGGACCGGATCTTCGAACGCTTCTACCGGATCGACCCCGCCCGCCACCGCTCCACCGGAGGCACCGGGCTGGGCCTCTCCATCGTCAAGCACGTCGCGGCCACGCACGGCGGCGACGTCCGCGTGTGGTCGGTCGAGGGACAGGGGTCGACCTTCACCCTCGTCCTGCCCCGCCACTTCCCAGCCCACCATCAGGAGAACACCGCGTGACACGAGTACTCGTGGTCGAGGACGAAGAGAGCTACAGCGACGCCCTCGCCTACATGCTGCGCAAGGAGGGCTACGAGGTCGCGCTGGCGGCCACCGGCCCGGACGCGCTCACTGAGTTCGATCGGAACGGTGCGGACGTCGTATTGCTCGACCTGATGCTGCCCGGGCTGCCGGGCACCGAGGTCTGCCGGCAGATCCGGCAGACCTCCAACGTGCCGGTGATCATGGTGAGCGCCAAGGACGACGAGGTCGACAAGGTGGTCGGGCTCGAGCTCGGCGCCGACGACTACGTCACCAAGCCCTACTCACCCCGCGAGCTCGTCGCCCGGATCCGGGCGGTGCTGCGCCGCGGCGTGGAACCCGACCTGGCACCGATGACGCTCGAGGCCGGGCCGGTGCGGATGGACGTCGAGCGCCACGTGGTGACGGTCGACGGGAGTGAGCAGCGGCTGCCGCTGAAGGAGTTCGAGCTGCTGGAGATGTTCCTCCGCAACCCCGGCCGCGTGCTCACCCGCGGTCAGCTGATCGACCGGGTGTGGGGTTCGGACTACGTCGGCGACACCAAGACCCTCGACGTGCACGTCAAGCGCCTGCGCGCCAAGCTCGAGCCCGACCCGTCCGAGCCGAAGCTGCTGGTCACCGTGCGCGGGCTCGGCTACAAGCTGGACCTGTAGGCGCGAGGGGGCCGTCGGGATCCCCCGGTCAGCCGGGTATCCCTGAACTTGTTGTGTGTTGCAACCCCCAACAAGTTCAGGAAACCCCGGCTGACCGGGGATTCATGTGACTGGCGGGAAGTCGCGCAACGACGTCCGATAACCGCGTGTCCGGCGTCGGTGGCCCTCCCTAGGCTGGACGCATGAACCCCCCGTCCCGGACCTGGCTCCCCGTCGCTGCCGTCGGGTGCACCCTGGTGTTCTGGGCGTCGGCGTTCGTGGCGATCCGGCACCTCGCCCAGGACTTCTCGCCGGGCGCGCTGTCGCTGGGTCGGCTGGTCGTCGCGACCGCGGCCCTCGCCGTACTCGCCCTCGGGCGCGGTCGTCCGCGTCCGACCCGACGGGACCTGCTGCCGATCATCGTGATCGGGGTGCTGTGGTTCGGCGTCTACAACGTCGCCCTCAACGCCGGCGAGGAGCGGGTGGACGCGGGCACCGCGGCGATGCTGATCCAGCTGGCGCCGCTGCTGATCGCCAGCCTGGCGGCGATGTTCCTCTCCGAGCGGTTCACGGTCTACCTCGGCGTCGGCCTCGCGCTCGGGTTCGGCGGAGTGGCGCTGATCGCGCTCTCGGCCAGCCCGGGCGGCAACAGCGACGTCATCGGCGTACTCCTGTGCCTGCTGTCGGCGGCCGTCTACTCGATCAGCCTGATCCTGCAAAAGCCGCTGGTCGGCCGGCTGCCGGCGGTCCACATCACCTGGCTCGCCTGCACCGTCGGCACCCTGGCCTGCCTTCCGTTCGCGGGCTCCCTGATGAGTGAGGCCGCGACGGCACCGGCATCGTCGATCTGGTGGCTGGTCTACCTGGGGGTGTTCCCGACCGCGATCGCGTTCACTACGTACGCCTACGCACTGCGGCACATGTCGGCGGGCAACCTCGGGATCACGACCTACCTGGTCCCGCCGATCACGATCGTCCTGGGCGTGATCTTCCTCGGCGAGGCGCCCCCGGCGATGGCGTACGCCGGTGGTGCGCTCGCCCTGGTCGGCGTCGCGGTCGCGCGCCGCAAGCCCCGCACCCCCACGCCCACCGAGCCGCACGTGCTGGCTCGCTGAGTCAGGCGTCGGACTCGAGCCAGCCGCGGAACGCCTCGAGATTGCGGGTGGACTCACCACGCAGCCGGCGCCACTCCCACTC
>DASSJR010000035.1:0-5380 GCA_035691135.1 Nocardioides sp. | reverse complement strand
GGCCGAGACCGGGTTCGTGCTCGGCGCCGACCTGCCCGGCGAGGACTGCGCCGAGGCAGACGTGCTCGCCGCCACCGAGCGGATCGTCCCGGCGATCGAGCTCATCGACAGCCGGATCGCCGACTGGGACATCCGGATCGGCGACACCATCGCCGACAACGCATCCTCGGCCGGCTACGTCCTGGGGCGCGACCGGGTGAAGCCGACCGACATCGACCTCACGACGATCGGTGCCAGGCTCCTGCGCAACGACGAGCTGGTCGGCGAGGGCCGATCCGACGCGGTGCTCGGCGACCCGGTCATCGCGGTCGCCTGGCTGGCGCGCAAGGTGGCGTCGTTCGGGGTGACCCTCCGGTCCGGCAACGTGATCCTGCCCGGCAGCGTGCACCGTGCCGTCGACGTACGCCCCGGTGACGACTTCGAGGCCACGTTCGAAGGCCTCGGCTCCGTGCGCCTGAGCTTCGAGTAGAGGAAGCGACATGAGCAAGAAGACCGCCGCCATCGTCGGCCCGGGCAACATCGGGACCGACCTGATGTACAAGCTCCTGGCCTCCGAGGTCATCGAGCCGCGCTGGATGATCGGCGTCGACCCGACCAGCGAGGGTCTGCGTCTCGCCGACGGGCTCGGCCTCGAGGCCAGCCACGAAGGCGTCGACTGGCTGCTCAAGCAGGACCAGCTGCCCGACCTGATCTTCGAGGCCACCTCGGCCCAGATCCACCGGGACTACGCGCCCCGCTACGAGGAGGCCGGCATCCGCGCGGTCGACCTCACCCCGGCCGCTGTGGGTCCGGCCGTGATCCCGCCCGTCAACGGCCAGCAACACGCCACGGCCCCCAACGTCAACATGATCACCTGCGGCGGGCAGGCGACGATCCCGATGGTGGCCGCCGTCTCCCGGGTCGCCCCGGTCTCGTACGCCGAGATCGTGGCGTCGGTCGCCTCGCTGTCCGCCGGCCCGGGTACCCGCGCCAACATCGACGAGTTCACCCGCACCACTGCTGCCGGCGTCGAGTCGATCGGGGGCGCCGAGCGCGGCAAGGCGATCATCATCCTCAATCCCGCTGACCCGCCGATGATCATGCGGGACACGATCTTCTGCGCGGTGTCCCCGGACAGTGACCAGGACGCGATCGTCCGCTCGGTCCAGGACATGGTCCGCGCCGTGCAGGAGTACGTGCCCGGCTACCGGTTGCTGCAGGAGCCGCAGATCGACGAACCCTCGGCGGCCACGCAGGGCCAGCTCAAGGTGAGTGTGTTCGTCGAGGTCGAGGGCGCCGGCGACTACCTTCCGCCGTACGCCGGCAACCTCGACATCATGACCGCCGCTGCGACCCAGGTGGGCGAGCACCTCGCCCGCTCGATGGTTGAGCAGCGAGCGTCAGCGAGCGTCCTCGAAACCCCGGAGGGGAACTGACATGAGCGACCTGAACTCACTCAGCCGGACCTGGAAGGACCAGCACGGGGGAGACCTCGACCTGCGCCTGACCGACACCTGTCTGCGGGACGGCTCGCACCACAAGCGGCACCAGTTCACCGCCCAGGAGGTGCACGACATCGTCGAGGCGCTGGACGCCTCCGGCATCCCGGTGATCGAGGTGACCCACGGTGACGGCCTCGGCGGGTCGTCGTTCAACTACGGCTTCTCGAAGACGCCGGAGCAGGAGCTGATCAGGATCGCGGCGGAGACCGCGAAGACCGCCCGGATCGCCTTCCTGATGCTCCCCGGCGTCGGCACCAAGGACGACATCCGCGCCGCCCAGGACAACGGCGGCGAGATCTGCCGGATCGCGACCCACTGCACCGAGGCCGACACCTCGATCCAGCACTTCGGGCTGGCCCGAGAGCTGGGACTGGAGACGGTCGGCTTCCTGATGATGAGCCACACCCAGCCTCCCGAGGTGCTCGCCAAGCAGGCGCGGATCATGGTCGACGCCGGCTGCCAGTGCGTCTACGTCGTCGACTCGGCCGGCGCGCTGATCATGGAGCAGACCGCAGACCGGGTCTCGGCGATCGTGAGCGAGATCGGGGACCAGGCCGACGTCGGTTTCCACGGCCACGAGAACCTCGGCCTCGGCGTCGCCAACACCGTGATCGCGGCCCGGGCCGGCGCCACCCAGATCGACGGGTCGGTCCGCCGGTTCGGCGCCGGCGCCGGCAACACGCCGCTGGAGGCGTTCATCGGGGTCTGCGACAAGCTGGGCTGGCACACCGGCGTCGACTTCCTGCAGATCGTCGACGCCTCCGAGGACGTCATCAAGCCGGCCATGCCCGAGGAGTGCCAGCTGGACCGGATGACGCTGATGATGGGGTACGCCGGCGTCTACAGCTCGTTCCTGAAGCACGCCGGCAATGCCGCCGACCGCTACGGCGTCTCCGGCGCCAAGATCCTGCTCGAGGCCGGACGGCGGAAGCTGATCGGCGGCCAGGAGGACCAGCTGATCGACATCGCGCTGATGCTCAAGGCGGAGCAGGAGAAGGAAGCGGCCAACTCCTGAGGAAACCCGTTGGCGCCGTGTCGGACGCCGGTGGCAGGGTGACCGGCATGGCATCTCGCGCATCCAACTTCTGCATCGACGCCGCCGACCCCTACGCCCAGACCATGTGGTGGGCGAAGGTCCTCGAGGACTTCACGGTCGAGGACGACTGGGAGATGAAGCCCGACGACGAGGAGTGCGGTCTGGCGGGCCCCGACGACCGGTTCCTGCTGTTCCTGAAGGTCCCCGAGCCCAAGACGGTCAAGAACCGCATGCACATCTGCCTGCGGCCCACCGACCGGTCCCGCGACGAGGAGATCGACCGGGTCATCGGCCTCGGCGCCACCCTGGTCGACGACCTGCGCAAGGGGCCCGACAAGGGGTGGGCGGTGCTCGCCGACCCCGAGGGCAACGAGTTCTGCGTGCTGACGCCCTACCAGCCAGGGGCTTGAGGGGTCCGGGCTAGTTCGCCAAAGGGGGCTTGGGCTCCGGTTGCTCCTTGATGGCAAAGGACGCCCACACCGCCTTGCTGCCGACCCCCTCCGCCTGGATCGTCCCCCACTCGAGACTGATGATGCTCACGATCTCCAGCCCACGGCCCGCCAGATCCAACACCTGACCGGCTCGCCGGACGGGTACCGAGCTCGAATCATCCCGCACCGTCAGCAACACCGTCTCGCCCAGCGCGGCCAGGGTCACGCTGAATGCGGTTTGCGCATGCACCAGTGCGTTGGTGGCTAGCTCGCTTGCCACCAGACGGATCGGGTCGACCAGGTGCAGCAGCTGGTGGTCGAGGAGGTGACCGGAGACGAAGGCGCGAGCCTCCGACGCGCTGACCGGAGTGGCCTCGAACGTGGTCTGGTGGGACCAGTAGAGCGCATTGCCCGGCATGTATTTGTCCCGCAGTCGATGAGTGGATGGGAGCCGGGACAAGGCTGGGTAGGGACGGTGCCGAGGCGTTGGGTCAGAGTCTACGCCTCGGGTCGCAATCGCGGCTCGTGGGAAACAGCGCTTGACCCGTGTTTCGAACATATGTTCTAATGAGGTGAGCGCACGATCAGCAGCACGTGTTCCCAGTAATCTCGCCGCCGCGCTCCGGCAGTTCGCCCGGAGGGGTGCACTGGGTTCGACGACTTGGGTAGAGCCGGCAAAGCCCCGGACATGGACAGTCGTTCGAGCCAGGGAGCGCATGTGGAGTCTCAGATCCATCCGGTGGCCGCCGCCGTGGCCGCTGTGGAGTCCGTGCTCAAGGACGTCGCAGACCTGGACCCCACCTTCATGCCGACCGCGGCCAAGAAGTCGGCGCTGCTGGCTCTGGACCGGACCTCGGCTCAACTGGAGGAGCTGCGCCTGCGGGTGATGGCCGGCGCCGAGGATGTGGCGGTCGACGAAGGTGCGCGCGACGTCGCTGCCTGGCTGGCCCACCGCGGACGGCGCGATCGTGGGGAAGCGCGGCGCGACTTGCGCCTGGCGCGGAGCCTGGACACTCGCTGGCAGACCGTGGGTCGTGCACTGCGGGAGGGGGAGGCCAACCGGGCGCAGGGCGAGGTGGTCGTCGCCGCCCTCGAGGCCCTGCCCGCCGACCTCGACCCCGAGGTGGTGGCCCACGCGGAGCAGCGGCTGGTGTCCGAGGCCGCACGGTTCGGACCTCGCCAGCTGCGGATCCTGGGCCGCCGGATCCTGGACCTGGTCGCCCCTGAGGTGGCCGAGGGCCACGAGCGGCTCGCGCTGGAGCGGGAGGAGGTTGGTCATCACTCCCACCATCCTTCGGTCAGTGCACGCGACGACGGCGACGTTCCTGACCACCCGCCGCCGCGGGGACGGCACCACCGACCTGCGGATCCGGGTGGCCGACCTGGTGGCCGACCGGTTGCTCACCTACCTCCACGCCTTCACCTCGCCCCGACGCGAGGGCGGGAGTGCGCCAGCGCCGGACGACCGCCGCCCCTACGACCAGAAGCTGGGCCACGCCTTCGCCGCGTTCCTGGAATCGGTGGACCCGAAGCGGCTGCCGTTGCACGGCGGCGACGCCACCACGCTCATGGTCACGATCGACCTTGATCGGCTGCGCGACGGCCTCGGCACTGCTCTGGTCGGCGACACCCCGATCACCGCCGGCGAGGCCCGCCGGCTGGCCTGCACCGCCAACCTCCTTCCCGCCGTCCTCGGCGGCGACTCCGAGATCCTCGACCTGGGCCGCGCCCGCCGCCTGTTCAGCACCGCCCAGCGCAGGGCCATGGCCATCCGCGATCGCACCTGCCGTGCCGAGGGCTGTGACATCCCCGCTGCCTGGTGCGAGGCCCACCACGCCGCCGCGCCGTGGACCCAGGGCGGCCGGACCGACCTCGCCGACGGCCTGTTGCTGTGCAGCTTCCACCACCACCGCGCTCACGACCACCGCTACCGCGCCGATCGCTCCGGCGACCGGCGCGTCACCTTCCACCGGCGGACGTGAGGAGGCAGTGCTGCTCTTCGAGAGCAGGCCCGTCCGGCGACGTGAACCCCACGGGCTCACTCGGGCACAAGCCTGCGTTTCAGCGATCGGGGCCTTCCATGACGTCTCCCCAGCCCCGCGTCATGTACCGGAACAGTCCTCCCCGAGCTTCTGGTCACGGCTACGCCGTCGATGCTCGGCCGGCGCTACCAGGTCAACGGATCCAGGCGGAGATAGAAGTCCTGGCGTTCTGGATCGAGCTGCGTTCCATACAACTGGGCGAATTCCCGGTCTGCTTGACGTGCCGTCGCCTCGTCAGGCCAGGTGTCACGCGCGGTGGCGAGCAGCAATGCGATGTCGGCATACGGGTCGGCCGTGCCGAGGCGACCGACGTCGATGATTGCCTTCACCAGCCCCGTGGCCGGGTCGACAAGAATGTTGGGAAGGCAGAGGTCGCCATGGCACACCACC
>DASSJR010000034.1:0-6930 GCA_035691135.1 Nocardioides sp. | reverse complement strand
CTCGCGGTGGCCGGCATCATCGCCGGCTGGGGAGTGGCCCAGTGGCCCTACATCCTGCCGGAGAGCCTCACCTTCTCCGCCGCAGCCGCACCCACGGGCACGCTGACGGCGCTGCTCGTCGCCGTGGGGCTCGCGCTGGTGATCGTCCTGCCCGGCTTCCTGCTGCTCTACGTCCTCGACCAGCGGCAGCTGCTGGACGAGGAAGCGGTGGAGGGCGTCGGTGACCCGCCGAATCCCGGTCCGCCCCGAGGCGTGCCATCACCCTGAAGGAGCACTGGACATGAGCGCTACGACATCACCCTTCCCTCCGATCGCCGACTACGCCTTCCTGTCGAACTGCCACACCGGCGCCCTGGTCGCGCCGGACGGGTCGGTCGACTGGCTGTGCGTCCCGGCCTTCGACTCGCCGAGCGTCTTCGGCAACCTGCTCGACCGGGGCGCTGGCGCGTTTCGCTTCGGGCCGTACGGGATCACGGTGCCGACGGCACGCACCTACGTTCCGGGCACGAACGTGATGACGACGACCTGGCACACGCCCTCGGGCTGGCTGCTGGTGCACGACGCCCTGACCATGGGACCGCGACGAGGGCCGGACACCGTCACGCCGCACACCCGCCCGCCGGCGGACGACGACGCGGACCACCTGCTGGTGCGCACGGTCGAGTGCCTCGAAGGGTCCGTCGAGGTCGAGCTGGTCTGTGAGCCGGCCTTCGACTACGGACGCACCCCTGCCGTGTGGTCGCTCGTGGGCGAGGCCGCGCGCGCCGCCGACGCGTCCGGAGCCGAGCAGACCTTCCGGCTCGGCACGGACATGCTCCTCGGGATCGAGGGCGGGTCGGCGCGCGCACGCCACGTCCTGACGAAGGGTGAGCGTGCGTTCTGTGCCCTGTCATGGGGTGAGGGGCTGCCCACGCCGGTCGACGCCCGCGACGCCGGTGACCGGATCAAGGCCACCATTCTGTTCTGGCGGAACTGGCTGGGCCGGGCTCGGGTCCCCGACCATCCGTTGCGCCACCCGATCGAGCGCTCGGCCCTCACGATCAAGGGGCTCACCTTCATGCCGACCGGAGCGACGGTCGCGGCGCTGACCACCTCGCTGCCGGAGACACCCGGCGGTGAGCGCAACTGGGACTATCGCTACACCTGGATCCGCGACACGACGTACACCTTGCAGGCGCTGCACTACCTGGACCTGGACTGGGAGGCGAGCGACTTCATCCAGTTCGTCGCCGACCTCGAGCCGAACCCGGACGGGAGCCTGCAGATCATGTACGGCATCGACGGTCGCCGCGATCTGACCGAGTCGGTCCGCGAGGAGCTCAGCGGATACGAGGGTGCTCGTCCGGTGCGCATCGGCAACGGTGCCTTCGACCAGCGCCAGAACGACGTGTACGGCGCCGTCCTCGACTCGATCCTGCTGCACACGATCAAGAGCAAGCGCCTTCCGCGGCGGCTGTGGCCGCTGGTGCAGTCGCAGGCCCGGTGCGCGACGGACGTGTGGCGTGAGCCGGACCAGGGGATCTGGGAGGCCCGGGGCAAGCCCCAGCACTACGTGTCCTCCAAGCTCATGTGCTGGGTGGCGATGGACCGGGCGGCCCGGCTCGCCGAGATCGAGAACGACGAGAAGCTCGGCGACGAGTGGCGGTCGACGGCCGAGGCGATCAAGGAGGACATCCTCACCCGCGGAGTCAGTGACCGGGGGGTGCTGCGTCAGCACTACGACACCGACGCGTTGGACGCCTCCCTGCTGCTGGCACCCATCTTCGGCTTCCTGCCGGGCACCGACGAGCGCATCCGCAACACAGTGGAGGCGGTCGACAGCGAGCTCACGGAGAACGGGTTCGTGCTGCGCTACCGGACGGATGAGACCGACGATGGTCTCTCGGGCAAGGAGGGCACGTTCCTGATCTGCTCGTTCTGGCTGGTCTCCGCGCTTTCCGCCGTGGGTGAGATGGACCGCGCCACCGGCCTCATGGAGCGCCTGCTGCGGATCAGGTCGCCGCTCGGGCTCTATGCCGAGGAGTTCGAGGTCGACCGGGCGCGGCACCTGGGCAACTTCCCGCAGGCGTTCTCACACCTGGCCCTCATCCAGGCGGCCAGCCGCATCGTGCTGAAGGACTTCCTGGAGGAGATGGCGCTGTGACCCACTGTCCCGGCACCGCAGTCCCCGTATCGTGGCCCGCCACACCGTCGGGATCAGGCCGTGCTGAGCCGCGTGGCTGACAGGCCCCAGTCCCCGGTCCACGACTCTTCCGGCTCGAGCTCGATCAGGTCGATGCCGGAACGGAACGCCTGTGGCGGGCAGGTCATCGGCTCGACGGCCACCGACGCTCGCCTCCGCTCGGGCTGGTGGACGTGATCTCCCGTGTAGACCATCAGGTGGGGATACGCCGCGCTCACCCACAGCTGCACCTCGTGATCGCCCTCCGGGTCGCTGAGCGCCACCGTGGCCCGCCCGCCTTCGTCCGTGACCAGCCCGGTGTAGGCGGTGTCCAGCTCCTGCGTGCCGACCCGGCGCGCCGCGCGGAAGTCGAAGGAGGTGTCTGCGACCTGCCTCAGCGCCGTGGCGGTGTCGTTGTCGGCGAGGTACTGCGTGGCGGGGAGCCTCAGGACGAGGTCGTCGACCTGACGGCCCGCGAGCTTGAGGTACGGGTGGAAGCCCGCGCCGAAGGGTGCCCGCTCGTCTCCGGTGTTGACCGCGTTCAGCCCCACCGTCAACCCGCCGTTGCCCAGCTGGTAGGTGACCTGCAGCTGGAGCTCCCACTCGTAGCCGGGCTGCGGACGGACGGCACACGAGAGTGTGATCGAGTCCGGCTGCAGGTCCGTGAGCTCCCAGTCGAGCCATCGGACCAGGCCGTGGATCGCATTGCTCCGCGCCGGCTCGGTGAGCGGACACTGGATGTCGCGACCGCCGTACTGGTAGCGCCCTGCGGCAATCCGGTTGGGCCACGGCGCGAGCACCTGGCCCCGGCCGTCGGTCGCCCGCTCGTGGGCCGGGAAGCCGTCCAGCACGTCGATGCCGCCCACCGTGAGGGCGCGAAGCGTGGCGCCCACCTCGGTGATGTGTGCCTCGCTCGTGTCATGGCGGATGACGAAGTGCTGGCCGCTCGGGTTGGTCATGTCCCGCATCCTTCTGGCTCGTGGCGAGTCCTGTCATCCTGCAACGCGCCGAGGTCCCAAAGTAGAGTGAACGAGTCGACTATGCTGGCGTCATGACGATTCTTGCGACGAACACGCTGCCGTCCCCCGACGGGCTCGAGGTCGTGGTGCCGGCGCCGGACGCAGGCCCCGGCAACTGGGCCGGTGCGGCCTCGGCTGTCCTCGTCGACGGCGTCTTCTGGCTGGCCTACCGCGTCCGCCGCCCGCTCGGGGTCGGCCGGGGCGTCAGTGTGGTCGTCGCCCGCTCCGACGACGGCGTGCGCTTCTCTGCTGTCGCGGAGGTGGAACGCGAAGCCTTCGGTACGGAGTCCTTCGAACGACCCGTGCTCGTCCCGCTGCCCGAGGGCGGGTGGCGCCTCTACCTCTCGTGTGCGACCCCGGGCTCGAAGCACTGGTGGGTGGACAGCCTGACCGCGGCCAGCCCGGCAGACCTGCCCGACGGGGAACGGCGGATCGTCCTCCCCGGCGACCCGAAGCTGGCGGTGAAGGATCCGGTGATCCTGGTCCGTGGCCGCGAGTGGCAGATGTGGGTGTGCTGCCACCCGCTGGACGACCCCGGCCACGAGGACCGGATGAGCACCCGCCACCTGGTGAGCTCGGACGGGCTGGAGTGGCACGACCGCGGCGAGGTGCTCACGGGCTCGCCGGGAACCTGGGACGCGCGCGGGGCCCGGGTGACGGCCGTCCTCGCCACGGCGCCGCTCGTGGTCCTCTACGACGGCCGCGCCGACGCCCTCGCCAACTGGCACGAGACCACCGGCCTTGCCCGCTGGGACGGAACACGGTTGGTCGCAGACCCGGCCGTCGCGCCGATCGCCTCACCCCACTCCGACGGGGCCTTCCGCTACGGCTGCGCGGTGCCGTTGCCGGACGGGCGCACCCGCTTCTACCTGGAGTCGGCGCGCCCCGACGGTGCTCACGACCTGGTGACCTGCCTGCGCTGAGCGAAGGATCCCCGGTCCTCCGGCGACAGCCAGTCGTTGAAGTCCTCACCGGTGAGCGCGGTCAGCAGAGCCACGTCGTCGCTGAAGTCCGCGAGCAAGCGTTGCCTGGCCTGATGTGCGAGCGGGGGTCGGTGGTTGGCCCCGGGGCCCGACAGCTGGCTGATGAGCGGCGCGCTGGCTCGGCGCCAGACCTGGGGTGAGGCGAACTGTCCGGCCTGGGCGCCCGCCCGGATCACCGGTCCGATCATGCGGGGCCGCCAGCCGGGTTGCACGTAGTGACGGGAGTTGTCCTGCGGGATCGACGACACGTGCCCCATCGAGATTCCCAGGAATCGGCAGGCCCGATCGACCGCCGACCGAGGCTCGTCGACCAGGGTCCGGTAACGCATGACGAGGACCCGCGAAGGGTCGACGTAGCGGTACAGGTGCGCCAGCTGCTCGCCGTACCGGCCCAGATCGCGGTAGCGCCAGAATGGCGCCCAACCCGACCGGATCCGCTCGTCCTGTCGCTGGTAGGCAACCTCGAAGTCCGACTCGGGCTCGAGCCCGTCGGACCACAGGTGCATCCAGTTGCTGTAGGCCCGGTCGATGGGGTCGCGGACCACGGCAATGAGGCGCACGTCAGGCAGCCCCTCGGCGATCCGCCGGTGCGCTCCCCGGCTCCAGAGGTAGAACGGGGTGCTCTCCCCGCGAACGGGGCGACGCTCGGGATCATCGAAGAGATCCTCGTAGTCCTGTCGCCGCCAGACCCACTCCTGCTGGGAATGCGCATCTCCCGGCCCGCGCCAGGCAGGGGGCGGGGCGTCGTCGCACAGCCAGTACTTGGGTTCCTTCGGCCGCGACATGAAGACCTCGGGATGCTGACTGAGCGCGGCATGGAGTGCTGTGGTGCCGGCCTTGGGAGCGCCGATGATGAGAAAGGTAGGCAGGTTCGACATGATAGAACAGTATGTTAATGGACAAAGACTATGTGGTGGGGCGCGCCAGCCCCACCGACTGACACCGCCCACTTGCGCTGGCCCTGAGGAGCGCAAAGAATTGATGCACCAGCAGCGCGGCGGCAGGAATCTGACATGGCTGAACAAGATCCCAGCGATGTCGATGGGTCGGAGCTCTCGGAGAGCCTGACCGCCCTTGGCCAGTTCGTGCTCTCGGAGCAGTCGCTCCAGGAGTCACTGCAACGCGTGGCCGAGTTGTGCGTACGCGCGGTCTACGGCGCGGACGGGGCTGGGGTGACCTGGGTGGTGGCGCGCAAGCCCACCACGGTGACCGCCGCAGGAGACTTCGTCCGGCGCATCGACGAGATCCAGTACGCGCTGGGTGAAGGGCCTTGCCTGCAGGCCTACGCCACCCAGCGGATGGTGTTGGTGGAGGATCTGGAACGTGAGGACCGGTGGCCGCGCTTCACTCCGGCTGCGCTGGACAATGGACTGCGGGGACTGGTCGCTGCGCCGCTGAGCGTCCACGGGACGCAGATGGGCGCCTTGAACATCTATGCCTTGCAGTCCGGCGTCTTCGATGACACAGCGGTGAGAACCGCCGAGCTGTTCGCCGAGCAGGCCGCAATCGTGCTCGCCAATGCGGAGGCGTTCACGCGTGCTCAAACCACCGCGAACAAGCTGGGGGAGGCCCTGACCTCGCGTGCGGTGATCGACATGGCCAAGGGGATCATCATGAGCCAGGAGAAGTGCACCCCGCTGGAGGCGTTCGATCACCTCCGGCGGCTGTCCCAGACCCGGCATCGCAAGGTCCGCGAGATCGCCCAGGAGCTGGTCGACGAGATGAGCCAGGGCGGGCAACGCGACCCCGCTGACGGTGCTGACACATAACGATCTCGCAGGTTGCTGGCTTGCGCCGCCGCGGCGGCGTAGTGTCGGAAGTGGTTGAAACGACAGCCGCCCAGTGCAGCCGGGCTGTGAAAGTGCACAGCCGAGCGATCCGCTCAAGGCTCGGGCTCGTCCCGATTCTCGACGCAAGACCCCGATGGGACCTGGATTCTGTGATCGCTCGTCGATCAACCCTCTCCGTGAGCCACCCCCGCACCGTCATTGGCGGCAGCGAGGGTACGCGCTCCGGCCCCCCGAGCCGCGACCACGCCGGCGAACCCCCAACCGGCGTGGACGCGCTCGGCATCTCACGAGGAGGAGCGATGACCTCGCCCACCACCGCCCGAAGCTCGAACGGACGGGTGGCCGGACGCTACGCGCTCGCGGGACACATCGTCGTCTGGGCGGACGGCGAGATAGACCTGGCGACGGCACCCGAGCTGCGGGCAGCGCTGGCCGAGGTGGTCCGCGTGCCTGAGTGCAAAGTCATCGTCGACCTCACCGAGGTGACGTTCATGGACTCAACCGGCCTCAACGCTCTGGTCCTCGGGTGGCGCAAGGCGAAGGCAGTCAACGGGGAGCTTCAGCTCGTCGGAGCGGGCCCGATGGTCCGCAAGGTCTTGCGGGTGACCGGCCTCGAGCAGATCTTCCCCGTCCACTCGACCATCGAAGAATGCATCGGCGAATCGCGCGTCGTGCCCCACATCGCCACACTCGCCGAACTCCCGGCGCGAGCCAGGTTCCTGGGCTGAGTCCTTGTCTCCACAGGACGGACCTGTGGTCAGCCCAGGGGCGGCTCGAGCAACTCTCCGGTCCTACCCGAAGGTGAGGACGGCGCCGACCATGCCGGGCAGGAGGCCGAGCAGGAGCCAGGGGCTGAGGAGCTGCTTGCCGTGGATTGCCCGGCCGGCCGCCACGGCAAGGACGCCGGTCAGTGCGGCCAGCACGTTCAGCACGATGCGCGCTCCCACACCGTGGTCGTCGTACAGGATCGCGGCGAT
>DASSJR010000033.1:0-6938 GCA_035691135.1 Nocardioides sp. | reverse complement strand
TTCGTCCGCGACGTGCTGCACGGCAGCGGTCAGGTCTACGGCGTCGTCACCGGCGTCCAGGCCGTCGGCGGGATCGTGGGTGGGGTGGTTGCGGCCGGCATCGGCCACCGGTGGTCCCCGACCATCCTCTTCGGGGTGGGTGCCGTCCTCTTCGGCTGCGTGGACCTCGCCATCTTCCTTTACCCGCTGGCCTATGGCGGCGTGTGGCCCGCGGTGGTCGGCATGCTTCTGGTCGGCATCCCGGGGGCGGTCACCATGGCCGGGTACATGACCTTGTTCCAGCGGCACACGGCGGACGCCGAGCGGGGACGGGTGTTCAGCCTGCTCGGACTCGGTCGCGCGGTCGCCGTGCTGGTCGGCACGACCACCGCGGGCTTCCTCGGCGAGACCGTCGGGATCGTGCCGATCCTGGCGCTCCAGGGCGTGGGCTACGTCCTCGCCGGGGCGATGGTGCTCGTGGCGCTGCGCGGATACGTGCACGAGCGACCGGGCACCGTGCCGATCACCTGAGCGGCAGGCGGAATGCGCGACTCATCGACGGCGCTCCCGAGGCCCGGCCGAGATGCCTGGCGCCCAGCACGTCCTCGTAGAGCCGGGTCAGCGAGTAGTGCGTCAGTCGACGCCGTACGACGCGGGACTGCTGGCTCGGGTGCATCACGACGGTGAGCACCTTGTTGCCCTGCGAACCGTCGTCCTCGTCGGCGGTGATCACCACCGCCAGGTGACCGGACAGCCAGTCGGGTCCCTGCCGGACCCGGCGCAGCTGTCTGTGCAGCCACGTGTCTGCTCCCGCGAGCGAGCAGTCGTGGGCATCGTGGCAGAGGTTCGGCACCACCATGCCGGCGTTGGGGAGCCGACCGCCGTCGACGTCGCCCCCGAAGGCGCGCATCGGCACGTCATGGCGCCGGCATGCCCGCCGTTCCTGCACGAAGTACGTCCACGGGTTGTGTCGTACGGCGTATCGATCGCCGCCGTTGGTCAGTGAGCAGCGCGACGGCATGCCCTCCGCGTAGACCTTGGCCGTCTTGCCCCTCGACAGTGCCTGGCCGAACACGGTCCGTCCGCGCAACCGATGGCTCGCCGGTGACAGGTCGTCGGTGACGCCGTGGGTGCCGCCGCTCGCCATCGCGAGGTAGTTCGGCAACGACGGGTGGCGGATCGCGCGGTAGTCGACGGCGTAGCCGTACTGACGGGCGATCCGGGCGGTGAAGGGCATCCCGCGGCGCATCTGTCGCAAGGAGTGGTTCTCCACGACGAACACCAGGAGCTTCGTGAGCGCCTGCGGCGCCACTCGGGGCGCTGGGGTGGCCACGGGCTCCGGTTCTCCCTGGACGGTGCCGCAGCCTGCGGTGACGAGCGCGAGCGCGACCACCACGGCCACGCAGAACCTGACCCGGATGACTGAGGACACGGGGGCCAACCTACTCGCGACCGCGCCGAGAACAATTCGAGTGCAGCGGGTCTGTTCAGACCGCTACGGTCCCGGGCATGACCTCGGACGAGTTCGTGCCAGTCGACTTCGACCCGCCCACCTCGCTCGTCACCGACCAGTTCCACCTCGAACCGCTGGGGCCGCAGCACAATCAGGCCGACCACGCCGCCTGGACGTCGAGCATCGAGCACATCCGCTCCACTCCCGGCTATCCCGACGGCAGCTGGCCCCCACCCGGCGGCATGACACTCGAGGAGAACCTCGCCGACCTGCGCCGCCACGCCGACGACTTCACGCGCAGCGCCGGATTCACCTTCACCGTCCTGGACCCGGGCGACAACGACGTCATCGGCTGCGTCTACCTGTACCCCACGCGCTCGGATGAGTGGGACGTCACGGTGCAGTCCTGGGTGCGGGCGGACAAGTCGGGCCTCGACGTACCACTCGCCGACGCGGTCGCTCGCTGGCTGGCCACCGACTGGCCCTGGGAGCGTGTCGACCGGTGTGGTCGCTGACAGGTCAGTGGACTTCCGTCCGCATCACGCAGTTCTTGATGCCCTTGGGTCGGACGTAGCTGAACCCGACCCGCTCGAACAGGCTGCGGGTGCCGTTGTAGAGGACCGACTGCTTCTTGCCGCCCGTGTCGTGCGGATAGCCCTCGACCACGCCCCCGCCGGCCTGTGCGATCAGCTCGAGGGCGCCGCGGAGGGCGACCTCGGTCAGCCCTGACCTCCGGTGCTTCTTGTCGACGAAGATGCAGGTGATCCGAAAGTCCGGCAGCACGTCGAGCTCGGCGTCGTACTGCTTGCGGTGGTAGATGTTCGGCAGCTCCTCCGGGGAGCCGTACTCGCACCAGGCCACGGCCTCGTCGCCGTCGAGCACCAGCGCGGCGTGAGCCCGGCCCTCGTCGACCAACCGCTGCTTGAGCGAGCGGTTCCCGTCGTAGGTGCGCTCCTTCTCGGCGGGCATGGTCTGGAACCACGTGCACCAGCAGCCGCCGAACACGCCGTTGTGGCGCTCCGCCATCCGTGCGAACGCCTCCCACGTCTCTGGCGTCAGTGGCGTGACCGGGTAGTCGCTCATGCCGCCACGATAGGGAGGGTTCCGGACGTTCGGCGTCCGATTGCGGCCGATCCGCGACGATGGGGTCATGAAGCACATCGGGTTCTTGTCCTTCGGCCACTGGACGCCGTCCCCGCACTCACAGACACGCTCGGCCTCGGACGCGCTGCTGCAGTCCATCGACCTGGCGGTCGCGGTCGAGGAGCTCGGTGCCGACGGCGCGTTCTTCCGGGTGCACCACTTCGCCCGCCAGCTGGCGAGCCCGTTCCCGTTGCTGGCGGCGGTCGGGGCACGGACCAGCCGGATCGAGATCGGTACCGGCGTGATCGACATGCGCTACGAGAACCCGCTGTACATGGCCGAGGACGCCGGCTCCGCCGACCTGATCGCGGGAGGCCGGCTCCAGCTCGGCATCAGCCGGGGCTCGCCGGAGCAGGTGGTCGACGGCTTCCGCTACTTCGGCCACGAACCCCGGGACGGTGCCGACCACGCCACGATGGCCCGTGAGCACACGGCCGCCTTCCTCCAGGTGATCACCGGTCAGGGCTTCGCCGAACCCAACCCGCGGCCCATGTTCCCCAACCCGCCCGGTCTGCTGCGGATCGAGCCCCACTCGCCCGGGTTGCGGGACCGGATCTGGTGGGGAGCGGGCTCGCGCGCAACAGCGGAGTGGGCGGCCGAGCAGGGCATGAACCTGATGAGCTCGACACTGCTCACCGAGGACACCGGCGTGCCGTTCCACCAGCTCCAGGCCGAGCAGATCCAACGGTTCCGGGACGCCTGGAAGGCAGCAGGTCACGATCGTGAGCCACGCGTCTCGGTCAGCAGAAGCGTCTTTCCGCTGGTCAGTGACGCCGACCGGGCCTACTTCGGTCAGGAGACCGACAGCCACGACCACGTGGGGTACCTCGACGGCGGCACCGCCCGGTTCGGCAAGACGTACGCCGGTGAGCCCGATCGGCTCGTCAAGGAGCTGGCCGAGGACGAGGCGATTGCCGCCGCGGACACGCTGCTGCTCACCGTCCCGAACCAGCTCGGCGTCGAGTACAACGCGCACGTCATCGGCTCGGTCCTGCAGCACGTCGCGCCGGAGCTCGGCTGGCGCTGAGCCATCGGGTGAGAGGTCAGATCAGATACAGCGTGATCGTGCTACCGGCGGGCACCATCGTGCCGGAGGGCGGGTCGACCCGGAACACGTAGCCGAGACCGATGTAGCCGTTGTCGTTGTCGACCTCGACCTTGAAGCCCGCCTCCTCCAGCCGCTGCCGGGCCGCGTCGACGCCCGAGGCGACCAGGCCGCTCGGCACCTCGACCAGCTCGGGTCCCTGGGAGACGACGAGCTCGACGCTGTCGCCGGCGAAGGCGGTACCGTCGGCCGGGGACTGGGAGATCACGTCGCCCTCGGCCACCGTGTCGGAGTGCTCCGAGCTGGTGTCGACCTCGAGCTTCCGCTGCTCGAACCACGCCGCGGCGCGATCCGCGTCCTTGCCGGTGAAGTCACGGATCTTGATGGGCTTGGGGCCCTTGCTGACGACGAGATCGACCACGGCGTCGGGGCGCAGCGTGGTGCCGACCTTCGGGTCGCTGCGCAGGACGGTTCCTTCGGGAACGGTCTCGGAGAACTTCGCGATCGACTCACCGAAGGTGAGGTTGGTGGCGCGGAGCCGGTCCTGGGCCCGGTCCTCGGACAGGCCGCGCAGCTTCGGGACGTCGTACCGCTCCTTGCCGAGCGACAGCGTCACGGCGACCGTGCCACCGTCGAGGACGTTCTCGCCGGCTGACGGGTCGGTCGCGAGCACCTGGCCGGCCGGCACCGTCTCGGAGTAGGCCTTGTCGCCGAAGTCGGCGGTCAGCCCCGACGCCTCGAGCTCGTCGACCGCGGCGGCGCGTTCGAGCCCGATCACGCCCGGCGTCGGTGTGTAACGGGCATAGCCGAACCACCAGGCGGCCACCCCACCCGACGCGACCAGGAGGAGCGCGAGCGCGAACAGGACCGGTCCGCGCTTCGAGCGACGCGGCCGCCGCGCGGGTACGACGGTCGGCTCGCGAGGGTACGACGGCTCGGGGGCGGGTCGCTCCAGAGCGGTGGTGTGCACCTGCTCCTCCACCGCCTCTGCGGGCGAGAGCAGCTGGGCGAACTCGTCGGCCTCGAACGGTTCCGGCGCCGTGTCGGGCGAGATCACCGGCCGTGGCGCGAGGTCGGTCTCGAGCTCGAGGTCCTGCCGCACCCCGGCGGCGAGCGCGTTGCCGACGCGGTGCACCTGGTGGAGGAGTACGGCGGCGTCGGCGGGTCGCTGTCCCCGGTCGCGGGCGGTGGCCCGGGCGACCAGCGCGTCGACGTAGCCGGGAATTCCGCTGACCACCGACGAGGGGGCCGGGACGTCCTCGTGGACGTGCTTGTAGGCGACCTGGATGGGGGACTCACCCTCGTGCGGCTTGGCGCCGGTGAGCAGCTCGTAGAGCACCACCCCGACCGCGTAGACGTCGGCGCGGGCGTCGGCGCGGCCGTCGACGACCAGCTCGGGTGCGAGATAGGAGACGGTGCCGATCAGCACCCCGCCGGTGGCGGTGTGCTGGGTGTCGGCGGAGACCGCCTTGGCCAGGCCGAAGTCGGCGACCTTGACCCGGCTCGCGCCTGAGTCGGGGTCCGTGGCGATGAGCACGTTCTCTGGCTTGATGTCGCGGTGGATGAGTCCCGCGCGGTGCGCCGAGGCGAGGGCGGACAGGACCGGCTCGACCAGGGCGATCGCCCTGGCCGGTGACATCGGGCTCTCCTTGCGGATCAGGTCGCGCAGGGTGTGGCCGTGCACGCACTCCATCGCGAGGTAGACGGTGCCGTCCTCGTCGCCCTGGTCGTAGACGGAGACCACGTTGGGGTGGGAGAGCCGGGCGGCGGCCCTCGCCTCCCGCACGAATCTCGCCGCGAACTCGTCGTCGTCGCCGAGCCCGGGGTGCATCACCTTGACGGCCACCGTCCGGTCGAGACGGATGTCGGTGGCTTCGTAGACGCTGGCCATGCCACCGCGGGCGATGCGCGACCGGATCCGATAGCGACCGTCGAGGAGCCGGCCGTTCATGGGGTCGCTCGCGACGGCGTCGACGCCCGTGCGGGCGTGCCGATCTACGCTCACGACGACCCTCCTGCGCGCCGGTTGGGGAAGTAACCGACGGCCCAATCGTACGGATGGGACGGCGTGCAACCGGCCTGCCCCCGGGTCCCGGCGTGGCGCGAGCAACCGCCGGGCGGTGCCCGCCGCTCGCTCAGGCGGGTGGTCGACCGGCCTCCAGCCGGTGCTTGATCGCCAGCACGTTGTCGACGTAGGCGCGGGTGTCGTCGTAGAGGCCGTGCCGGCGCAGGGCGCCGAGTCCCTGGTAGTAGGCACCGACCTGGCGGGCGCGGGAGACGGTCTCGGAGGCCAGCACGTCGAGCAGGGTCACCCCCGCCGCGACGTTGTCGCGGAGCCGGTGTCCCTTCAGGTCGCGTCCGACGTAGAGCTCCATCCACTTCGTCGTGGACGGGAGCACCTGCATCGCCCCGACGGCGCCGTCGCTGGAGACGTGGTGCATCTGCCAGCCCGCCTCCTGCCACGACACCGCGAGCGAGAGCTGGGGGTCCACCCCCTGCTGTCGGGAGACGCGGACGATCGCCCGGCGCACGCGTTGCCGCGGCGGGTCGGCCACCCGGTGTCGCGGGGGGTTCGTCGCAGCGCGGCCGCGGGAACGGTGCTGGGTCGGCCTCGACTTCTGGTGCGGAACGGCGGCCGTGACCACCGGGATCTCGATCCGCTCCCCGACCGTGAGCCCGGCCGTCGGGCCGAGGTGGTTGTGGGCGATCAGCTCGTCGGTCCAGGCGTGGAACCGGACGGCCAGCCCGGTGGCGGTGTCTCCCGACTTCACCGTGTAGTGCTTGATGTGGCGTCCTCCGGGCAGCCGTTCGTCCTCGGCGGACGCGGGGGACGTCAAGGCCCCGCATGCCATGACGGCAGCGATGACGACCGGGGTCAGGAGGGTGGTCGTGAAGATCATCCTGATTGGGCGCATGACGAACTCCTCGTCGGCCGGCGACGCCCGGGACGGACCTCTGGGTCCCGAGGGGGAAGCGCCGCGCGGCGAGCGTTCGACGCTAACGAGACCGCCTCGAAGATCGGCGAACCTGACCGGACCGGGCGTGTTGCCCAGGTGGCATCCGCGGAGGCCGGGTGCCTAGGCTGGTGGCGTGAGCGAAGCGTCCCCGTCCCTCGCCGATGCCGACCTCGACGCATTGGTGACCGAGTGGCTCGACTGGTCCGAGGCGGGGGCCCTACTCGGCGTCACCCCCGCCAAGGTGCGGACCATGATCAAGGACCACGAGCTGGCCGCCGCCGTACCCCGCCCGGGTGCCGGCCCGCAGGTGCCCGCCGCCTTCATCGATGAGGGACTGGTGGTCAAGGGGCTGCCGGGCCTC
>DASSJR010000032.1:0-3455 GCA_035691135.1 Nocardioides sp. | reverse complement strand
GTGACCGTGTCCACGATCTTGCGCGCCGAGGTGTCGATCACCTCGTGGTCATAGGCCTTGAGCCTGATGCGGATCTTCTGTCCCGCCATAGGTCTCTCTCGTCCTTACGTCTGTCTGCACCCTGAGGTGCCGCGTGCCGTGTCATCCCGAGACCTCCCCGGGTGAGGTGGTCCCGCCCGTGCTCCACCACGCTTCAGCTCCGACCCCCGCGGTCGGGTGTGTCGGACCATGCCGACGCACCAGAACCTCGAAGATCCTGCTAGTTGTTGGTGGCGCCCGACGGGTTCGTCGAGCTGATCGGGTCTCCTGGATCGGTGCGACCGCACGCCAACCACTGATCGTTCGTGAGAACCCGATTCAATAGTCAAGATGTGCCGCACCCCGGCAACCCGCCGGAGCAACCGGACTATCTTGGCAGACACCGGACCGATGCACCAAATCCGATCGGCACCGGCCGGCGGGCGGCAGGATTGGGTGCGTGATCGACCCGCGCCCCCTCTGGGACTTCGACGACCCCGCCGGTTCCGAGCAGCGGCTCCGCGAGGCGGCCAGGGGCGCGGCAGGGGATGGCCGGGCAGCCTGGCAGACGCAGGTCGCCCGCGCGCTCGGACTCCAGGAGCACTACGACGAGGGGCACGCCCTTCTCGACGCGGTGGCGGCCGGCGGACCCGGCGGGGAGGTGCCCGCGCGGGTCGCTCTCGAGCGAGGTCGGCTGCGCCGCTCGGCCGGCCACCCGGACGCGGCACGCCCGGCCTTCGAGGAGGCCGCGAGGCTGGCCGCGGAGGCGGGGTTCCAGGAGCTGCAGGTCGACGCCCTGCACATGGTGGCGCTGGTGGTGCCGGCGGAGGAGTCATTCGAGGCCGGCCGCCATGCCCTGGACGTGGCCCGCGCCGCGACCGACCCGCGGGCGCGGGACTGGGACGCCTCCCTGCTCAACAACATGGGCATGGCCCGGGCCGACGCAGGCGACCACGTCGGGGCGCTGATCTGCTTCGAGGAGGCACTCGAGGCGCGCGAACGGATCGGAGACATCGGCCGCACCCGGGTGGCGCGGTGGATGGTGGCGTGGTCGCTGCGCCACCTCGGTCGCACCGACGAGGCACTGGCGCTGCAGCGGGAGCTCAAGGCAGAGCTCACCGCCGACGGCGAGCAGGACCCCCACGTGGACGAGGAGATCTCGCTGCTCGAGGGCGGACCGGGTTGACCTGCGACGGCTCCTCACCCGCCGGGCTCATTCCTGACAGGATGTGCGGCGTCGCCGACCGAGCGACAGGAGGGGGTGTGGATGTCAGGCAACCAGTCGTACCCGCCACCGGGCCACGGGGCTCCACCACCGGGTCCGGACGCCGCCGCGCCGCCACTCGGTCACGTAGTCCCGCCCCCGGGCGCTCAGGCGCCACAGTCGTGGGCGCCGCCGCCGGGGATGCTCGGTGCCGCCCACAAGCCGGGAGCGATGCCGCTGCGCCCGCTGGGCCTCGGTGACATCTACGACGCGGCGTTCCGGATCATCCGCTACAACCCGAAGGCCACAGTCGGGTCGGCGGTGATCGTGGCCGCGGCCGCGATGGCACTGCCGCTCCTGGTCACCGCGGCCTTCACCTGGTCGGTCGACCTGACACTGGATCCGAGCGGGGGCGACCTCGCGACGGCCGACCTCGTGGGGCTGGTCGTGTCGTTGGGGGCTTTCGGCCTGGGCGCGGTGCTGCAGTATGTCGGCACGATCCTGGTCACCGGGATGGTCGCCCATGTCACCGCTGCCGCCGCGGTGGGCCGCCGGCTGAGCCTCGGTGAGGCGTGGCGGGCGACCCAGGGCAAGCGCTGGCGCCTGCTTGGCACCTCCTTTCTGCTGACCTTCGGCGCCACAGCTCTGCTTGCGGCCTATGTCGGCGCCTGGCTCCTTGTGGTGCTCGCGGCCGACAGCGCTGCACCGATCGTGATCTGGGGCCTGATCACCGTTCCGGCCTTCATCTGCCTGTTCGTGTGGCTGTCGATCCGGGTGAGCTACCTGCCCGTCCCGGCCCTGATGCTCGAGGACGTCGGGGTGTTCGGCGCGATCGGGCGCGGTTTCCGGCTCAGCCGCCGCCAGTTCTGGCGGATCTTCGGCATCGCGCTGCTGACCGGACTCATCACCGGGGTCGCCAGCCAGGTGCTCGGCGCTCCACTCGGACTGGTCGGCGGGATCGCGATCGAGGCCCTGGGACCGCAGTACGAGCTGCTCGGGCTGGTCGTCATCCAGGCGGTCACAACGGTGCTGACCGCCGCCTTCGTCGCACCGTTCACCGGCGCCGTGACCTCGATCCAGTACCTCGACCAACGCATCCGCAAGGAGGCCTACGACGTCGAGCTGATGACCCAGGCGGGGATCACCGCGTCGTGATCCTGTTCCGCGCGCTCGCGTCGCCGGCTGACGCGCCCCTCGACCCGTCGCCGGACCAAGCGCGGTCCTGGTTGCAGCGCGAGCTCCTGGACCCGGAGTACCACCAGCAGAACGTCGTCGAACGCCTGATCACCTGGTTCGAGCGCCACATCGGCGGCGGGCTGGCGAACGCGGGTCCCTTGGCGACGGCCGCCGCGATGCTGGTCTTCCTGGTCCTGCTCGGCGTCCTCGTCTGGCTCCTCTCGCGCATCCAGCGCGACCGCCGGGCCCGTTCCGCGACCGGCCCGGTACTCGCCCACGAGGTCGTCACCGCGGCGGAGCTGCGGGCCCGGGCCGAGGCCGCGCTCGCGGATGGCCGACCGGAGGAGGCGCTCGTCGACGGCTTCCGCGCCCTGGCGGTCCGGCAAGTGGAGCGGGGCCGGCTGGACGACTCCCCCGGCGCCACGGCGCATGAGGTGGCGCTGTTGCTGGCCACCGAGTTCCCCCAGCACGGCGCTGCTGTCGGCGACAACGCTCTGCTGTTCGACCTGGTGCTCTACGGCGATCGCCCGGCGACGCCGGAGCAGGCCACGGGCGTGCTGATCCTCGACGACGAGCTGGCGGGGGCGCGATGAGCGGGGGCTCCGGGACCGACACCCGTGTCAGCTCTCCCCGTGCATTCCTCGCCCGGCACGGGGCCACCCTGGTCGTCAGTCTGGGACTCGTGGTTGCGGTCGCCGTCGTGGTCCTGCTCGGCGGCGGCGCCCGGACCGGCACCCCTCTGGACCCGGACAACCCCGGGCCGGACGGCGCGCAGGCCCTGGCCCGGGTGCTCGAGGAGCAGGGCGTCGACCTCACCGTGGCCCGCGACGCCGAGGCGCTCGAGGCGACCGGGGTGGCCGACACCACCGTTGTCGTCACCTCGACCGAGCTGCTCGGCGAGTCGACCACCGACCGGCTGCTCGCCCACACCCGCGGCGCACCGCTGGTGCTGGTGGATCCGGCACCGGGGCTGGTCGACCTCATCGGGCCGTACGAGGCGCCGTCGCGGGTCGCGAAGGACGGCGGCTGGGAGGGGGAGTGCTCCGACCCGCTGTTC
>DASSJR010000031.1:0-6593 GCA_035691135.1 Nocardioides sp. | reverse complement strand
ACCTATGGACATCCGTCCCGTCTTCGGCTATCGAACCTAGCCTTACGGACCGTGGACCTCAGCGCGTTGATCTTCGTCGCCCTTGCCGTGGCGTGGGCCGTATATCTGATCCCGAAGGCGTTGCGACACCATGACGATGTCGTGCGCGGCCGTTCGGTGGAGCGCTTCTCCCACACGATGCGGGTCCTGGCCCGGCGTGAGCCGGTCAACCGGCG
The DNA here is from genome assembly GCA_035691135.1 of Nocardioides sp. Lineage (GTDB taxonomy): Bacteria > Actinomycetota > Actinomycetes > Propionibacteriales > Nocardioidaceae > Nocardioides. The sequence goes on along the minus strand of DASSJR010000031.1, from coordinate 6,378 downwards.
CGACGCGCGCCTGGTGGTCGCCCCCGGGCGGGCGAAGTCCGCGCCCGTCGTCACGACCAAGGGTCCGGTCCGCGTCGACCCCGCCGACCAGCTCCGGGAGACCGCGAAGCGGGCAACCCGCCGGCGCCGCCGGGTGCTCGGGCTGGTCCTGCTGGTCAATGTCGGCGTGATCACCCTCGCCGCGTTCTCGGTCATCGACTGGTGGTACGTCGCCATCTCGGCCGGCCTGCTCGTCGCCTGGCTGGTGGCGTGCCGGCTGATGGTCCGCCGGGAGCACGCCTTTCCGGTCTCGCGGACCAGCCCGGTCGGGCCGCCGGCCGAGGATCAGGTCGTCGCTACGGTGGCCGCCGAGCCGACCGCAGAGAGCTGGGACGACGACGCCCCCACCGGATCGACCCCCGCGATCGCGGACCCGAGCCTGTGGGACCCGATGCCGGTCACCCTCCCGACCTACGTCGGAAAGCCGGCGGCCGAGCGTCGTTCGGTGCGCACCATCGACCTCGACTCCACCGGCGTCTGGACCTCCGGCCGCACCGAGGCGGACGCCCAGATTGCCCGGGAGGCCGACGACGCCGCCCGCACCGCGCGGGCCGGTCACAAGGACGACGGCAGCCGCCGAGCCGTCGGTTCCTAGCACCCTCTGATCGATTCGGCCCGCCCTGCGGGCTGGTGCTAACGTTGCCCCTCGCTTGGGGCTGTGGCGCAGTTGGTAGCGCGTCTCGTTCGCAATGAGAAGGTCAGGGGTTCGAATCCCCTCAGCTCCACCCAGAGTGGCTCGCCGCGTCGTCCACCACGACCGAAGCTCGGCAGTCAGCGCCGCGTGCTGGCCTCGCCAGTCGACGCGCGGACGATCAGCTGCGTGGCGAGCACCCGTGTCGGTGGGTCGGACACGGGCTGCCGAAGTTGCTGGACCAGAGCCTCCACAGCGCGGGCGCCGCTGTCCTGGGTCTGTTCCGCCAGGGTCGTGAGCGGCGGATTGCAGATGTCCGCGCCGAAGATGTTGTCGAATCCCGTGACGCTCAGGTCACGTGGAACCTCCACGCGGCGCTCGGCGAGCCTGCCGAGGAGGCCGATCGCAAGCATGTCGTTGTGACACACCACGGCGGTTGCTCCGGCTGCAAGCACGGCGTCGGCGGCAGCGGGTCCCCCGGCGAGCGTGGGTGTGTAAGGGCCGAATCGCTGCGCGCTCATGCCGTGCTTCCGCGCCGCCCGGCGTAGGCCGAGCCACCTCCGAGCCCCCGACCACGACTCGGCCGGTCCGCCGGCGAACACGAATGACTCGTGGCCGTACGACGCAAGATGATCGACGATCTGCTCTGTCCCATTGTCGAAATCCGCGACCACGCAGGCGATCCCGGGTGTCGCCCGGTTGACCAGGGTGATCGCACTGAGCTCTGCAGCCCGTTGCAGCCCGTCGTCGGGGAGCCTGGGCGCGCTGATGACGAATCCATCCACGGCACGTGCGAGGCGGCGCAGGAGTTGTTCCTCATGGGCGGGGTTCTCCTGGGTGTCGCCGAGAACAAGCGTGAGCCCGGCTTCCGCCGCTGCACGTTCGGCCCCCTTGATGACGCCCGAGAAGTACGGGTTGGTGATGTCCGGTACGAGCAGGGCGATGGTCTTGGTGCGTCCGGACTCGAGCGCCTGCGCCGCCGGGTTGGGTTCGTAGCCGAGCTTCTCCGCGACGAGCAGAACGTGCTCCCGCGTGTGCCGGTTCACCCGTCCTGGCCGCGAGAAGGCGCGCGACACGGTCGATGGTGCGACACCGGCGGCCGCAGCGACATCGACGATCGTCGGTCGGCGCGGGGGTCTGGTTCCAGGCACGGGTCCCAGTCTGGCAAACGATGGCAAACGCTTGCCGTGTGCTCGACCTCACTCATAGCGTCCTCGACAAGTGGGGGGACGGCCGACCGTCGGACCGTAGTGAAGAGGAAACGGAAGGACTGACCTGATGTCAGGCACCGAGGTAGTGGGCCGCACACCCCGCAAGGCTGCGCTCGCCGCGTGGACTGGTAGCGCCCTGGAGTACTACGACTTCGCGATCTACGGCACTGCCGCCGCACTGGTATTTCCCGAGGTGTTCTTTCCGGCCGGCAACGACGCCGCGGCCACACTCCTCGCGTTTGCCACGTTCGGCGTGGCGTACGTCGCGCGACCTGTCGGCTCCTTCGTGATGGGTCACATCGGCGACCGGCTGGGCCGCAAGAAGGTCCTCATCGGCACCCTGCTGCTGATGGGTGCCTCCACCTTCCTGGTGGGGTGCCTGCCGACGTACGGCCAGGTGGGCCTGCTGGCCCCGGTCCTGCTCGTGCTGCTGCGGATCCTGCAGGGGCTCTCGGCGTCGGGCGAGCAGGCAGGAGCCAACTCGATGTCGTTCGAGCACGCGCCCGACGCGCGGCGCGGCTTCTTCACCAGCTTCACCCTGAGCGGCACCCAGGGTGGTCAGGTGCTGGCCCCGGCCGTCTTCCTCCCTCTCGCCGCGGCACTGCCGGACGACGCGTTCCTGTCCTGGGGCTGGCGCGTCCCGTTCTGGCTCAGCGCGATCATGGTGGTGGGCGGATTCATCATCCGCCGGAAGCTGGACGAGTCGCCTGAGTTCCGCGCCGAGGAGGATCGGGCCGAAGTCCCGGGTGCTCCGCTGGGTGTGCTGTTCCGGACTCATTGGCGTGGGGTCCTGCGGGTCTTCTTCGCCGCGTTCATCGCCACCGTCAACACCATGTTCGCCGTCTTCGCCCTCGAGTTCGCGACGTCCGATGACATCGGCATCAGCGACACCTGGATGCTCTGGGTGGCGATCGTGGCGAATGTCGTAGCAGTGCTGGTGATTCCGCTGTGGGCCATGCTCTCCGACCGTGTGGGACGCAAGCCGGTGTTCGTCACCGGGGTCGTGGGCAGCGCCGTGCTCGTGTTCCCTTTCCTGGGCGCCATCGAGCAGGCCAATGAGGCGCTGGTCATGGTCTTCGGAGTGCTGCTGGCCGGGTTCATCTACAGCATGCCGAACGCGGTGTGGCCGGCGACGTATGCCGAGTACTTCCCCACGCGGGTGCGCCTCTCGGGCATGGCGATCGGCACCCAGTTCGGCTTCGCCCTGGCCGGCTTCACGCCCACCATCGCCAGCGCGCTGCTGGGCGGAGACCCGGCCAACTGGTACCTGGTCGCCGCATTCACCGCTGGCGCGTGCGCCGTGTCGGCGATCGCGGTGCTGACCGGCCCGGGTGGCACCCACCGCGTGCCCACCCCGGCCGTCGGGTCGCGAGCAGGCTCGCGTGCTCGCCTCGCCGACGCGCAGTCGGTATGACGAGCTCCGTCACCTCGCCGCGCACCGAGGCGCAGGGGTAGCCGTGAACAGCCACCTCAATGACGAGCAGTCGTTCGTGCTCGGGCTCGTCGGTGCGGGTATCGGCGCATCGCTCACGCCGGCGATGCAGGTGCGCGAGGGCCGGGCCGCCGGGCTGTCGCTGAGCTATCGGCGCATCGACGTCGACGAGCTGGGTCTGGGCCCCGACAGCCTGGCCGAGCTGCTCGCCTGGGCGCGCAAGCTCGGTTTCGACGGACTGAACGTCACTCACCCGTTCAAGCAGGCAGTCGTCCCACTGCTCGACGAGCTGTCGCACGACGCCCTGGACCTCGGAGCGGTGAACACGGTCGTGTTTCGTGACGGACGGATGCTCGGGTTCAACACCGATTGGTCGGGCTACGGCCGCGCGTTTCGACACGTGCTGCCCGAGGCGGTGAACGACCGGGCCGTCCTGGTGGGTGCCGGAGGTGCCGGGGTTGCAGTGGGGTACAGCCTCCTCGAGCAGGGTGCTGAACACGTGGCCGTGCTCGACCAGGACGTGGAACGCGCCCAGAGGTGTGTGGTGAGGCTCGCGAAGCGCTTCGGTGACGAAAGAGTCGGCCTGGTCGACGATCTGGCAGCCGCCCTGGAGGAAGCGCAGGGACTCATCAACGCCACGCCCGTCGGCATGCGCACGCATCCCGGCATCGCCGTTCCCGCCGCTCTCGTGCGCCCGGACCTGTGGGTTTCAGACGTCGTGTACTTCCCCCTGGAAACGGAGCTCCTCGCCTTGGCACGCGACCGTGGCTGCCGGGTCCTGCCCGGCGGCGGAATGGCGGTCCACCAGGCGGCCGGTGCCTTCGACCTGTTCACCGGGCAGAGGCCGAACGTCGAGCGGATGGAGCGGCACTTCCAGGAGCTGACCGCCTGATGCGGAAGGGAATCGCCACGGTCTCGATCAGCGGAGTGCTGGCAGAGAAGCTGACCGCGATCGCGGCGGCAGGTTTCGACGGCATCGAGATCTTCGACAATGACCTGATCGCCTCACCGTTGTCTCCTTGCGAGATAGCGGCTCGCTGCGCTGATCTGGGGTTGACCGTCGACCTGTTCCAGCCCGTGCGCGACATCGAGGGTCTGCCGCCGGACCGGTTCGAGGCAGCCCTTCACCGGTTCCGCGTCAAGCTCGAGGTGATGGCGGAACTCGGGGTGTCGACCGTTCTCGCGTGCTCCAATGTCGGCGAAGACTCAGTGGGCGACCCTGACCTCACCGCCGAGCAGCTCCATCGCCTCGGTGACCTCGCGGCAGACCACGGGGTGACCGTTGCTTTCGAGGCACTCGCCTGGGGCCGGCACATCAACCGGGTGGGGCAGGCCTGGGACGCGGTCAGGATCGCGGACCACCCCGCCGTGACCCTTGCGATCGACACCTTCCACATGCTGGCGCGTGGCGACGATGGCTCTGTCCTGTGTGATGTCCCCGGCGACCGGATCGGCTTCCTGCAGGTCGCGGACGCCCCCGTCCTGGACATGAACATCCTGGACTGGAGCCGTCACTTCCGGTGCTTCCCGGGTCAGGGGTCGCTCGACGTCACCGGAGTCGTGGCGGCCGCGCTGGAAGCCGGCTACCAGGGCCCGCTGTCGCTCGAGGTGTTCAGCGACGTGGTGCGCGAGGCCGATCCTGGCGTGACCGCGCGCGACGCCATGCGCTCGTTGCTGTTCCTGGAAGCCGAGCTGGCCGGCGTCCTCCACACACCCGCCGATCTTGCCGTCGCGGCGCCTCCGCCTGCCCCTCGCCTCGACGGCGGCTTCCTCGAGATCGCCAGTCCCCTCGGTGACTCCCTGGCGCCCGACCTGCTGGAGGGGCTGGGCTTCGCATGCGTCGGCTCCCATCGCAGCAAGCCCGTCACCTGGTGGCGAAACGGTGAGGCCCACATCGTGGTCAACGAGGGCGACAACACCCCGGCCGCCCACGCCACGGCACTCGGAGTCACTGCCCCACCGGTCGAGACGATCGCCGACCGCGCGAAGGCGCTGCTCTGGCCCGCGGTCGGGACCACCCGAGGGGCCGACGAAGCGGCGCTGCCGGGCCTCGCAACCCCCTCCGGCCTGCATGTCTTCATCAGCGACGCTCGGGGGAGCGCCGGGGACTGGCAAGGCGATTTCCTGCCCACGGGAGCACGGCATCGAGACGACCTCGCCGCCATCGATCATGTCGGTATGGAAGTGGCACCGCACGAGCTGAACCAGGAGGTGGCGTTCTTCCGGACCCTGTTCGGCCTGTCGCCGGCACCGGTGCAGGAGTTCATGGAGCCACACGGTCGCCTGCGGAGCCGGTCACTGCGGCCGGCCGAGGGCGACCTCCGGGTGATCCTCAACGTGGTCGAGTCCGGATCGGGACACGTACCGACACCAGGCGTCAACCAGATCGCCTTCGCGTGCGCCGATGTCGCCTCGACCGTGGAGGGGCTGCGGTCCCGTGGCGTCGACCTGATGGCCGTACCCGACAACTACTACGTAGATCTCGATGCGCGGTTCGGCCTCGCGGCTGACTTCGTCGAGCACCTACGCCGGCATCAGCTCCTCTACGACCGCGACACTGACGGTGAGCTGCTCCATGCGTACACCGAGGTGCTGCCTACCGGCTTCTACGTCGAGCTGCTGGAGCGTCGCGGAGGCTATGACGGGTACGGCGCTTCCAACACGCACGTCCGCCTCGTGGCGCAGGCTTCGCGCTAGGCGCCACCCATCACCGCAGGTCGACGAGTCGTTTCGCCTTGCCCAGGGAGCGCTCGATCGACTCGGGTTCGACGACGTCGACGTGGACGGTGACGCCGATGTTGTGCTTCACGAGCGCACCGAGCTCCCGGGCCTGCGCGGCTCGATCCTCGTCGGAGGCGTGCGCGGCCCGCGCTTCGACCCGGACCGTGAGCTCGTCCATCCGGTGCGGGCGGGACAGCACGCACTGGTAGTGCGGCGCCAGCTGTGGCACGCGGAGGATCAGTTCCTCGATCTGGGTGGGAAACACGTTCACGCCCCGCACGATCATCATGTCGTCGCTGCGCCCGGTCACCTTCTCCATCCGCCGCATGGTCCGCGCCGTACCG
>DASSJR010000030.1:0-2847 GCA_035691135.1 Nocardioides sp. | reverse complement strand
GCCATGGCCTTCCCCCGTGCCACACTGTGCCTGACATGCAAGCAGCGCGAGGAACGTCGCTGAGCGACACCGGGCCACACCCTCCGACCCGACCTTCCGGGCCAGCACCACGGTTCCGGCTGACCGTCGCCGTGGTGGCGGTCGTGGCCTACGCGATCGACCTCGTCAGCAAGACTCTGGCGGTCGCGAGGCTCTCGGACGGTGAGGACGTCGAGCTGCTGGACAGCTGGCTGGTGCTGCACCTGACCCGAAACCCCGGTGCGGCGTTCAGCACCGGGACCGAGTTCACGCTGCTGCTGAGCGCCGTCGCCGTGGCAGCGCTGGCGGTGGTCCTCTACCTCGCGCGCCGCGTCGGGACCCGCGCCTGGGCCTGGTCCTTCGGTCTGCTGCTGGCCGGGATCTGCGGCAACCTCACCGACCGGGTGCTGCGCGCGCCCGGCCCGTTCCGTGGCCACGTGGTGGACTTCCTGATGGTGCCGCACTGGCCGGTGTTCAACGTCGCCGACATCTGCATCAACGTGGCGGCCGGACTGATCCTCCTGCAGGCGATCCGTGGCATCGGAATCGACGGGACCCGTGCCGCGGCCCGGGAGCAGGAGGCGTGAACGCCGACCACCGGATCGTGACCGTCCCCGATGGCATGGCGGGGGAGCGACTCGACTCGGCGCTCTCCCGCATGTTCGGTGTGTCCCGGACCCGGGCGGCCGAGCTGATCGCCGACGGCCACGTCCTGGTGGAGGGCGCCTCCACCAGCAAGAGCGATCGCGTCTCGCCCGGCGAGGTCCTCGACGTGACCATCCCGACCCGGGCCAACCAGCTCGAGGTGGTCCCCGAGCTCGTGGAGGGGATCAAGATCATCCACGACGACGACTCCATCGTCGTCATCGACAAGCCGGTCGGGGTCGCCGTACATCCCTCACCGGGGTGGTCGGGACCGACTGTGGTCGGTCACCTGGCCGGGGCCGGCTTCCGGATCGCCACCAGTGGGGCCTCGGAGCGGCAGGGGATCGTCCAGCGGCTCGACGTCGGTACGTCGGGGGTGATGGTCATCTGCAAGTCCGAGCACGGCTACTCCCTGCTGAAGAACGCGTTCCGCCGCCGCGCGGTCGACAAGACCTACCACGCGCTGGTGCAAGGGCACCCCGACCCGCTCGAGGGGACCATCGACGCTCCGATCGGCCGGCACCCGAAGGCGGACTACAAGTTCGCCGTCATGGCCGACGGGCGCCACAGTGTGACGCACTACCGGACGCTCGAGGCGCACCGCTTCGCGAGCCTGCTCGAGATCACGCTCGAGACCGGGCGGACCCACCAGATCAGGGTCCACATGGCGGCGCTCAAGCACCCCTGCCTCGGGGACTTCACCTACGGCGCCGATCCGGCTTTGGCCCGGCGCGTGGGTCTGCAGCGGCAGTGGCTGCACGCCGTGAAGCTGGGGTTCGAGCACCCCGACAGCGGCAAGTACGTCGAGTTCGAAGCGTCGTACCCCGACGACCTCGCCCACGCCCTCGACGTGATCCGCGCGGCCGACTGATGGACGACTCCGATCTGACGCTGCGTCGGGCCGAGCCCGCGGATGCGGAAGCGATCGCGGACCTCTACTCCGCGGCGCGGGTGGCCGCGGTGCCGATGATGCCGCCCGCGCTGCACACCAACGAGGAGGATCGGGCGTACTTCGCGGGCCAGCTGGCCAAACCCTCCCACGAGGCATGGCTCGCCGAGCGAGAGGGTGAGCTGCTCGGCTACGCCCTGATCGACCCGGTCTGGCTGGACCACCTCTTCATCCGTGCCGACGTCACCGGGTCCGGCGTCGGAAGCCTCCTGCTCGACCTGGTCAAGTCGGTGCGCCCCGACGGCTTCTCGCTGTGGGTCTTCGAGAGCAACACCGGGGCCCGTCGGTTCTACGCCCGGCACGGCGTCGTCGAGCTCGAGCGCACGGACGGCTCCGCCAACGAGGAGCGAGCCCCCGATGTGCGGATGGCGTGGCCTGGCCGCGATCCCGTGTCCTTCTTCCGCGGTCTGATCGACGAGGTCGACCAGCAGCTCGGCGACCTCCTCGCCCGCAGGGTCGCCCTCACCCGGGCCGTGCAGCACCACAAGCGCGACGCCACCCGCGACCCGGCTCGGGAGGCCCAGATCGCGGCCGTGATGGCCCGACGCGCCCCCGAGCTGGGCGAGGAAAGGCTCACCCGGATCGTCCACACCATCATCACGGAGAGCCTGGACGCCGTGGCGGACCGCGAGCCCGATCGGCAGGATGGGGCTCATGACGCACACACTCAATGACGAGATCCGGACCTTCCTCGGGGCCGCCAACCCGGCGGTGATCAGCACCGTCCGACCCGACGGCCAGCCCGTGTCGGTGGCGACGTGGTACCTCCTCGACGGCGACCGGATCCTGGTCAACATGGACGGCGGCCGGAAGCGGATCGACTATCTCCGCGAGGACCCGCGGGTCTCCCTGACGGTCCTCGGCGAGAACAACTGGTACGACCACGTCAGCCTCCAGGGTCGCGTGGTCGAGTGGCGCGACGACGACGACCTCTCGGACATCGACCGCCTGGCCCGGCAGTACGGCCAGGACCAGTACCCCAAGCGCGACCGGCCACGCATCAGCGCATGGATCGAGATCGAGCGCAGCCACACCTGGGGACACCCCGGCCGGGGGTAGCCCGAGATCCGGATCCCGTCGGTGGGTCTGGCTACCGTGGAACCGGTGATCGCTTAGGGTGAGATCTCTTCCCCACTCATCCGCCCGGTGCGCTCACCGTGGCCGTTGAGTCCTGCCCGTCTCGAGCCGTCGAGGAGCATCCCGACCACATGTCGCACAGTCCCGGCGCCGACTCC
>DASSJR010000029.1:0-2828 GCA_035691135.1 Nocardioides sp. | reverse complement strand
CCGGTGTGGCCGGTCGCCAGGGTCGAGAGGCGGAGCAGCATCAACCCGCGGACCACTTCGCGCTCGACCTCCGGGCCCGAGCCCGCGGCGTGCGAACGCACCAACGACCGCTGCAGCTGGGCCCGCATCTCGGTCGGGATGTGGCGGGTCGCCAGGGCACCGAAGCCGGTCGAGATGCCGTACGCCGGCGTCGGCGCGGCCGCGAGATCGTCGACCACCGCGCGGGCCTGCTGGATCGCGGTCACCGCCTCGTCGGTGAGTACGACGCCGGCGCCGTCACGGCACACCGCCACCACGTCGTCGAACGAGACCGGGCCGGTGCCGACCCGGATCTCCGAAGTGCCTGTCGCGACCATGGACCAATCCAACTCCGCGTCCGGGCGGCCCACCAGTGCGCCAGCACTCCGACAGTCTCGGATGCGAGACCTAGTCGACGAGCTCGGTCGGTTCGGCCACGGCGTCGACCAGCGCCCCGTTGCGCAGCACCGTGATCTCGATCCGGGTGCCGATCGCGTCGTCGAGCAGGCGGCGCTGCAGGGACTGCGCGTCCCCGAGCGGCGTGCCGCCGATGGCGAGAATCAGGTCCCCGCGGCGCAGTCCGCTGGCCTCGGCGGGGCTGTGCTCGACCACTTCGACCACGCGCAGTGCCGTACCTTGCCCGGCCCGGTCGGCCCAGGCCGGGGGCAGGGGCGCCGGGCTGGTCACCAGGCCCAGGTAGGCACGGCGCACCCGGCCGTCGTGAAGCAAGGAGTAGATGATCCGGTTCGTCGTGGCGTTGACCGGGACGGCCAACCCCAGTCCGACTCCAGCGACCGCGGTGTTGATGCCGACCACGCGGCCACTGGCGTCTGCCAGAGCGCCGCCGGAGTTTCCCGGGTTGAGCGCGGCGTCGGTCTGGATCACGTCCTCGATCAGCCGGGCAGTGGTCCGGCCGCGCGCAGGCATGCTCCGGCCGAGGGCGCTCACGACTCCGGCGGTCACGCTGCCGGCCAGTCCGAGTGGGTTGCCGACAGCCACGACCAGGGAGCCGACCTTGAGCAGGTCGGCGTCGCCGTACTCCGGGGGTGCGGGAACCGATCGGTCGGCGCGGACGATCGCGAGGTCGGAGAGCGGGTCGCGGCCGACCAGCTCGAAGCTCGCGACCGTGCCGTCGGAGAACGCGACCTCGCCCCGGTTCGCCTCGCCGACGACATGGGCGTTGGTGATGAGGTGCCCCTCGCTGCTGAGCACCACGGCCGAACCGGACGCCTCACCGCGCCGGCCGCGGATCCGCAGCGACGCCACCCGCGGGGTCAACAGCTGCGCCACTCCCACGACCACCGCCGAGTAGGCATCGAGCGGACCCTCGTCGTTCATGGCCGCCTCATCGTCCATGAGCGGAAAACGCCTGGCCACGGCACGTCGTTCCGGTGTTCACCCAGGGCGGAACGGCGGCACCGAGCCCGGCACCGCATCCAGGCAGCGGCGGCATGAGCCTCGGGGAGGTGGGTACGTGCCAGTCGCAGGGAGGGTGCATTCCGCGCGCCCTCGGCGACAGTCTGGAGACACTCGTGTCAACCGCAACGATCGTCCTGATCATTGTCATCGTTCTCATCGTGGTTGCCCTGATCGGGCTGGCCGCCTGGATGAGCAACAAGAAGAAGAAGGAGCACCGCCGCGCGGAGGCGGAGCGTATCCGGCAGGAGGCCGCGGCTCACGAAGGCGGTCTCCAGGAATCACAGATCCGCGCTCGGGAGGCCGAGGTCGAGGCCGAGCAGGCCCGGCTCAAGGCGCAGCGCGCTGAGGAGGAGGCGGCCCGTGCCCACCAGGGCGTGAGCCAGGAGAGGGCGCTGCACGAGGACAAGCTCCGCGAGGCAGACCGGCTGGACCCGAACGTCGATCACCGGGCCGAGGACTACGACCCCGACACCCGGGCTACCGAGACCAGCGCACCGGCATACGACGAGACGGGCCGGGTCGACCCCGCGACCACTCGCGAGACGCAGACCACGGGAACCGCTGGGACGACCGGGACGACCACCGGCACGACCGGGACCACCGGGACAACCGGGACGACCGGGACAACCGGGACGACCGACACCACAAGCACAACCGAGACGACCGCCGGCACCACCGGAACCACCCGGGTCGACGAACAAGGTCGGCCGGTCGACGAGCACGGCCGTCCCATCCAGGACCCGAGCGAGCCGGGCGGTACCCACCGCGCGCCATAATGTGACCCCATGGTCACGATCCGCGCCGTTTCCCTCGAGGAGGCGGCGCGGATCTGCGTTCCGATGATCGAGGCCTCGGGCAGTCTCCGATGAGCCAGGTTCCGGCCGCCACCCGTGCCCTGCGCGTGCTCCGCTTCCTGGCCAGCCAGCCCGACCCGGTGCCGCTCGACCGGATCATGCGGGCCTGCGACCTGCCCCGCAGCACGGCCTACCACCTGCTGAGCGTGATGGCCGACGAGGGGTTCGTCATCCATCTCGTCGAGGACAAGCGCTACAGCCTCGGTGTCGCCGCCTTCGAGGTGGGCAGTGGTTACTCGCGACAGGAACCCCTCCAGCGGATCGCCCGACGACTGCTCGCCGGCCTGGTCGACGCCACCGGCCACAGTGCACACCTGGCGGTGCTGCACGGCCGCGACGTTCTCTACGTGGTCGAGGAGCGGGCGCCCGGCCGCCCGCCGCTCGTCACCGACGTCGGCGTACGCCTGCCGGCACACCTGACCGCCAGCGGGCGCGCCATCCTCGCGGCCCTGCCGCCGCCCCAGGTCCGGGCGCTCTACCCCGACCCGACCGCCTTCGTCGACCGACACGGCACGGGGGCCGCGAGTCTCAGTGCGC
>DASSJR010000028.1:0-3539 GCA_035691135.1 Nocardioides sp. | reverse complement strand
GAAGCCGCGCGCCAGCCGGATCGCGGACATGGTGGCCTCGGTGCCCGAGGACACGAACCGGACCCGTTCGACCGGGGTCCGGGCGACGATCTCCTCCGCCAGCTCGACCTCGGGCGTGGTGGGTGCGCCGTACGACGTGCCACGGGCCACCGCCTCGGACACGGCCGCGAGGACCTCGGGATGGGCGTGCCCGAGCAGCATCGGGCCCCAGGAGCCGATCAGGTCCACGTAGTCGTGGCCGTCGACGTCGGTCAGCCAGGCACCCCGAGCGGACCGGATGAACCGCGGGGTGCCGCCCACCGCGTTGAAAGCGCGTACTGGCGAGTTGACCCCGCCCGGCGTCACCGCGCGGGCGCGCTCGAACCAGGCGCTGGAGGCGGGGTGGTCGGGCGGCACCGGGTCATTCTCCCCGACGGGACCAGCGGCCCCGAGGGCAGGTCCCCGGGGCGGAACAGACGGTGGTACAGACATTTTGCCGTTGACGCCGTTTTACGTTCATGCCCTGCGGGAATGGTTTGCTACATGTCAAGTGGCGAACTGGGATGTCCGTCACACTCGGGAGCCTTACGTAACTGCGAGTGACTACATTCGTTGGATCAGTACCGGTGGGCGAGGGAAGCGCGCCCGGTACAGTCAATCGAGGGAGAGAGCCAGACAATGTCCGCACCGAAGTTCGGCCGATTGCAGAAGGCGTCCGCGCTGTTGCCGCTGGCGCTTCTCTCGACCGCGTGGACGGTGAGCCTCGCCGGTGCCGGTGCCGGCACGGCGGCCGCCGAGGACGACTCGCGGACCCTCCCTGACGGAACCAGCATCCCGACCCAGGCCATCGAGGCCCCGGCCAGCGTCTCCAAGCCCGGCGTGACCGCGCCTGGCGTCAAGGGCGCCGACGTCAGAAGCGTCGTGGCCAACGCCTCGGCCATGGGCATCCCCTCCGCTGCGCTCGCGGCCTATCAGCGCGCCGAGACCGTGATCAACACCGCCGACAAGTCGTGCAACATCCCGTGGCAGCTGATCGCCGCCATCGGCCGCGTCGAGTCCGACCACGGCCGCTTCGGCGGAAACAGCCTCAACGCCAAGGGCCTGGCCACCCCAGGCATCTACGGTGTCGCGCTCGACGGCTCCAACGGCACCACACGCATCGCCGACTCCGACGCCGGTCTCTACGACTCGGACGCCAAGTTCGACCGCGCGGTCGGCCCGATGCAGTTCATCCCGTCCACCTGGCGGGTCGTGGGCGTCGACGCCGATGGCGACGGTGAGCGCAACCCGCAGGACATCGACGACGCTGCCCTGGCCACCGCCGTCTACCTCTGCTCCGGTGACGATGACCTCTCCACCACTGCCGGTCAGCGTGCCTCCGTCTTCCGCTACAACCACAGCCAGTCCTACGTCGACCTCGTGCTGTCGATCATGAGGGCCTACATGTCCGGCGAGTTCACCGCGGTGCCCAACGGCACCACGTCGGCCGGCTACTTCGTCCCCGACCCGACTCCCCCGGTCGTCCCGGCCAAGAAGGGCCACCAGCCCGGACCTGCCGCCGGCGGCGGCGCCGCTCCGGCCACCGCACCGGTGAGCAACAGTGGTGGTTCGGGCGGCACCAGCCCCGTGCCCAGCGGCGGTGGCGGTGGAGGCACCTCCGAGCCGGTCGAGACGCCCCAGGCCCCGGGTGGTGGCGGCGGGGGTGTGCCCAGCACGCCGTCCCTGCCGAACAACCCGGCTCCGTCGCCGGTTCCCGACGTGCTGACGCACTCCGAGGCGCTTGCGAAGTGCATCGCGCAGGGGGTCGTCGACAACCCGCTGACCTCGGTCAACGAGCTCGACCAGTGCGTCAACAACCTGCTCAACTGACCACCCGCTTCATCGCTGACCCGTCGTTGATCAACGACGGGTCAGCGCATTTCAGGGGTCCCCACAGGCGCACCGCTCGCTCGACCCCTATCAGCGGGTGAGGAGGCGGGCCACCTCGGTCGCCCAGTAGGTGAGGATCACGTCGGCACCCGCGCGGCGGATCGAGGTGAGCGACTCGAGGATCGCCGCTTCCCGGTCGATCCAGCCCTGGGTAGCGGCCGCCTCGACCATGGCGTACTCGCCAGAGACGTTGTAGGCCGCGACGGGCACCTCGACCGCGTCGCGGATCCGACGGAGCACATCGAGGTAGCCGAGCGCCGGTTTCACCATCACGATGTCCGCGCCCTGCTCGATGTCGAGCAACGCCTCACGGACGCCCTCGCGGGCGTTGGCGGGGTCCTGCTGGTAGGTACGCCGGTCGCCCTGCAGCGACGAGGCCACGGCTTCCCGGAACGGCCCGTAGAAGGCCGAGGCGTACTTCGCGGAGTAGGCGAGGATCGAGACCTCGGTGTGCCCGGCCCGGTCGAGGGCAGAACGGACCACCGCCACCTGGCCGTCCATCATCCCGCTGGGCGCGACCATGTCGACGCCCGCATCGGCCTGGGCGAGCGCCATCGCGGCGTAGGCCTCGAGGGTGCGGTCGTTGTCGACCCGCCCGTCGGGGGTGAGGACACCACAGTGGCCGTGGTCGGTGAACTCGTCGAGGCACAGGTCGCTCATCACCGTCAGCGCGTCCCCGACCTCGGCGACGACGTCGTTCAGGCTGCGGTTGAGGATCCCGGAGGGGTCGCTCGCGCCACTGCCGAGGGCGTCCTTCTTCTCGGGGATGCCGAAGAGCATCACGCCGCCCAGACCGAGCTCGGCGGCCTCGTTGACCGCCTTCAGCAGCGTCGAGCGGGTGTGCTGGACGACGCCGGGCATCGAGTTGATCGGTACGGGCGCGTCGATCCCCTCGCGGACGAACGCCGGCAGCACGAGCTGGCCGGGCTCGACCGTGGTCTCGGCGACCATCCGGCGCATCGCAGGGGTGGTCCGCAGCCGGCGCGGTCGGACTGTCGGCCTGACGATCTCGGCGCCCCCGTCCTTGCTCATCTCTGCTCCTTGATCGTCGTCAACGCTCCCGATCATCTCACCGGTGTGGACCGACGTCCGGCGCGCCCCGGTGGTTGAGCAGCGAGCGCCAGCGACTTGGGTTGAGGAAGGCGCGCTAGCGCCTGTCTCGAAACCCGTCGTCGAAACCCCGGAGATGTGGGCAGGGCCGATGCCCGCGGTCGCCGCCCTGCGCCCGTGCGGGGGTTTCGACACGCCTTTCGCGGCTTCGTTCCTCAGCCGCGGGCTCGCCAACCTCCCCGCGTGCGTCGCCCTCGGCCTACTCCGCTCGGACCTTACGGCGCCCGGAGGGCTTGCGCTCCGAGGGCCGGGTGACCGGCTGGCCGGCCTCGAGCAGCGCGATCCGGCGCGCGGCGCCGAAGTCGGCGAGCGCGTCGACCAGCACCTCGACGTCGGGCTTGGGAGACAGCACGTCGACCCGCAGGCCGTGCTCCTCGGCGGTCTTGGCGGTGGCCGGACCGATCACCGCGATCACCGTGGAGGGGTGCGGCTTGCCCGCGATGCCGACCAGGTTGCGGACGGTCGAGGAGGACGTGAAGACCACGGCGTCGAACTTGCCGGTCTTGATCGCGTCGCGGGTC
>DASSJR010000027.1:0-5380 GCA_035691135.1 Nocardioides sp. | reverse complement strand
CGTCGGGGCCCTCGGGAACGATGCCGGTCGGGTTGATGTCGGAGTGCACCACGTAGTAGTGCTGCTTGATCTGCTCGATGTCGGTGTTGTCGCCGAACCCCGGCGTCTGGAACAGGTCGCGGGCGTAACCCCACAGGGCCGGCATCTCGGTGAGCTTGTTGCGGTTGCACTTGAAGTGGCCGTGGTAGACGGCGTCGAAGCGGGCCAGCGTGGTGAACAGGCGGACGTCGGCCTCGGTCAGCCGGTCGCCCATCAGGTAGCGGCGGTCGGTGAGCCGCTCCTCCAACCAGTCGAGGGCCGAGAACAACCGGTCGAATGCCTTCTCGTACGCGTCCTGCGAGCCGGCGAAGCCACAGCGGTAGACGCCGTTGTTGATCTCAGTGAAGACCCGGTCCATCACCTCCTCCATCTCCTCGCGCACGTCGTCGGGCCACAGGTTCGGGGCATCGGGACGATGGTGGTCGCGCCACTCGAAGTAGAAGTCGTGGGTGATCCACGGGAAGTCGTTGGTGACCACCTGCCCGGTCGGGACGTCGACGACCGCCGGCACGGTGATGCCGCGGGGGTAGTCCTTGTAGCGGGCGACGTAGGCCTCCTGGAGCCGCTCGATCCCCAGCACCGGGTCCTTGTCGCCGGGATCGAGGTCGAAGGTCCAGCTCCGCTCGTCGTGGGTCGGCCCGGCCAGGCCCATGGAGATCACGTCCTCGAGGCCGAGCAGCTGGCGGACGATGATCGCGCGGTTGGCCCAGGGGCAGGCCATCGCCGCCACCAGCCGGTAGCGCCCGGGCTCGACCGGCCAGGTCTTGCCCTCCGTGGGTCCGACCTCGGGTTGGCGGGCTCCGCGGGTGATCCGATCGGGGATGTAGTTCATGTCCCGGTCGAACTCGGCACCCTCCTCGACGTACGCCGCTCCCTCACCCTCGCTCATGGGGTTGAGCCTAGTCAGAAATTCTGCAAAGAAATGTTTGCAAACATCTCTTTGCAGTTCTAGGGTTCTGCCATGGACCTCAGTGCGATCACCCCGACGCCCGCCGCTCTCCGGGCACTGTCCCACCCGGTCCGGCTACGCATGCTCGCGCTGCTCCGGACCGAGGGGCCCGCCACCGCCACCACCCTGGCCGCCCGGCTGGGCCTCAACACCGGAGCGACGTCCTACCACCTGCGCCAGCTGGCCGAGCACGGCTTCGTCGTCGACGATCCCGATCGGGGCGACGGGCGGGACCGCTGGTGGCAGGCCGCGCATCGGGCGACCGTGACCAATCCGGCCCAGGCGTCCACGCCGGAGGAGCAGGACACTCACGACGCCTACCTCCAGGCCGTGGCGATCTGGAACACCGAACAGCTCCAGCGCGCCGTGGAAGAGCGTCGCATGCTCCCTCTCGCATGGCAGGACGCCAGCACGTTCAGCGACTGGCAGCTGCACCTCACCCCCGGCCGCGCCCGCGAGCTGACCGACCGACTCAGTGCGGTGATCGAGGAGTTCGACGAGGACCCCGCCGACTCCGACGCCGCCGCGTCCTTCGTCGTCAACATCAACACCTTCGCCAGGCCCGGCACCCTGACAGGAGATCCGGCATGAGCACCAGGCGTCCCCTCTATGGCTGGCTGACCTCCGAGGCAGTGTCGATCACCGGGACCCGCGTCTCGATGATCGCGCTGCCCTGGTTCGTGCTCACCACCACCGGTAGCGCGAGCAAGACCGGCCTGGTTGCGCTGGCGGAGTTGTTGCCGCTGGTGATCCTCAAGGTGCTCGGCGGCCCGATCATCGACCGGGTCGGTCCCCGCCGGGTCAGCATCACCTGCGACCTGCTGAGCGTCCTGGTCGTCGGGTCGGTCCCGCTGCTCTACCATCTCGGCCACTTGTCGTTCCTCGGCTTCCTGCTGCTGGTCGCCGCGGCCGGCGCTCTTCGGGGTCCCGGCGACAGCGCGAAGCACGCGCTGATCCCCGCGCTGGTCGAACGCGCGGGCGTTCCTCTGGAACGCGCCACGGGGCTGGCCTCGACCGTCGAGCGGGGCGCCTCGATGCTCGGAGCCGTCTTCGCCGGAGGGCTGATCTCGGTGATCGGCCCGGCCAACGCGCTGATCGTCGACGCCGTCAGCTTCCTGCTCTCGGCCGTCGTGCTCGCGTGGGCAACCGTCGGGATGAGACCGGCCGCACCCGTGGAGGGCGCCGCCGAGCCGCCGTACCACCAGCGCTTGGCCGAAGGCTGGCGCTTCCTGCGCGGTGACCGGGTCCTGCTCGGGATCGCGGTCATGGTCGCGCTGACCAACTGCCTCGACATCGCCTGGACCACCGTGCTGGTGCCGGTGTGGGCCAAGGAGTACGGCGGAGGCGCCGCCGCGATCGGCCTTCTCTTCGCCGTGTTCGGAGCGGCTGCCGTGGCGGGAGCGATGTGTGCCGCCGCCTGGGGTGAACGGCTGCCCCGCTACCGCATCTACCTCCTCGCCTTCCTGGTGGGAGGGGCCCCACGCTTCGCGGTGATGGCCGTCGACTCGCCGTTGTGGGCCGTGCTGGCCGTCGCCGTCGCCGGCGGGTTCGCCGCGGGGTTCATCAACCCGATCCTGGGTGCGGTGATCTACGAGCGGATCCCCGCTCCGCTGGTCGGCCGGGTCACCTCCCTGACCACGGCGATGTGCTTCGCGCTGATGCCGCTGGGCGGGTTGCTCGGTGGCCTCCTGGTGAGCAGCTGGGGCCTGACGACGGCCATGCTCGCGATCGGGGCGGCATACTTCCTGGTCACCATGGCCCCGGCCGTCGACCCGGCCTGGCGGGCGATGGACGACCGCCCCGAACCGAGGGCAGCGGTCGACCCGGTGGGTCGTGTGCCTGAGAACGCCCTATAGATCGGCCTCAGGCACACGACCCTGTCAGCCGGTCCAGTCGCCGGCGACCCGGATCAACCGGTCGTTGGCTTCGTACTCCCCGATCGAGCACCGGGCTCCGTCGCCGGCAAACGGTCGCACCATGATGCCGGCCGCCTCGGCCGCGGCGGCGAAGTCGAGGGTCCGCTCGCCGAGCTCGAGCCACACGAAGTTGCCCTGGGCGTCCGGCACGTTCCAGCCCACCTCGGCGAGGCCGGTGACCACCCTGGCCCGCTCCTCGACGATCGCGTCGACCCGCGCCAGCAGCTCCGGCTCCCGCTCGAGCGAGGCGACGGCCGCGGCCTGCGCGATCGAGGAGACACCGAACGGCAGGGACACTGCGCGAAGCGCGGTGGCGATTGGCGTCGGCGCGGCAGCGAACCCGACGCGGAGTCCGGCCAGTCCGTAGGCCTTGGAGAAGGTGCGGGTCACCACGACGTTGTCGTGCGAGCGGTAGGCCGCCATCCCGTCGATCGGGTCGTCGATCCGGACGAACTCGACGTACGCCTCGTCGACCACCACCAGCACGTGGGGCGGCACCTTGGCCAGGAACGCGTCGAGCTCCGCCTGGGTGACCGCCGGGCCGGTCGGGTTGTTGGGGGTGCAGACCAGGACCACCCGGGTCCGGTCGGTGATCGCGGCGGCCATCGCCTCGAGGTCGTGCCGGCCGTCGGGGGTGACCGGGACCTGGACGGCGGTGGCGGCCGCAGCAGCGACCGCGATCGGGTAGGCCTCGAACGAACGCCACGCGAAGACGACCTCGTCACCGGGCTCGCAGAACGCCTGGGCCAGCTGGTAGATCAGCGCCACCGAGCCGGTGGCGACGGCCAGGTCCTCGACCGGTACGTCGAACCGGCCCGACAGCGCGGCATACAGCTCGCTGTTGCCCATGTCGGGGTAGCGGTTCATGCGCGCCGCCGCGGCCACGGCGGCCTCGAGCACACCGGGCAGGGGGACGTGGGGGTTCTCGTTGGAGGAGAGCTTGAAGGACGTCATGCCCGGAACCGGCGTCGGCGGCTTGCCGGCCACGTAGGCCGGGATGGCGGACACGTTGGGACGCGGCTGCGGCGAGCTCATGGTCGGTGAGGCTATCGGTGCCGCCAGGGCCGGAGCACCAGCGCCAGCCCGAGCCCGATCACGGCACCGATGACCGCACCGGTCACGTTGTCGACGAGGTCGGTCAGATCGCAGGCCCGGTCGATCCGGGCCAGCTCGAACTGGACCAGCTCGATGGCCGCGGAGTAGAGGGCGAGGAACCCCAGCCCGAGCGGCACGGTCAGGACCGCCCATGCCGGACGACGCATCGCCGCCACCGCCAGCAGCACCCCGGAGGGCAGGAACAGCAAGGTGTTGAGCAGCCGCTGGTCGCTGCCGAACACGCCGAACCCCTCGGGTGCGGGTCCGCCGATCTCGCGCGAGCAGAAAGGCAGCCGGCTCTCGGCGAGGACGACGCCGGGCGCGCCGTACGGCGGGATGAGCGTCACCAGCGCGATCACGGCAAGGGACCAGAGGAAGCCTGCCACCGCGATCGCGTGGACCCAGCCGGTGCGGCGCGCGAGCAGGCATGCGAGGACGCCGCAGGGCAGGAGTGCCGCTGCGGCGCCCGCAAGCATCACGCCGATGCCACCGACCGGAAACATTCGGCCGAGGCTACTCAGCCGGCGAGCGGCAACCCCAGCGGAGGCACGACGACCGCGCCGCCCTCGACCTCGGCCAGGTCACGGCCGACCCGCACGTCGACCGGGTTGGTCAGGCAGCGGATCGAGCCACCGCCCTTGTGGAACTCCGAGACGTCCACGATCTCGACCGCGAAGCCCGCGACCTCGAGCTCGGCCCGGACGTGGTCGGGGCAGCCGGGCATCACGACCGTGCGGCCGACCACGATCGAGTTGGCGGCGAACGTCGTGAGCGCCTCCTGCTCCGTCAGCACGATCGGGTCGGGCACCAGCGCCATCAGCTCGGCGGCGGACTCGTCGTCGAACGCGGACGGGCAGACGATCGCCCGGGTCTCGTCGAGCGGGCAGAACGCGAGGTCCAGGTGGTACATCCCGGGATGGGTGATCCGCAGCCCGCGGACCCGGACGCCCAGGTCGTTCGCCAGGTGCTTGAGGGCGAGCTCCTCGGTCCGCGGCCCGTAGCCGACGACCAGGTCGCCGCCGAAGGCGAACGCGTCGCCGGCCTCGAAGTGGGCGCCGACGCCCTCGCGGCCGACGTAGGAGGTGGTGTGGCCTCGCCCGGCGAACCACGGCTGGGCGGTGGCGGTCTCCATCCGGCGCTCGGGGTAGCGCATGTGCGACATCACGACGTGGGGCCCACCGTCGGGGCGGACCACGCCGAGGCCGAGGTTCATCGCGTAGACCATGTCGGGCGCGTCCTCGCGCTGGCCGATCACGTCCACCTCGCCGCCGAGCGACCGGATCGTGTCGACGAGGGTGTCCCACTGCTGGCGGGCCCGGACGGGATCGGGCTGGTCGGCGAGATCCATGAACGGATTGATCTGGTAGTCCACCCGGAAGTG
>DASSJR010000026.1:0-4086 GCA_035691135.1 Nocardioides sp. | reverse complement strand
GTCGAAGCCATACCCCTCCACCGAGAAGTCGCACGGCAGGTGCGGGTCGTTGCTCGGGTGCATCGCCGTCGAGCCATCGCCACTGGAGTGGCCCGGCCCGTTGGGAGCATCGAACCCGGCGAGCTTCACCGTGCCGTTGTTACCGGCCGGGTCACCCTTCTCGCTGGACGTGCCAGCGGGCTTTCCGGTGGTCTTGCCGGTGTCGGTGGGCTCGGTGGCCGCCTGGCCCTGCTCGGCGCCGCCTCCTGACCCGCTTGCTGCAGCGGTGGAGCTGCCGCCCTGCTGGGCCTGGCCGGCGCCCTTGCCGGGGCTGGTGCTCGCGGTCGAGCTGGAGCTCGTGGTGTCGGTAGAGCTCGAGCTGGGGCTCGTGGTCTGGCTGTGACCATTGTTGGTCTTGTCGGTAGCGGTCGCGCCGTTGCCGTTGTTGCTCTTGGTGGTCTTGTGCGTGTTGCCATGTTCGACCGCGTCAGCTGGTGACAACGCCGCCGTTCCCCAAGAGAAGAGCACGACCGCGGTTAGCAGCGCGATGACGCGCAGCACCTGCGGATAGGACGTGGTGGTGGACATGGTGTCGCTCACTTCCCCGTAAGACTCGGGCCGGTCGGACGACCGGCGAGTGATCTTCTGGTCGGCCGTGCCTCCCGAGCGGAGCGGCAAGTAGGTCGCGTACCCGACACAAACTGGTCCAAACCGGGTCTTGACAAGGCTTAACTCCGGTCCCGTTCGGCGGTGTCGATACGCTCACGCCGTGGACCTTGATCTCCAGGACCGGGTGTTCATCGTCACCGGCGGCGCCAGGGGCCTCGGCCGGGCCACCGCTGACTGCCTGGTCGCCGAGGGCGCCCGAGTCGTCCTCTCGGGGCGCACCGACGAGTCGTTGTCGATCGCAGGGAAGAAGCTCGGCGACCACGCCGTGGCCGTCGTCGCCGACAACGCAGACGCGGGCACTCCGGGCCGACTGATCGCCGCGGCGCGCGACACGTGGGGCCGCCTGGACGGTGCGCTGATCAGCGTCGGCGGACCGCCCAAGGGCCCGGTGACGGTGATCGCCGACGACCAGTGGTCGGCGGCCTTCGAGTCGGTCTTCCTCGGCGCGGTCCGGCTCTGCCGAGAGATCGGCCAGGCGCTGCCGTCCGGCGGTTCGTTGGCGCTCGTCCTCTCCTCGAGCGTCCGGGCGCCCCTGGCCGACATGGCCATCTCCAACGGGCTGCGTCCCGGGCTGGCCATGGTCGCCAAGACCCTGGCCGACGAGCTCGGTCCCACGGGTGTGCGGGTCAACGGGCTGCTGCCGGGCCGGATCGGCACCGAGCGAGTCGCAGAGCTCGACGCCGCTGGCGGTGACCCCGAGGCGGCCCGTGCGGCCGCGATCAAGACGATCCCGCTTGGTCGCTACGGGGAGCCCGAGGAGTTCGGGCGAACAGCGGCGTTCCTGCTCTCGCCCGCGGCGTCGTTCGTCAACGGCGCGATGGTCCCCGTCGACGGGGGCATGTTGCGCGCGCTCTGAGGATCACCGATCCGACGGCCGCTGCTTGCGCCACTCGTCGTAGGCGAGGTAGCAGAAGCCCGAGATCGCGAGCACCCCGAAGAACCACCACTGGAGCCCATAGAAGAAGTGTGGCCCGTTGTCGAGCTCGGGCAGCTCGGCCTTCGCGAGCGGCGTCTCCGGGGCTGGGTCCTCGGACTTCAGCTCCACGAACCCGCCGTAGACCTCCTGGTCGAGAGCGTCGCCGATCCGATCGCTGGAGATCGCGCGCGTGGAAAGCGCGTCGCCCGCGGAGGTGGCCGACACCGTGGTGCTGTCGCCCGTCGCGTCCACGCGCACCCACCCGGTGATCGTGACCTCACCCGTCGGGGGGTCAGGCACGTCGACCGGCTCGGTGACGCTGCTGTCGGTGGCCAGCCAGCCGCGGTCGACCAGGAGCGCCGGACCCTGATCGGTCACGAGGGGGACGACCACGTCGCTCCCGGAGGCGCCCTCGCGGGTGCGGTAGCGGACGATGACCGTCTCGTCCGGGGCATAGGTCCCGGTCGCCGTGACCACCCGCCACTCCTCGGATGCTGAAACCGGGCGACCCGGCTCGAGGACTTCCGAGACGGGAGCCGCTGGCGCCGATGTGTTGCGGGCAATGGTCGCGTTGAGCTCCTTGCGATCCGCCAGCCGATGGAACTGCCACTCTCCGAGCAGCCAGGTGGCCCACGCCAGCAGGGCAACCGTGATCGCGAACAGCACCCAGCGGCGACTCAACAGGAACCGCAGCGACCGCACGCCCGCGAGGTTAGCCCGGGATCGGTAGCAGTTCGGCCTGGGGCGGCCCGGCCCGTAGACTCGCGAGCGTGACGGCACCAGTGACGACGACGCGACCCCTCGAGGACCGGTACGGCCGTGTGGCAACCGACCTGCGCGTCTCGCTGACGGATCGGTGCAACCTGCGCTGCTCCTACTGCATGCCGGCCGAGGGCCTCGACTGGCTGCCGGGCGACGACATCCTGACCGACGACGAGGTGGTCCGGCTGATCGACGTCGGGGTACGCCGCCTCGGGATCCGTGAGGTCCGGTTCACCGGCGGTGAGCCGCTGGTCCGGCGCGGCCTGGTCGACATCGTGCGTCGTACCAAGGCGATCGACCCCACGCTCGAGCTGTCCCTCACCACCAACGCTCTCGGGCTCGCGCGGACCGCGCACACACTGCAGGCGGCCGGCCTCGACCGGGTCAACGTCAGCCTCGACACCGTCCGGGCGGACACGTTCCACACGATCACCAGGCGCGACCGGTTCCACGACGTCGTCGAGGGGCTGGTGGCGGCGCGCGATGCAGGCCTCGTGCCCGTCAAGATCAACGCGGTGCTGCTGCGCGGCATCAACGACGACCAGGCGCCAGAGCTGCTGCGCTGGAGCATCGAGCACGGTTACGACCTGAGGTTCATCGAGCAGATGCCCCTCGACGCGCAGCACGGCTGGAGCCGGGCCGAGATGGTCACCGCCGATGAGATCTTCGCCCACCTCGAACGCGAGTTCGCGCTGACCCCGGTCGCCGAGCCGCGCGGTAGTGCGCCTGCCGAGCTGTTCCACGTCGACGGTGGACCAGCCACCGTGGGTGTCATCGCGTCGGTCACCCGGCCGTTCTGCGGCGACTGCGACCGGGTGCGGCTGACGGCCGACGGGCAGGTGCGCAACTGCCTGTTCGCCCGGGAGGAGTCCGACCTGCGGGCGGCTCTGAGGTCCGGTGCCTCCGACGACGAGCTGGCCGACCGGTGGGTGGTGGCGATGCGCGGCAAGCGGGCCGGGCACGGGATCGACGACCCCGCGTTCCTCCAGCCCGACCGGCCGATGTCGGCCATCGGGGGATAGGAGAGCCTGCCGGCTTCCGGGGTCTCGAGGCTCGCTTCTCGCGCACCTCAACCACCGGAGCCTGGAGCCTCCTCGACAGGAACGACGTCCTTCAGGAAGTTCCGCGCCGCCAGGAAGCTGCTCAACGACTCGCGGTGCTCGTCACACGCGAGCCAGGTCTTGCGGCGCTCGGGCGTGTGGAGCTTGGGGTTGTTCCAGAGCACGGCCCAGATCGCGGGCGCCGTACAGCCCTTGGCTGAGCAGGTCAGCGTTTCCTCCACGCATGCATGGTGCCAAACGGGGGACCGGCGAGGTCGACGACCCACAAAGAATTGGTGCCGGACGACCACGGGGGAAGTCGTCCGGCACCTGGAGCGAACTGAGACGGGGGAGGCTCAATTCGCCCGGCCGATTGTTGCATGCGCAATTAGGTTGTCAACTGTGAGCGCCTCCTCGGCGCGTCATCCGGCGCCAGCCCGGCGTCACTCCGGAGACGGGAGCTCGCGCTGCGTCGTGGCGCCCGGCAGCAGCGCGAACTCGTCGCTCCTGCTGTGGGTGGCATTGGCCATCACCACCGCGACATACGGAAGCAGCAGCGCCGCCGCGACCAGCACCCACCGCAGCCAGCCGCCGCCCACCAGAATGGCCGCGACGAAGCAGATCGTGCGGATCGTCATCGAGATGACGTAGCGGCGTTGCCGTCCGGCGATCTCCTCGTTGCGGCTCGCCGAGGCGGTCGTGATCCTGACCGCGTCCCGG
>DASSJR010000025.1:0-4539 GCA_035691135.1 Nocardioides sp. | reverse complement strand
TCGCTCCTCCAGGCGCAGACGCCTTCCGACCTGACCCGTCAGGTCGAGGCCAACCACGTGATGGTCGACAGCGAGACCCGGGTCTACGACGACCTGCGCGCCGCCGAGGTCCTGCTGCAGGTCCGCGAGCAGCAGGTCGAGGATGCCCGCGACGAGGTCGCCGTACAGCGTGAGGCCGCAGCGGAACACCTGGTGGAGATGAAGGACCTCCGCAACCAGGCGGTCGAGGCGAAGCAAGCCGTCGTGGACCTCGTGCGCGAACGCCGCAGTGCCCGTCAGGAAGCCAGCAAGGCTCGCCAGCACGACATGGCGGTGCTGCAGAAGCTGCAGCGCCAGGAAAACCGGATCAAGCAGCGGATCCTCGCCCAGGCCCGCAGGGCAGCCCGCGCCCATGGCGGGTTCAACGGCGCCACCGGCGGCTTCCTCGACCGCCCGGTACCGGGCATCGTCACCTCCCCCTTCGGCTACCGGGTCCACCCGATCTACGGCTACTGGGGGCTCCACGACGGCACCGACTTCCGGGTCGCCTGCGGTGAGCCGCTCCATGCTGCGGCGTCTGGTCACGTGATCAGCCGCTACTACTCCTCGGTCTACGGCAATCGCCTCTACATCGGGGTCGGCATGGTCAACGGCAAGTACCTCACCGTGGTCTACAACCACATGTCCGGCTATGCCGTCGGTCCCGGCCAGAACGTCTCCCGCGGCCAGGTCGTCGGGTACGCCGGCGACACCGGCTGGTCCACTGCCTGCCACCTGCACTTCACGGTCCTCGCCAACGGCGAGGCCGTGAACCCGATGAACTACATGTGATTTCCCGCCTGACAGACTGGCGGCATGCCGAAGGACCAGGGGCGCAAGCTCGTCGCGCAGAACAAGAAGGCGCGGCACGACTACCACATCGAGGACACCTACGAGGCCGGGCTGGTCCTCATGGGGACCGAGGTGAAGTCGCTGCGGATGGGCCGCGCCTCCCTGACCGACGGATTCGTTGACATCGAGAGCCACGAGGCGTGGCTGCACGGCGTTCACATCCCGGAGTACACCCAGGGCACCTGGACCAACCACTCCGCCCGGCGCAAGCGCAAGCTCCTGCTCAACCGCCACGAGATCGACAAGATCGAGCGCCGCGTCAACGAGAAGGGGCTCACCGTCATCCCCTTGGCGCTCTACTTCCTCGACGGGCGGGCCAAGGTCGAGATCGCCCTCGCGAAGGGCAAGAAGTCGTGGGACAAGCGGCACTCCCTGGCCGAGCGGCAAGCCAACCGCGAGAAGGAGCAGGCGCTCGGACGGCGCCTGAAAGGCATGGAGTGAAGGACGACGACGTCCCGGTCTTCTGGCAGTCCCTCGGGCTCCCCGGGCTGTTCGACGTCCACGTCCACTTCCTGCCCGAGAACATCCAGCGCCGGGTCTACGAGCAGTTCGACCAAGCCGGGCCCAAGATCGGCCGTGAGTGGCCGATCCGCTACCGCGGCGCCCACGACGAGCGGGTCGATCACCTGCGGGCGATGGGAGTACGCCGTTTTCCCACCCTGCCCTACGCGCATCGACCCGGCGTTGCCTCCTATCTGAACGACTGGGCGCGCGAGTTCGCCCGGGATGTCCCCGAGTCGCTGTGGTCGGCCACGTTCTACCCCGAGCCCGAGGCGGCGACGTACGTCGAGAAGCTACTTGCCGACGGTGTCGAGGTGTTCAAGATCCACGTGCAGGTGGGCGAGTTCGACCTCGGCGACCCGTTGCTCGACGACGTCTGGGGACTGCTCGAGGACAACGGCACGCCGGTGGTGATCCACGCCGGCTCGGGCCCGGTCGGCAACGAGTTCACCGGACCCGATCCGATGGGCCGGGTGCTGGACCGGTTCCCGCGCCTGGCGGCGGTCATCGCCCACATGGGGGCGCCGGAGTACGCCGATTTTCTCGCCCTGGCCGAGCGTTTCGAGGAGGTCCGGCTCGACACGACGATGGTGTTCACGGACTTCTTCGAGGCGGAGGCGCCGTACCCGCGCGACCTGCTGGCGCGTCTCGCCGACCTTCAGCCGAAGGTGCTGCTGGGCAGCGACTTTCCGACCATTCCCTACCCCTACGCCCACCAGCTGGAGGCGCTGGCTCGCCTCGAGCTCGGCGACGACTGGCTGCGCGCGGTCTGCTGGGACAACGGGGTCCGGATCTTCGGGACCGAGCGCGCGCCTGCTTGACGACGCTCCCAGGGTCGTCAAGGAGGACGTGCATCCCGGACGGGTCGGGCCCAACGCAGCGGGTCGCGGGACCTTCGCCCCTGAACTGCCGGCCACGAGCGCGGTGGACTGGGGACATGAGGAGGCAGTCGGTCGACGTCGCCGGTGTCACGAGCCGGGGCGTGCCGCTGCCGCCCACTGTCGCGCGGTGGGCCGCCCTGTGCGCGGTGGCCGAGGCCGTTGGCATCGGTACTGCGGCCGGCGCCGCCCGGCTCACCCAGGACCTGGCCGACCGCCCCGGCACCCTGGGGACGGCCTGGTTCGCCCTGGTCGTCGTCGTGGGCGGCGGCCTGGTCGAGGGCACCGCCCTCGGCACGGTCCAGGCGTGGCTGCTGGGCTCGTGGCTGCCGGCGTTGCGGCGCTGGCGCTACCTGCTCGTGACCGTCCTGGTCGCGGGCGTGGGCTGGGCGGCCGCGTCGGCCCCTGCGACCCTGACCGCCGACGACCGGAGCGCTTCCCCGCCGGTGTCGCTGGTGCTGCTCGGGGCCGCGGGGCTCGGCCTGGCGATGGGTGCACTGCTCGGCGCGGCTCAAGCGGCGGTGCTGCGCGGAGCGGTGCCCCGTCCCTGGCGGTGGGTGGTGGCGAACGCGGTCGCATGGCCGCCGGCCATGGTGCTCGTCTTCGTCGGCGCCACCTCGGCACGTGCCGACTGGGCGTGGGGATGGGTGGTGCTGCTCGGGGTCGGCACCGGCGCCACGGCGGGCGCTGTGCTCGGGGTCGTCACGGGATGGCACCTGCCCTCCCTCGACGGCCCGCCGCCGCACGACCTGGCCGTGCTGCAGCTGCTGGCCTCCTCGGGGCGCGGTCCCCTGGGCAACTGGCTGGTGGGCCTCGAGCTGCACGGGCGGCGTACCGGCCACACCTACCGGCTCCCGGTGCGGTACGCCGCTGACCACGACGGGCTCGTCGTGGTCCCGGGGCGTCCCGAGGGCAAGACCTGGTGGACCAACCTCCGGCGCCCCGGTAGCCATGTCGAGGTGCTCTGGGAAGGCACCTGGCACCCCGGTCGCGCGTCGCTGCTGTGGCCCGGTGACATCGGCTACGACCTGGCCCGGTCGACTTACGAGCACCGGTGGCCGCGCACGACGCTCCCGCGCGACCAGGTGGTCGTCCGGATCCGCGACGTCACCCGAGGGAATCTCTGATGCCCCGGTGTGGTTGAGTCAGATAACCTGCTCGTGCTGGTCGAGCAGTTGACAATTCAAGAGGGGCTGATCGGTTTCGACTTGGGACGTTAGTTCCAGGGGAAGCGGGTCGAGGATCCAAGGTCATCTCGTAAACGATCCTTGGAAACCAATAACTGCCAACACCAAGCGCAGTTCGTTCGCCCTCGCCGCCTGACGGCGGGGCAACGGGTCAGACTAGGGGCGCCTCCGCTCTAGATCCTGGCCTCATCTAGGAGGCTTGCTTCAGTGTCCGGGCCACGAGGACGCTGCGGGACTTTTCTGTGGCTGAGCCTGTCGGCGACGTGTCAGTGCGAGCGCCGGGGTTGAGAACACGACAGCACTGGCTGCACCCGGAGAAGCCCTGGTTCGACGCCGAAGGACGCGGGTTCGATTCCCGCCAGCTCCACCTTGGGGTATTCGTAAGAAACGAGTGCCCAGTTCTCGAAAAGTGGGTCCCCCGCGCCAGTGCGAGGACACACGCGGGCCTCTTGAGGACAGAGCCGCACCGACGCAAGTCGATGCGGCTCTGTCGCGTTGGTTCCGCTGGAGCTCGTTTGAGGAAGTCGCCTGGCCGCTGTCGTTATCCGGCGTCGAGTATCTCGCGCAGCCGGTCCGCGAAGGCGGCCGGGTCGTTCTGCGGCGACCACTCGTTGGCCACGAACCCGCCGTGGTCGCCGGGGAGCTCAACGGCCTCCACGCCAAGCAGCCCGGCGAGCGCCTCGCCGCCCCGGTGGGCCATCGTCCCGCGGCTCGTCGCGCCGACGGCCGGAACGATCCGCACCCCCGATGCTCGCAGGGCCGCCCCGTCGGGGTGGTACGCCGGCATCGTCAGGTTGTGTCCCAGGAGGGCGTCGTCGCGGCTGCCGTCGTCCTCGGAGGAGAAGCCGAACTGGGCGGGGTCCGGCGCCGGCCGGTCGAGGTAGTCGTCCGGGAGCGGGCCGTCGTGCATGACGAGCTGGATGAACTTCGCCATCGCCGGCCCCTGCCCCAACTCCTGGTAGGTCGCCGCGATGTCGGCGAGGACCCGGTCGAGCACGGCACTGTCCTCGAGGAGCACCGGCAGCGGAGGCTCGTGCGCGACGACCGTCCCGACCTCGTCGGGGTGTGCCAGCGACCAGGCCAGGGCCGCGACCGCGCCCCCG
>DASSJR010000024.1:0-7387 GCA_035691135.1 Nocardioides sp. | reverse complement strand
CGGCCAGAGCACTTTCCGGGCGGTGCGGACGCGATCGACGACTCCGGCAAGTACGGCGACACCCCCGGTGGGCCGGCCACACGCGACCTGCAGCCCGAGGCCAACCCGGCCGTCGAGGACGAGATGCCCGAAGAGATCGCCGAGGGCGACGACAAGCAGCAGGAGCCCGACGACGAGACCGGCGAGAACGCCGACCAGCCGACCGAGCCCCCTGCCTGAGGAGGCACTTATGGGCGAGAAGCAGCGCCCGGAACCCGACATCCGCGACTCCAACCCCAACGCCAACGGCCCCGACGGTGCCGCCGGCGAGATGGGCGTGAGCAGTGAGCGCACCGGACCGACTGGTCCCGGTCAGCACTCCACCGACGGGGTACGTGACGTCACGCCGGACCGGCCCGACGATGAAGACGCCCCGCCTGAGCAGCGCCCCGGCCAGCCCGAGGAGAACCCGGAGGGCCTTCCGCCCAAGTCCGGCTACTCCAGCGTCGACCCCCGCTCGAAGGACTGACCGCTTTCACCTCATCGGGTAATCCAGTGGCTATTGGCTGGAAACTCGGCCGACTTCGAGCCATTCCCGACTGGACTACCCAGGCCGCCGACAGATCAGGCGAGTCGAGCTAGCCGCAGGCAGGCCCGTCGGAGAGCGGCACAGGTACGCCGATCGCGGGCATGCCGAGCGCGACCCCGGAAGACTGCGGGTTGGAGCGCCGCGCCTCCCAGGCGTCACCGGAACCGGTACGGCGCACCGCGCGCACCGGCCCGTCCGCCACGAGATGGTGCGGGGCGGCGCGGGTGATCTCGACGGTCACCACGTCCCCGGGACGAATCCCCTCCGAGGTCGGCGTGAAGTGCACCAGCCGGTTGTCGGGAGCGCGCCCGGAGAGCCGGTGGGTGGCGGCGTCCTTGCGCCCCTCCCCCTCCGAGACCAACAGCTCTACCCGGCGACCGACGAGGCGCTTGTTCTCCGACCAGGCGATGTCGTTGACCAGCTCGACCAGCCGGTCGTAGCGGTCCTTCACCACGTCCCGCGGCACCTGGTCAACGAGCACAGCGGCCGGCGTACCGGGCCGCTTGGAGTACTGGAACGTGAAGGCGCCCGAGAACCGCGCCTCCCGGACGACGTGCATCGTCTCGAGGAAGTCCTCCTCGGTCTCGCCGGGGAAGCCGACGATGATGTCGGTGGTGATCGCCGCCTCCGGCATCGCCTCGCGAACCCGGTCGATGATGCCGAGGAACTTCCGCTGCCGGTAGGAACGCCGCATCGCGCGCAGCACCCGGTCCGACCCGGACTGCAGCGGCATGTGGAGCTGCGGCATCACGTTCGGCGTCTCCGCCATCGCGGCGATCACGTCGTCGGTGAACTCCGCCGGGTGCGGGGAGGTGAACCGCACCCGCTCCAGCCCCTGGATCTCGCCGCACGCGCGCAGCAGCTTCGAGAAGGCCTGCCGGTCGCCGAACTCGACGCCGTAGGAGTTGACGTTCTGCCCCAGCAGGGTCACCTCGCTGACCCCTTCGGCCACGAGCGCGCGGATCTCGGCCAGCACGTCCCCTGGCCGGCGGTCCTGCTCCTTGCCGCGCAATGCGGGCACGATGCAGAACGTGCAGGTGTTGTTGCACCCGACCGAGATCGACACCCACGCGGCGTACGCCGACTCGCGCTTGGTCGGCAGCGTCGACGGGAAGACCTCGAGCGACTCGAGGATCTCGACCTGCGCCTCCTCCTGGACCCGCGCCCGCTCCAGCAGCACCGGCAACGAGCCGATGTTGTGGGTCCCGAACACGACGTCCACCCAGGGCGCCTTCTGCACGATGGTGGAGCGGTCCTTCTGCGCCAGGCAGCCACCGACGGCGATCTGCATGCCGGGGTGCTTCGCCTTGACCGGTGCGAGGTGGCCGAGGTTGCCGTAGAGCCGGTTGTCGGCGTTCTCGCGCACCGCGCAGGTGTTGAACACGACGACGTCCGCCTGTTCGCCATCAGGTGCGGCGGCGTACCCCGCGTCCTCCAGCAACCCGGTGAGCCGCTCGGAGTCGTGGACGTTCATCTGGCACCCGTAGGTGCGGACTTCGTACGTGCGCGCGCTTTTCGGGGTCCCCGCGGAAGCGTGAGCGAAGCGAGCGGTTTCGTGGGGTGAGGTCATGACCGCACAAGGGTACGGCGGCGGGTCGACGCCCGGAGAACCGTCGCGGTCACTCGCGCTTCAGCATGAGCGCGAACGTCGCCCACTGCCGGTCCGCGCCGGCGGGGTCGCAGCCGTTCGTGAAGTCGCTGAACACGGTCTCCTGCTGGTAGCTCCCCTCCAGCCTGGCCGGCGTCCCGGAAGGGGTGAGGTCCGCCCAGTGCTCGGTGCTGCTCCAGAAGGTCGAGTCCTTCCTCGGCTGACCGTCACGGCTCATGCAGCGGTGCTGGCTTCCCATCTCGTCGAAGCTCACGACGAGCTCGGTGCCGTCCCACGTGTAGCGGCCCTCGGCCGGCGCCTCGACCGTCCCCGTGCACCGGGCGTCGTCGCATCGATCGAGGTCGAAGGCATAGGTGCTGGTCGCCTCGGTGCCGACCTTCGTGCCGGGGACGTTGGAGGACTCCAGCACGTACGACGCGGCGTACCGCCCGTTCGGGGCGCTGGCCTCGAGCTCCGTCGCAGCGTCCATCGCGGCACGCTGGTCCTCGGCGTGGCCACAACCGGCCAGCAGGACGACGCAAGCCGGCATCAACCGAAGCGTTCCACCGGTGGTCATCATGGTCGTCTCCACCCGTTCCCCGATGTCTCAGGGTGGGCCCGTCTCCGGCCTCGGTTCAATCGCCCGGATGGGGCCCCGCTCGGGCCATGTCCCGCTGGGGACGTCACGGCCCCCCATGGTCTTTGTGCACCATTTGGGTCTAGGTTGGCCCAACATGACGGCGCAGCAGCAGCACCCGGGCACCGCGCGCACTGGCGAGCCACTGGTCGTGCTCGAGGGTGTCAACAAGTGGTTCGGCGACCTGCACGTGCTCAAGGACATCAACCAGACCGTTCGGCGCGGCGAGGTCGTGGTCGTGATCGGCCCGTCCGGTGGCGGCAAGTCCACGCTCTGCCGGGCGATCAACCGGCTCGAGACGATCGGCGAGGGCACCATCACCCTCGACGGCCAGCCGCTGCCCCAGGAGGGCAAGGCGCTGGCCGCCATGAGGGCCGAGGTCGGCATGGTCTTCCAGAGCTTCAACCTCTTCGCCCACAAGACCATCCTGGAGAACGTCACACTCGGACCGATCAAGGTCAGGGGCACGAAGAAGGAGGAGGCCGAGAGGCGGGCGAAGGAACTCCTCGACCGGGTCGGCGTGGGTCACCAGGCGGAGAAGTACCCAGCACAGCTCTCCGGGGGCCAGCAGCAGCGCGTGGCCATCGCCCGGGCGCTGGCGATGGACCCGAAGGTGATGCTCTTCGACGAGCCGACGTCCGCCCTGGACCCCGAGATGATCAAGGAGGTCCTTGACGTCATGGTGGACCTCGCCCAGCAGGGGATGACGATGATCGTGGTCACCCACGAGATGGGGTTCGCGCGCACCGCGGCAGACCGGGTGTTGTTCATGTCCGACGGCGCCATCGTCGAGGAGAACACTCCCGAGGAGTTCTTCACCAACCCACAGACCGATCGCGCCAAGGACTTCCTCGGCAAGATCCTCAAGCACTGATCTCCAAACAGCCCATCGGAGAAGGGAAGAAAGATGCGACTCATCAAGACCAAGGCGGCGGTAGCCGGCGTCGGTCTGGCGCTGAGCATGGCCGCCTGCGGCAACGCCGGCAGCAGCGACGAGAGCAGCGACGTTCAGGCCGCGGAAGACTGCGACGGCAAGTTCGAGGAGGGCTCGAAGATGGCCGAGCTGGCCGACGCGGGTGAGGTCACGGTCGGCGTCAAGTTCGACCAGCCCGGCCTGGGCTTCAAGGATGCCTCGTCCGACGTCCCGACCGGGTTCGACATCGAGATGGCCAAGCTCCTCGTGGCGGATCTGTGCATCGACCCGGAGGACACCGACGCGGTCACCTGGGAGGAGACGATCTCCGACAACCGCGAGCCCTACCTCCAGGAGGGTCGGGTCGACATGGTCCTTGCGACGTACTCCATCACTCCGGAGCGCCAGGCGATCGTGGGTCAGACCGGTCCCTACCTGGTCACCGGCCAGCGGATCATGGTCAAGAAGGAGAGCGACGTCCAGAGCAAGGAAGACCTCCAGGGCGAGGAGGTCTGCTCCGCGGAGGGCTCCACGTCCATCGAGAACGTGGAGAAGGAGGGCATGGTCCCCGCGTCCGCACCCGACTACACGCAATGCATCGAGGACTTGCGCAACGGCAGCGTCGAGGCGATGTCCACCGACGGCGCGATCCTCTACGGGTACGCCGCCGACAACCCGGGCGAGTTCAAGGTCGTCGGACCGGAGTTCTCCGAGGAGCGGATCGGCGTCGGGTATCCCAAGGAGGAGCCCGAGATGTGCGAGTGGATCAACGGCGTCATCCAGGACGCCTACGACGACGGCACCTGGGCGAAGGCCTACGAGGCGACGCTCGGCAAGGGCGGTGCCGAGACGCCCGAGCCGCCGGAGCTGGACGACTGCAAGGCGGCCTGACCGGCAGAGATGACGGTGGGGTGGCCGGACCAAGCGGCCGCCCCACCCTCTCGACGATCCCGTTCAACTAGAGACACAGGAGGCTGACGGCGTGGAGATCGTGCTCGACAACCTCGATCTGGTGGCACTGGCGTTCACGTACACCGTGCTGCTCTTCCTGATCGCGGGTGTCCTGTCCATGGTGTTCGGCACCCTGCTGGCCGCGATGCGGGTCGGGCCGGTCGACGTGCTCAACAAGGCGACGTCCGTGTACGTCACTCTCGTCCGCAACACTCCTCTGCTGATCGTGCTGATCTTCTTCCGGATCGCCGGCCCGAAGGTCGGGCTCAAGTTCGGCTTCGTCGAGATCGAGATCGGCGAGATCCGCATCACCGACCTGTTCACGGCCTGTGTCGTCGCGCTCACCGTCTACACCGCTGCCTTCGTGTGCGAGGCACTGCGCTCCGGCGTCAACGCGGTCCCGCTCGGCCAGGCCGAAGCGGCCCGCGCGATCGGCCTGCCCTTCGGCGGGACAATGCGCAATGTCGTGCTGCCGCAGGCGTTCCGGGCAGCGGTCCCGCCGCTCGCCAGCGTGCAGATCGCGTTGCTCAAGAACACCACGGTCTGCGGCATCTTCGGGGTCAGCGAGGCCTTCTTCCGGATGCATTCCTTCACCAACAGCGAACCCGGCGAACGCTATGGAATCTTCATCTCCTTCGCCGTGATCTTCGTGTTCCTGGTCGAGATCGTCTCCTTCTTCGCCAACCAGCTCGAGCGGCGCTGGCGGATCGCATGAACACCCCACGAAATCGCTCGCGCAGATGTGAGTTGAGGAGGGCGCGCAGCGCCCGTCTCGAAACCTCCCGATTCCGCGGGGACCCCGGCTGATGCCCGCCAACGTCCTCTTCGACTCGCCCGGGCCGGCGACGATCGCCCGGCACCGGATCTACACGGTGCTCGCGGTGATCGGCCTGATCGGCGTGCTGGCCTTCGTTGTCTGGCGCCTCTACGCGAACGGCCAGCTCGAGTACGAGCTGTGGGAGCCCTTCCTCACCCCGGCCTACATCGAGGCGCTCCTCGTGGACGGCCTGCTGGTCACCCTGGAGATGGCGTTCAGCGCGGTCCTGCTCGCCGTGGTGTTCGGCTTGATCTTCGGGGTCGGGAAGCTCTCCGACCACGCCTGGATCAGCTGGCCGTGCTGGGCGGTCGTGGAGTTCTTCCGCGCGGTCCCGGTCCTGCTGCTGATGACGCTCGTCTTCTACTCCTACGGCGTGAATCACGGGGAGGGCGGCGCCTACTGGACGGTCGTGCTCTCGTTGATGGTCTACAACGGGGCGGTCCTGGCCGAGGTGTTCCGTGCCGGCATCCAGGCCGTCCCGCACGGCCAGGCCGAGGCGGCGTACGCCGTCGGGATGCGCAAGACCCAGGTCATGAACATCATCATGCTGCCGCAGGCGGTGAAGATCATGCTGCCGGCGATCATCAGCCAGTGCGTCGTGGCACTGAAGGACACCAGCCTGGGGTACGTCGTCGCCGCGCCCGGCCTGACCGCCGTCGGCCGATTGATCTACAACCAGTTCGAGAACCAGGTGCCGACCGCCATCGTCCTGGCCGGCATGTACATCACGGTGAACCTGCTGCTGACCCTCGCTGCGACCTGGGCACAGAAGAAGTTCGTCGGGGAGAAGAAGCCGCTCGAGGTGTCGGCGGTTGGCCACCTCGACGACGGCCGCGCCGTCTGAGCCGCTCCTCGTAACCACAGGTCGTCGGCGCTCGTTGCACCACCATGTGCGACTGCCACGCCCTCGACCGGCGCTCTCTCCTGCGGGCCGGCGCGGGCGTGGCCACCGTCGGCGCCCTCGCGACGTTCGCGCCGGCCGCCGCGGGGGCCGTCCGGACCCAGACCTTCCGCGGCGCGTTCACCAGCCCCGACACCCCCGACTGGCACTACCTGCCGATCAAGGTCCCGCGCGAGGTCAGGGAGATCGAGGTCTCCTACGAGTTCCACCCCACCGACACAGGGGCCGGCTTCAGCTACAACGTGGTCGACATCGGGATCTTCGATCCGTCCGGCCACGACCTCGGCAACGCCAAGGGCTTCCGGGGCTGGTCCGGTGGCGCCCGGCGCAGCTTCGGGATCTCACGAACGTCGGCGACGCCCGGCTACCTGGCCGGCCCGATCACCCCCGGGGTCTGGACAATCGTGCTCGGCCCCTACGCGATCGTCCCGCCCGGTACCGAGTGGCAGGTCACGGTGACGCTGCGTTTCGGCGAGCCAGGTCCGGGGTTCGAGCCGGCACCGGCTCCGACGTCGGTGCCCGGAACGGGGCCGGGGTGGTACCGCGGGGACCTGCACCTCCACACGGTCCATTCCGACGGGAAGCGAACGCAGCCGGAGATGATCACCGCGGCGCGCGAGGCCGGGCTCGACTTCATCGGCTCCTCCGACCACAGCACCAGCTCGGCGTCGTACACCTGGGGGCGGCACACGCCGCCGGATTTCCTGGTCATCAACGGCGAGGAGGTCACCACCCGCAGCGGCCACTGGCTTGCGACCGGTCTCCCGGCTGGCACCTGGATCGACTGGCGCTATCGCGCGGGCGACGACCAGCTGCAGCGGTTCACCGACCGCGTGCGGGCGGCGGGTGGGCTGGCGATCGCGGCGCACCCGTTCAACCCGGTGCCGAGCATCCGGTGGGAGTTCGGCTACGACTACGCCGGCATCGACGCGATCGAGGTGTGGAACGGTCCCTGGACCGGTGACGACCAGACCGCCGTCGAGCACTGGCACTCGATGTTGGCCTCCGGCAC
>DASSJR010000023.1:0-7887 GCA_035691135.1 Nocardioides sp. | reverse complement strand
CGGCCCGGCCACGGTGGTGTTCGACTCCACCCTGACCGACTACAGCTTCGGGCCCAGCCACCCCATGTCCCCGGTCCGGGTCGACCTGACGATGCGGCTGGCGCTCGAGCTGGGCGTGATCGGCGACCGGCTGGCCCAGGTGCCGGCGCCGATGGCCGACCGGGACGTGATCGCCACCGTGCACAGCGACCAGCTGATCGAGGCCGTCGGCCGGGTCGGGAAGATCCCCGGCGAGCTCGACCTGGCTCGGGGCCTCGGAACCGATGACAACCCCGTGTTCAAGGACATGCACCGGGCCGCGGCCCACGTGGTCGGGGCCAGCGTGGAGGCCTGCCGGCAGGTGTGGAGCGGGGAGTCTCTGCACAGCGCCAACATCACCGGCGGCCTGCACCACGCGATGCGCGACCGGGCCAGCGGGTTCTGCATCTACAACGACGTGGCCGTCGGCATCCAGTACCTCCTCGACCAGGGTGCGCAGAAGGTTGCCTACGTCGATGTCGACGTCCATCACGGCGACGGCGTCGAGCAGATCTTCTGGAACGACCCCCGGGTCCTCACCATCTCCCTGCACGAGACCGGCCAGATCCTCTTCCCCGGCACCGGCTTCCCGACCGACCTCGGCGGGCCCGACGCGAAGGGCAGCGCAGTCAACGTCGCGCTGCCGCCCGGCACCGCGGACGCCGGCTGGCTGCGGGCCTTCCACGCGATCGTGCCGCCGCTGCTGCGCGAGTTCCAGCCCGACATCCTCGTCACCCAGCACGGCTGCGACTCCCACATCGAGGACCCACTCGCCCATCTGATGCTGACCGTCGACGGCCAGCGGGCGGCCTACCTCGCGCTGCACGACCTGGCCCACGAGGTCGCAGGCGGCAAGTGGGTGGTCACCGGCGGCGGCGGGTACGCCCTGGTCGAGGTGGTGCCCAGAGCGTGGTCGCACCTCCTCGCCATCGTGGGAGGGCGTCCGCTGGACCCGGCCACGGACACCCCCGGCGGCTGGCGGGAGCATGTCGAGATCTCACTGGGCCGCACTGCGCCGTACCGGATGACCGACGGCCGCAACCCCGGCTACCGCGACTGGTCGGAGGGCTACGACCCGGGCACCTGGCTGGACCGGGCCATCCACGCGACCCGCACCGAGGCCTTCCCGTTGCACGGTCTCGACCCCCACTACTGAGCCGGCTGCGAGCCGCCCGGTCCCTCGAATCAAGAAGCCACGCCGAGACATCTTGGGTTACTTCAGTGAATATCTTCCCCACGAGTCACTTCAGGCCCTATTCTCACCAAACAGCGGTCGTGCGTTCACCGGTGGGGAAGCCGGTGCCGTGCCGCTACAGAAAGATCGGTGCACCATGGCTGACAACTCGTCGTCCGGAGACATCTCCGACCCTCATTTCCTGACCGTCGCCGAAGTTGCCGCGAGGATGCGCGTTTCCAAGATGACTGTCTACCGTCTCGTCCACAGCGGAGAACTTCCCGCTGTCCGGGTGGGGCGCTCGTTCCGGGTCCTCGAAAAGGACGTGGACGAGTACCTCCGCAAGAGCTTCTACACCGCCGGCTGACCGCCGTTGATCCCGCGCGCCCCGGCGATCTCGTCGGGACGACTCGGATTCTGCCCGTTGCCACGCGGCGGCTAGGCTGTCGGGGTCCCTCCGGGCAGGCACACCGGAGCGGCCCCCAGCATTCGAGAGGTGTTCCGTGGGTTCAGTCATCAAGAAGCGTCGCAAGCGCATGGCAAAGAAGAAGCACCGCAAGCTCCTGAAGAAGACGCGCGTCCAGCGCCGCAAGCTCGGCAAGTAGCCCTCCATGGGCAACGGCGGCCGGGTCGTCCTGGTGACCGGGGTCTCCCGAGACCTCGGTCGCCGGTTTGCCGTCTCCATGTCCGCCCACCCGGAGGTGGCTCGCGTCATCGGCGTGGACGTCGTACCGCCGCGCGGGGACCTGGGTGACGTCTCGTTCGTGCGCGCCGACATCCGCAACCCCATCATCGCCAAGGTCATCGCCAAGGAGGACGTCGACACCGTCGTCCACATGAGCGTGATCGCCACCCCCGGCAGCGCCGGGGGCCGACACACGATGAAGGAGCTCAACGTCATCGGCACGATGCAGCTGCTGGCTGCCTGCCAGAAGGCGCCCGGGCTTCGTCACCTCGTGGTCAAGTCGACGACCACTGTCTACGGCGCCAGCAGCCGTGACCCCGCCATGTTCACCGAGGACATGCAGCCCCGCCGGGCCCACCAGTCCGGCTACTCGAAGGACGCCGCCGAGGTCGAGGGCTACGTCCGCGGGTTCGCCCGGCGCCGCCCGGACGTGCGGGTGGCCATGTTGCGCGCGGCCAACGTGCTCGGTCCGATCGTCCAGAGCCCGATCACGTCCTACTTCCGCCTGCCGGTGATCCCGACCGTGATCGGGTTCGATCCGCGGATGCAGTTCCTCCACGCGCAGGACCTGATCGACGTACTCGGTCACACCGCGCTCTCTGATGTCTCGGGCACCTTCAACGTCGCAGGTGACGGCGTGCTCATGCTCAGCCAGGCCATCCGCCGCTTGCAGCGACCTTCGGTGCCGCTGCCGGCGTTCGCCGTCGGGGGACTCGGGTCGGTGCTGCGCTCGGCGCACTTGGCGGACTTCTCGCCCGAGCAGCTGCGGTTCCTGACCTTCGGCCGGGGGGTCGACACGACGAGGATGCGGAAGGTCCTGGGATTCACCCCGGCCTACCGCACCGACGAGGCGTTCGCCGACTTCGCCGCGTCGTTGACCCCGACCGGCGGCCGCTCGGTCCGCGTGATCGACGGTCTGACGCAGGCGCTCGAGAGAGTCAGCGAGGCCCGCGAGCTGGAAGGGGCAGGCCGTGGGTGACGCCGACATCATCCCGATCGGCACCCGCGGGAAGCCCGGTCGCGGAGCCGGAAACAACAAACCCTCGGCCGCGGCCCGCAGCCTCGCCGGGGACCGGGGTACGCGATCGACCCCTCCCCGGCAGAAGGCCTCCCGGCCGGACGCGGTCGACAATCCGGAGCCGGAGGCCACGGTCGGTGACGTGACGCCGACCGCCGAGCCGCTCGCCGAGGCGCCGCACACAGCGCCTCGCTCACCGGTGACCGCTCGTGACCGGTCGCCGCTCGCGGGCATCCCGGTCGGAGACTGGCTCGCCGCCTTCCAGTTCGCGGCCAGGGAGCTGTTCGGCGACCAGTGGGAGCCGCAGCTCGCGAGATTCCTCGCCTTTCTTCGGCGTCGCGTGACCGGCGACTACGAGGTCGACGAGTATGGCTTCGACCCCGAGGTCACCCAACGCTTCGTCATGACCGCCCTCCGGCCGATTGCCCAGAAGTGGTTCCGGGTCGAGGTCCGCGGCGTCGACAACATCCCGGCCCACGGGGGCGCCCTGGTCGTGTCCAACCACTCGGGCACCATCCCGATGGACGGCCTGATGACGATGGTCTCGGTCCACGACACGACGGGCCGTCACCTGCGTCCACTCGGCGCCGACCTGGTCTTCCGGCTCCCGCTGGTCAGCACCATGGCCCGCCGGAGCGGCGCCACGCTCGCCTGCAACGAGGACGCTGAGCGCATGCTCGCCGGAGGCGAGCTCGTCGGGGTCTGGCCCGAGGGGTTCAAGGGGATCGGCAAGCCCTACGGCGAGCGCTACAAGCTGCAGCGCTTCGGCCGCGGCGGCTTCGTCTCCGCGGCGCTGCGCACCGGTGTTCCGATCATTCCGCTGTCCGTGGTCGGGGCCGAGGAGATCTACCCCCTCGTCGGCAACGTGCCGGCTCTGGCTCGGCTGCTGGGCGTGCCCTACATCCCGATCACCCCGTTCTTCCCGTTGCTCGGGCCGTTGGGGCTGGTGCCGCTGCCGTCGAAGTGGCTGCTGGAGTTCGGTGAGCCCATCCGCACAGACGACTACGACGCCGGCGCGGCAGACGATCCGATGCTGGTCTTCAACGTGACCGACCAGGTGCGGGAGACGATCCAGCAGACGCTCTACACGTTGCTGATGGACCGCGAGTCGGTGTTTCGATAGCGGAGACGCGTCAGCGGATCCGCTGATGGTGGTCGGGCAAGCCGCGCGACCGAGGTACGAGGTCGCGACCGGTGTGTCGAGACCCGGTGAGACGAACGCGGACCTCTGGTTGCCTGATCCGGCCCTAGGGATTCAACAGCGGATCGGTCGCGTCCTCGACGACCTGGCCCGGGTCCGGGAGCGTGGGGACGGTCGGGCCGGAGGCGGGCTCGGAGCCGCCGCCCCCGGTGAGGGAGTCGGTCAGGTCCTTGATCGGGTCGGAGGACTTCTGCTTCGTCCCGCCGCCGCCCGAGGTGGAGGCCTGGGTGTCTGTCTGACCGGTGGGGGCGAGCACGCTGCCCGGGGGGAGCTGCTGCCCGTCGCCTGCTTGCGGCAGCGACGGCGAGCTGGTGCCGGACTGATGCTTCTTCCGGGGCGACACCTCGAGCACGGTGCCCGGAGTGGCGCCGGCCCTGCCGGCCGAGGTGTTGAAGCTGGAGGTGAGGATCGCCGGGATCTCACCGATGCCGTCGCCACCGCAGGACGGGCAGGCCTGCTGGGCCTGGGCGTCGATCTGGGTCAGGATCCGCGCCGCGCGCAGCAGCTCGTCGCGGGCCTGGTCGGGGACGACCGCCTCGAGGTCGGTGAGGCTCTTCATGCTCCGGCCGGTGAAGTCGCGCAGCTCCGCGATCGAGCTCGTGTTGCCGGTGTTGGCGTAGTCGGCCAGCAGCAGGTCGGAGGCCTCGATGGACTGCCGAGTGAACGTGTTGAGGGTGTCGGCGATGGCGTCGCCGTCCTCCAGCTGGCCGTCGCGGCTCAGGGCCGTGATCTCGGCGAGCCGACCCGACGCGTTCTCGAGCAGTGTGGCGCCCTTGTCGGCCTCGTTGACGGCGAGCCCGGTCTGTGCGCCCTCGATGAGCTGCTTGAGGGGGTAGAGGGTGTCGCCCGGAAGGGCAGACTGCGCGGCCATCGCCATCGAGGTGGTGGCCCCGACGATCGCGACCCCGGCGGCCGCCGCGGCGATCCGGCGGTCCCGGGCGGGCCGGCGGGACTTCTCGCGGGACGGCAGCGTGAGGCGCGCCTCCTCGTCGGAGACGACGAGCACCGTCTCTGCCTCGATCATCAG
This sequence comes from Nocardioides sp., assembly GCA_035691135.1. Lineage (GTDB taxonomy): Bacteria > Actinomycetota > Actinomycetes > Propionibacteriales > Nocardioidaceae > Nocardioides. The sequence continues at coordinate 2,764 of DASSJR010000023.1, read as the reverse complement.
CCGTTCGCGCAGCCCGGATACGAACTCGGGTCGCGGCTGCGCGGCCGGCGTGTCCCGGAGGGACGCCACGATGTCCAGGAAGTCGGCGTAACGCGCGTCGTGGAGCCCACCGGTCGAGGTGTCCTCGACCAGGGAGTGGAACTCCTCGGCGCGCCGTCGCGCTCCGAAAACCGGGGTCATCGAAGGTGTCCTGTCTGCTTGTCAGTCAGCGGGCCGGCCTGTTCGACCCCTGTCGCACACTTCAACGAGGTGCGGATGGGGGAGGTTACGGGGTCCGCGTCACATGTCATTGACGTTTTTTTCGCGCTGTGCATCAGTCCCGGATCCCTTCCGGCATGAGCTTCGCGAGGTTGCGGACACCGCGCAGCTGGAGCTGCTTGATCGCGCCGTCGCTACGGCCGAGTACGGCGGCGGTCTCGGCGATGCTCATCCCCTGGAGGAAGCGCATGATCAGGCAGTCGCGCTGCTCGTCGGGCAGGGCCTTGAGGGCCTCGAGGAGGAGCTCGTTGGTGAGCCCCGCCAGCACGGTCGCCTCCGGCCCTTCGGTGGCGTCGTCGTGGGCGCTCATGTCTTCGGTGGTGAGCTCGAGCCTCGTCTTGCCGGCCTTGAAGTGGTCGGTGCACAGGTTGCGGGCGATGGTCATCAGCCAGGCGCCGAAGTCCTTGCCCTGCCAGCGGAAGTTGTTCATGCTGCGCAGCGCGCGGAAGAACGTCTCCGACGTCAGGTCCTCGGCCAGCTGCACGGAGCGGGTCCGGTAGAACAGGAACCGGTAGACGGAGGACTGGTAGTGGTCGTAGAGGAGCCCGAACGCCTCGGTGTCACCGGTGCGGGCCAGCTCGACGAGCGCGATCAGCCGGGTGCGCTCGGCCTCGGACTCCTCTGAGGAGGTGGCCTGGTCGGCGTCGTCGTAGTCGCCACCGCTGGCGGTCGACGCTCCACCGGTCGTCGACGTCGGCCCGCGGGTGATCGACGCCTCGCTGAGCAGGAGGGTGGGTCCGCCGGCGACGGCGACCTGGGGCGCGAGAAGGATCCTGGCGACGGCTACCCGCAGGGCTTCGAGCCCGCGACCGACGTCGTACCCGTCCCCTTGCATGGCGAATGACCCTCCCGGCGCGCTTCCCCCGAAGCACTCGACATGTTAAGTGCACAGGTGTACCGAGGGGAACAGCTGGAGCGAAATCGTGGTGCGGGCCACGTTGGTAAAGAGATTCGGGTCCGGAGCCCGTTTCAGCCCCGCCGCCCGCGCAGCGCCGCTCCCGCGGCGATCGTGCCGCCCACTGCCCCGGCCACAGCGCCGACGAGGACGCCCGCCCGCGCGGCCTTGCGGCCGGTCCGGTAGTCACGCACCCGCCACCCCATCTCACGGGCCTTGGCGCGCAGCTTGGCGTCCGGGTTGATCGCACACGGGTCGCCGACCAGCATCAGCATGGGCAGGTCGTTGAACGAGTCGGAGTACGCCGAGCATTTGCGCAGGTCCAGGTGCTCCCGTGCGGCGAGGGCCTTGATCGCCTCTCCCTTGGCCGGACCGTGGAGCAGGTCGCCGACCAGCTTGCCGGTGTAGACGCCGTCCACGTGCTCGGCCACGGTCCCCATCGCCCCGGTGAGCCCGAGCCGGCGGGCGATGATGCTGGCGATCTCGACCGGGGCGGCCGTCACCAGCCATACCCGCTGGCCCTGGTCGAGGTGGAGCTGGGCCAGCGCCCGGGTGCCCGGCCAGATCCGGTGGGCCATGGCCTCGTCGAAGATCGCCTCCCCGAGCTCCTCGAGCTCGGCGACGGTCCGGCCCGCGATGAAGGTGAGGGCGGAGCTGCGGGCGCCGGCCACGTGATCGGGATCCTCGACGCCCACGATGCGGAAGTAGGCCTGCTTCCAGGCCGCGGCCAGGATGTCGCGGGTCGTGAAGAACTTCCGCCGGTGCAGCCCGCGCGCGAGATGGAAGATGCTGGCGCCCTGCATGACGGTGTTGTCGACGTCGAAGAACGCCGCCGAGGCCGGGTCCGCGGGGGTGTCCAGGGCGGTCTCGACCTCGGCCGCGGCCGCCGCGGCCTCACCGGCCAGGACCGATCGCTGCCGGAGGTCCGGCGGCCTTCGGCGCGGGTCGGCGGGTGGGGTCACATCGGCAGCGTAGACCCCGATCGACCGCCCCACGGGGGAGCCTGACCGTGTGGAAGGATCGCCGCATGGCTGTCGAGCACGACCTGGCCGACCTCGTCGCCGAAGCGGCAGCGGAGCGACCCGAGGCGCTCGCCATCGTCGAGTCCGGTGGTCGGCGCCTCAGCTGGTCGGGACTCGAGGACGAGGTGGGCCGGATCGCCACGGGCCTGGGCATGGCCGGAATCGTCGCGGGGCAGCGGGTCCTGCTGGCGGTCGGCAACCGGCTCGAGTTCGTCACGACCTACCTCGGGGTGCTGCGGGCCCAGATGGTCGCCGTACCCGTCAACCCGCGGGCGACCGTGGACGAGCTGGCCCGGATGATCGCCGACTCCGGGTCGCGGCTCGTGGTTGCCGACCCGTCGACGGTCGCCGCGGTGCGTGAGGCGGTTGCCCTCGTCCGCGGCGCGGTGGAAGGGGCCAACGACCTGCTCGACGACGACCTCGTCGCCCGGGCCGCCGCCGGGCTGCTCGTCGTCGTGATCGACGCCGAGCCCCGCGAGGACGAGCTGTCCTTCGACCGCCTGCGCGCCAACCATGCCGAGCAGGTCCTGCCGCTGCCGGATCCCGAGAAGCTCGCGACGCTGCTCTACACCAGCGGCACCTCCGGGCG
>DASSJR010000022.1:0-2273 GCA_035691135.1 Nocardioides sp. | reverse complement strand
GGAAGTAGACCGCGGCTGCCTTGGTGAGTCCGACCCCCCTGATGGTCTGGCCGTTGAACGTGCCGCCGTCCACGGTCAGCGCGTAGGCGTGGTTCGGGACACCGGAGTTGCTGTGCACGCCGCCGTTGTCGTCGTTCGTGCAGTTGTACTCCGCGTCGGAGACCTTGCCCGGATCACCCAGGCACGTCGGCAGCCACATGTCGCGGATCGCGCCGCCGAAGGCGGTGGCGTCCTCACCGATGAGCCACCGGAAGGAGTCCTCGCGGTTCGCGGCGTCGAGCGACATGGTGACGTTGACCGTGCCGTTCGCGAGCTCGCCGACGATGAGGTCGCGGTCGCTCTTCCCGATCATCACCGAGGGGATGGTGATCGTCGGGTCGGCACCGGCCATGCCGAACGGCGCGCCGGCGACGTTGTTGCCGACCAGCACCGCTTCCGCGCCGGCGGCCTGGGCGTTCTTGACCTTGTCGGTGAACGCGCAGGTGCCGCGGTCGACCAGGGCGATGTTGCCGGAGATGGCATTCCCGTTTCGCAATGCCGAGCACGCGTTGCTGGTGCTGCCGTCGGCAGCCCGTCCGTCGTCGGCGAGCACGACGTCGCCGGTGGTGCCCTGCTCGGTCAGGGTGGGCCCGAACTGCGCGGGGGCGGAGTCACAGTTCTTGGCGATGGGTGCGGGGGAGTTGATGGTGACCAGGGTGGCCAGCGCGGTGTGCGCGGAGCACACGCCGTCCTGCCGCTTGGTCTGGATGTCGCCCTCGTCCTTGTCCATCCGGCCGTTGATCAGGTCCACGGTCTCGCCCCAGATGTCGGAGTAGGACTCGTTGAGCGCGCCGGGCTGGAACTGGTAGATGAGGCCGTGGGTGAACTCGGTGTAGGCGTGGCCCCACTCATGCGCCACGACATCGTCGGCGGTGACGCCGTTGCAGTAGTTGGTTGTCGTCCCGTTCCAGTTGGCGTTCGGGCAGGCGATCCGCGGGTCGTTGTTGACCGTGTTCATCCGGTGACCCGCGCCGTCGTAGGAGTCGCGGCCGAAAGCGTTGTTGAAGAACCAGTAGGCCTCGCCGGAGCCGAACACGATGTTCTGCTGGTCCACGTTGAGGGTCCCGGGGAGCGGGTCGCCCTCCGCCCAGACCTCAGCCGTGGGCGTGAAGGTCTGCTCGAAGACGTGGCGCTCCAGGGCGCTGTCGGTCATTGTGTAGCGGTTGAGCAGCTTGCCGGTGTTGGCGTCGACGAACACCATGTCGCGGATGTTCTCGTGGTTGGTCACCTCGACGGTGTAGGTCAGGACGTTCTCGCCCGCGACGTCGCGGATCGCCCCGGTGCGATAGATCACCAGGTCGGTGCGCGCCGCCCGGAGTCCCGTGGTGTTCGCCTTGGCTCCGTTGTGTGCGGGCGGGTTCAGCTTCACCGCACGAACGGCGCGGGCCGCGGCCTGGCCGGAGGTCAGCCGCGGAGTCATGGAGATGTTGATTCCCGGTGCGGCGTAGCCGTTGACCGAGGTCAGGTCACCCTGGGTGTCGACGTGGGCGAGCAGCATCGAGCCGAACACCGGGATCCCCTGGTGCACCTGCTCGAAACGGACCGTGGTGCCGTACCGGTCGGCCCGCACGCCGGTCTGCTGGAGCTCACCCGGTGCCGCGCCGAACGCGGCGCCGTACTCGTCGAGGTAGGTATCCGCCTTCTGGACGGCGCCCGTGCGGGTCAGGGCCGCGTCGGAGGGGCTGAGGTCGCCGGACCGGGCCACGCGGGCGAATCCGACCCTGCCCGTCGCCGGCTCGGGGGTGAGCGCCACCGGACCCTGGGCCTCGGTCCTCATCTGCTGGATGAGGCTCTCGGCAGGAGCATTGGAAGCGGCTGAGGCCTGAGTGAGGGTGATGCCGGCGAGGCCGGCGCCTACGAGTACGAGACAACTTGCCTGGGTGAGGATCTTCACCAGCTGAGCCTTCCGGAGACGTGAGCCACTCCGGTGGCCGCGCTGCACCACCGGCTCCGTCTCCCTGAATCCACGATAGCCCGCGCGCCCACCCCGGGTGAAGTGCGCCTTTCAACCAATCCGGCGATCGCGATGCCCTCGGCGACCGCCCCCGACACGCACTCCTGTGATCCCTGTGACTGGTGTGACTGTGGCCTAAGTTGATCACCATGGCGACCCGTACGTCTTCCCCGCCGGGGTCGCGGAGCAAGAGCACGTCCTCGTCCAGGTCCAGCAGGAGTGGTCGAAGCGGTTCGAGCACCCGATCCCGGAGTACCCGCAAGGGTTCCAGCACGACCCG
>DASSJR010000021.1:0-3070 GCA_035691135.1 Nocardioides sp. | reverse complement strand
GGCGTGGTGCCGAGCACCGCCAGCGGCTTGCCGGCCAGGGCACCGACACCGTAGGGACGGGACAGCCAGTCGATGGCGTTCTTGAGCACGGCCGGCATCGTGCCGTTGTACTCCGGCGTGACCACCAGGACACGGTCGGCGTCAGCGACGCGGTCGCGGAGACGCTGGGCGGCCTCGGGCACCACGACGGTGTCGAGGTCCTCGTTGTAGAACGGCAGGTCGGCCAGTCCTTCGACGATCTCCAGCCTGAGGCCGGCGGGGGCGTCGGCGACCAGCTTCTCGGCCAGGCGACGGTTGACGGAGTCGGAGCGCAGGCTGCCGACGAGGACCACGATGCGGGTGTGGGTGCGAGTCATGACCAGCCAAACGGACTCTGGTCCGTTTTCATTCCCGATGGTTGCCCTTCCCCCTAGAGTGACCCTCGCCATGTCGAGTCATCCCCTGCTCCCGATCCTCGGGGAGCCGCGCCCGGAACGCAGCGACGCGGCACGCAACCGGGCCGCCCTGCTCGAGGCGGCCACCCGCCTGATCGAGCACTGTGGGATCGAGGGAGTGACGATGGAGGCGGTCGCGGCCGAGGCGGGGGTGGGGAAGGGCACGGTGTTCCGCCGCTTCCGCAGCCGCGAGGGCCTGATGGCGGCGCTCCTCGACCACTCCGAGGCCGAGTGGCAGGCGCAGGTGATGGGCGGTCCGCCGCCTCTGGGGCCCGGCGCACCGCCGATGGAGCGGCTGCTGGCGTTCGGCAACTCCCGGATGGAGACCAACCTCCGGCACGCCGACCTGATCCGGGCCGCGGGTCGAGCCGGAGCCCGCTCGTACGCGGCGTACTCGTTCGTGGCCACCCACACCCGCTACCTGCTCGGCGAGCTGGGCGTACGCGGCGACATCGCACTGCTGGCCATCGCCCTGATGGCACCCATCGAGTCATCGATCCTCGAGCAACAGGTGAAGATCGAGCGGATCGACCTGGACCGGATCCGGTCCGGCTGGGCCGACCTGGCCCGCCGCATCGTCGACAACCCCGGAGACGAAGGAGAAGCATGACCATCCCGACCTACACCCTCAACGACGGCACCAGCCTCCCGGTGATCGGCTTCGGCACGTCCGGCCTTCGCGGTGCGGAGGCCGTGGCCGCGACCACCAGCGCACTCGAGGCCGGCTACCGCCTCATCGACACGGCCGTCAACTACGAGAACGAACGCGAGGTCGGTGAGGCGCTGCGCCAGTCCGGGATCCCCCGCGACGAGGTGAAGGTGACCAGCAAGATCCCCGGCCGGCACCACGCGTACGACGACGCGGTCGCGTCCACGCGCGAGTCACTTGAGCGGCTCGGGCTCGACCACCTCGACCTGCACCTGATCCACTGGCCGAACCCCAGCCAGGACCTCTATGTCGACGCGTGGCGGGCGCTGGTCGACCTGCGCGAGCAGGGTCTGGTCCGCTCGATCGGCGTCTCCAACTTCACCGCCGAGCACCTCGACCGGATCATCGAGGAGACCGGGGTGACGCCCTCGGTGAACCAGATCGAGGTACACCCACTGTTCCCCCAGGACGAGATGCGGCGGGCCAACGAGGAACGGGGAATCATCACGGAGTCGTGGAGCCCCCTGGGCAAGCGGCAGGCGCCGCTGTCCGAGCGGGCCGTGCAGGCGGCGGCGGAGGCACACGGGGTCACGCCCGGCCAGGTGATCCTGCGCTGGCAGGTGCAGCGGGGGAACCTGCCGATCCCCAAGTCGGCCACCCCGTCCCGCCAGCGGGAGAACCTGGATGTGTTCGGGTTCGAGCTCGAGGACGGCGAGATGGAGGCGATCACCGCACTCGGTCGCTCGGACGGGCGGCTCTTCGGCGGTGACCCCGAGAGCCACGAGGAGATGTAGTAGCGCATACGACGAAGGGCCGGGACCCGCCACTCTGGCGGATCCCGGCCCCTTGTTCCCGAGCCCCCGAGGTCAGGCGGCGGCGGGCTGGTGCTGCGTCGCGCCGCGTGCCGGAGGCGTGAGGATCTGCGGCGGCGCCAGGGCCGTCTCGTCGGTCCGGCGAGGCAGCCAGGTGCGGGCACGGCGGCGGCTCGGGAAGGCGGCGCGGACGTCGTCCTGGTGCAGGCGAGCGAAGGTCAGGCTGGTCTGGACGTCGAGAGTGGGGTACATGGTGTGCTCCTGGGGCTCGGTCTTCTGGATGACTCCAGAGTCGGCCTAAGGCCCCCACCCAGACATCGGGAGAACGCCCTATCTTCGTTCCGCGATGCCTCAGGGCACCTCAGGCGCCCGTCTGAGGCCGCGTCCCGACCTCAGTCGGTCGGGTGGCGCCGCAGCCCGAAGGTGACCCCGTCGACCAGCGCCATCCAAGACGCCTCGATCACGTTGTGGCCGACGCCCACGGTCACCCAGGACGACTCGCCGTCGGTGGTCTCGATCAGCACCCGGGTGATGGCGTCGGTGCCGTGGCCCTGGTCGAGGATCCGCACCTTGTAGTCGATCAGGTCGAACTTCGCGACCTCGGGATAGGCCTGGCCGATGGCCTCGCGCAACGCCTGGTCCAGGGCGTTGACGGGCCCGTTGCCCTCGCCGGTGACGACGAACCGGACCCCGCCGGCCCGCAGCTTGACCGTCGCCTCGGAGACGGCCTCGTCGCCGGGCCGGGTCTCGGTGATCACCCGCCACGACTCCACGTCGAAGTACGACGGCCGCGAGCCCTCGACCTCCTCGGCCAGCAGCAGCTCGAACGACGCGTCCGCGGCCTCGAACGTGTAGCCGCGTTGCTCCAGCGCCTTGACCCGCTCGGTCACGCGCGTCACCAGGTCCCGGTCGCCGGACAGGTCGTAGCCCAGCTCGCGGCCCTTGAGCTCGATCGAGGCACGCCCCGCCATGTCGGAGACCAGCAGCCGCATGTCATTGCCGACGTTGACCGGGTCGAGGTGCTGGTAGAGGTTCGGGTCGACCTTGATCGCGCTCGCGTGCAGACCGGCCTTGTGGGTGAAGGCCGAGGTGCCGACGTAGGGCTGGCGCGAGGCGGGGGCGAAGTTGGTGACGTCGGCGACCGCGTGCGCGATCCGGGTGGCGTCCTTCAGCAG
>DASSJR010000020.1:0-3184 GCA_035691135.1 Nocardioides sp. | reverse complement strand
CCGGATGTTGGTCTGCTGCTTCTCCTTGGTGATGTTGACGTCCATGTCGTCGGCGCGGGAGTTCTCGCCGACGATCATGCCCTCGTAGACCTCGGTCGCGGGCTCGACGAACATGATCCCGCGCTCCTGCAGGTTGGTCATCGCGTACGCCGTCGCGGCACCCTTGCGGTCGGCGACCAGGGAGCCGGAGTTGCGGGAGCGGATCTCGCCGGCCCACGGCTCGTACTTCTCGAAGACGTGATGGGCGATGCCGGTGCCGCGGGTCTCGGTGAGGAACTCGGTCCGGAAGCCGATCAGACCGCGGGCCGGCACCAGGAACTCCATCCGCACCCATCCCGTTCCATGGTTGGTCATCTGCTCCATCCGGCCCTTGCGGCTGGCGAGCAGCTCGGTGATGGCACCGAGGTGCTCCTCCGGCGCGTCGATGGTGAGGCGTTCGACCGGCTCGTGGACCTTGCCGTCGACCTCCCTGGTCACCACCTGCGGCTTGCCGACGGTCAGCTCGAAGCCCTCGCGCCGCATCTGCTCGACCAGGATCGCCAGCGCGAGCTCACCACGGCCCTGGACCTCCCACGCGTCGGGACGGTCGGTGGGGAGGATCCGCAGCGAGACGTTGCCGACCAGCTCGCTGTCGAGACGGTCCTTGACCAGGCGCGCAGTGACCTTGGAGCCCTTGACCCTCCCGACGAGCGGCGAGGTGTTGGTGCCGATGGTCATCGAGATCGCAGGCTCGTCGACGTGGATGAGCGGGAGCGGCTTCGGGTCCTCGGCGTCGGCGAGAGTCTCGCCGATCGTGATCTCGGGGATCCCGGCGACGGCGACGATCTCGCCCGGTCCGGCGGACTCGCCCGGTTTGCGCTCGAGTCCCTCCGTGACGAGGAGCTCGGTCACCCGGACGTTCTTGATCGTGCCGTCGCGCTTGATCCAGGCCACCGTCTGGCCCTTGCGCAACGTGCCCTGGTGGACCCGGAGCAGTGCGAGTCGGCCGAGGAACGGGCTGGCGTCGAGGTTGGTGACGTGGGCCTGCAGGGGCGCGCCCTCGTCGTACTCCGGCGCCGGGATGGTCTCGAGGATGGTGCGGAACAGCGGCTCGAGGTCGGGGGAGTCGGGCAGGCCGCCGTTCTCCGGCACTTCGATCCCGGCGCGGCCGGCCCGGGCGCTGGCGTAGACCACGGGGAAGTCGAGCGCGTCCTGGCTGTGGTGCTCGTCGAGCAGGTCGAGGAACAGCTCATAGGTCTCGTCGACGACCTCGGAGATCCGGGCGTCGCTGCGGTCGACCTTGTTGACGACCAGCACGACCGGCATGTCGGCGTTGAGGGCCTTGCGGAGCACGAACCGGGTCTGGGGAAGCGGACCCTCGGAGGCGTCGACGAGCAGCACGATCCCGTCGACCATCGAGAGGCCGCGCTCGACCTCGCCGCCGAAGTCGGCGTGGCCGGGGGTGTCGATGATGTTGATGGTCATCGGCTTGCCGCCGGCCGCCGGGCCGGCGTAGTGGATGGCGGTGTTCTTGGCGAGGATCGTGATCCCCTTCTCGCGCTCCAGGTCACCGGAGTCCATGATCCGCTCGCCCACGCCCTCGGCCTGATGCTCGGTGAACGCACCACCCTGGCGGAGCATCGCGTCGACGAGCGTGGTCTTGCCGTGGTCGACGTGCGCGACGATCGCGACGTTGCGGAGGTCTGTGCGGGTGGGCATGAAGTCGCCTTCGATGGGTCTCAGGTGATTGCCGTTTGGTACCAAACGGCAATCAATTGCACACCGGACCTGCCGTTTGTGCCCAATCGGCGCGGGGTGACGCAGGACCGCTGGTGACGTAGAACAGGGAGATGATGTCGCGCTGCACGTTCGTCCCGCCGTACCTCCTCCGCCGGATCGCGGGGGCTGCTCCGGAGGGAGCCGGGGGGTTGGAGTCCGCGCTCGCCCTCGACGAGGGGTTCCGCGCGGCGCGTACGACGGTGCCCGGGCGGCCGGCGCCCGCCGTCCGGGCCGAAGCCGCGTGGACGATCCATTCCGCCAACCACGGGACGACGTTGCCGGGGACGCCGGTGCGGTCCAAGGGGCAGCCCGAGAGCGGGGACCAGGCCGTCGACGAGGCGGCGTACGGCGTCTCGGGCACGCTCGCGCTGTTCGCCGAGGTCTATGGGCGCGCGTCCTTCGACAATGCCGGGGCTCCGGTGATCGCGACCGTGCACTACGGCCAGGACTACGTCAACGCCTTCTGGGAGGGAACCCAGCTCGTGTTCGGCGACGGCGACCGGCGGGTGTTCGGCCGGTTCACCAAGCCGGTCGACGTGCTCGGCCATGAGTTCTCGCACGGCGTCGTGCAGCACACCGCAGCGCTGGTCTACCAGGGCCAGCCGGGCGCGCTGAACGAGTCCGTCGCCGATGTCTTCGCCGCCTGCCTCAAGCAGCGGCTGCTCGCCCAGACCCCGGCGCAGGCGGACTGGCTGATCGGCGAGGGCCTGTTCCTGCCCGGGGTGAAGGCCCGCGCCTTGCGCGACATGGCGGCCCCGGGGACGGCGTACGACGACCCGGTCCTCGGGGTCGATCCGCAGGTGGGCCACATGGACGACTACGTCGAGACCGAGGACGACAACGGCGGGGTCCACCTCAACTCCGGTATCCCCAACCGCGCCTTCCAGCTGGCCGCCACCTCGATCGGTCGCAACACCTGGGCGGGGGCCGGGGCCATCTGGTACGCCGCCCTCACCAGCGGTGCGGTCGGCCCGGAGACCGACTTCGCCGGGTTCGCGGCGGCGACCATCGCTGCGGCCGGCGACCACGGCGACGCGGTCACGGCGGCCTGGTCGGAGGTGGGGGTCTCGGCCGGGGCGGCGCCGTCCGTTCCGGTGGCACCGGTCGGGTCGACCGCGGCGGGTGTGGTGACGGTACGTCGCTCGGGGGGATTCGTCGGGTCGACCATCGAGGGGCAGGTCGACCTCGATGGCCCGGACGACGACGTGGTGTCCGAGGTGCGCGGCCTGGTGGCCCGGATCGACCTGGCCGCGGCGGCGGCGAGTGGCAAGGCGTACCCGGACATGTACTCCTACGTCTTCGAGCTCGGCGGCACCCGGGCCACCGTGCCCGAGCAGCACCTCACCCCCGAGCTGCGGCGCCTGGCCGACCTGCTGCTGGACAGTTCCCGATAGTCCGTTACGAAAGGCACCCGAAATCGTCTGCA
>DASSJR010000019.1:0-9449 GCA_035691135.1 Nocardioides sp. | reverse complement strand
GCTGCGCGACAAGATCACCGAACTCGTGGCAGCGGGTGTCTACGACATCGTCGTCGACATGGGAGCCGTCGAGTTCCTCGACTCGACCGGCCTGGGCGTCCTCGTCGGAGGGCTGAAGAAGGTCCGGGCCCACGACGGGTCTTTGCAGCTCGTCTGCAGCCAGGAGCGACTGCTCAAGATCTTCCGGATCACCGGGCTGGCCAAGGTCTTCGTGATCCACGAGTCGGCCGACCAGGCGCTCGCCGCCGGCTGATCCTGCCCCCGGGTGCCCGTCGCCGGGCGCCATCAGCACCACTGGTGTCCACGGTCACACCTGCGTGCGTAACCTCCCTGACTCCTGCGTAGACTCCGCGTCGTTCGTGAGATCTGAACCACTCCCAGGAGGAAACACATGACCGGGATTGCTCCCGCCGTCGTGGACGTCTCCGGAGGCAACCTCGTTCTGGTCATCGTCGTCGCCCTGATCGCGCTCGGCGCGCTCGGGATGGCGTGGATGTTCCGCAAGGAGGTCCTTGCCGCCGGTGAAGGCACCGACAACATGAAGAACATCGCCCAGGCGGTGCAGGAGGGCGCCAACGCCTACCTGACCCGGCAGTTCCGGACGCTCGGCGTGTTCGCCGCGGTGGCGTTCTTCCTGCTGCTCGCCCTGCCCGCCGACGACACCACGGTGCGGATCGGGCGCTCGATCTTCTTCCTCGTGGGGGCGGGTTTCTCGGGAGCCGTCGGCTACCTGGGCATGTCGCTGGCGGTGAGGGCCAACCTTCGGGTTGCGGCCGCCGCCAACGAGACCGGCCGCGACCCGGCCATGAACATCGGCTTCCGCACCGGCGCCATGGTCGGCATGCTCACCGTGGGTCTCGGCCTCCTGGGCGCCAGCATCGTGGTCCTGGTGTTCAGCGACGAGGCACCCGACGTACTCGAGGGCTTCGGCTTCGGTGCGGCCCTGCTGGCCATGTTCATGCGTGTTGGCGGCGGAATCTTCACCAAGGCCGCGGACGTCGGCGCCGACCTGGTCGGCAAGGTCGAGCAGAACATCCCCGAGGACGACCCGCGTAACGCCGCCACCATCGCCGACAACGTCGGCGACAACGTCGGTGACTGTGCCGGAATGGCCGCCGACCTCTTCGAGTCGTACGCCGTCACCCTGGTCGCCGCCCTCATCCTGGGCTCGCAGGCCTTCGGCGACAAGGGCCTGGTCTACCCGCTGCTGATCCCCGCGATCGGCGCGCTGACCGCGGTAGCGGGCGTCTACCTCTGCAAGCCCCGGCCCGGAGAGAACGGCCTGGTCACCATCAACCGCGCCTTCTACATCTCGGCCGCCATCGCCGCGGTCGCCTGCATCGCGCTCTCCTTCATCTACCTGCCCGGCCAGTTCGGCGAGTTCACCAACATCGCCGGCGGTGACATGGACGGTGCCGAGGGCGACCCGCGGATCATCGCCTCGCTCGCGGTCGTCATCGGCATCGTGATGGCCGCCGGCATCCTGGCGCTGACCGGCTACTTCACCGGCACCGAGCGGCGTCCGGTCAAGGACGTCGGCAAGACGTCGTTGACCGGCCCGGCCACGGTGATCCTGTCCGGGCTCGCGGTGGGCTTCGAGTCGGCGGTCTACACCACGCTGGTGATCGGCGCGGCCGTCTTCGGGGCGTACCTTCTCGGCGGCGCGACGTTGACCGTCTCGCTCTTCGCCGTCGCGCTTGCGGGCTGCGGCCTGCTGACCACGGTCGGTGTGATCGTGGCCATGGACACCTTCGGACCGGTCTCCGACAACGCCCAGGGCATCGCCGAGATGTCCGGCGACGTCAGCCCCGAGGGCGCCCAGATCCTCACCGAGCTCGACGCGGTCGGCAACACCACCAAGGCGATCACCAAGGGCATCGCGATCGCGACCGCCGTGCTGGCCGCAACGGCGTTGTTCGGGTCCTACGCCACCTCGGTCGCCGAGGCACTGAGGGAGGCACAGCCGACCAGCGACGAGTTCGCGGTGCTCGACTTCAACGTGTTCAACCCGCTGGTGCTGGTCGGGATCCTGCTCGGCGCGGCTGCCGTGTTCCTGTTCTCCGGGCTCGCGATCAACGCCGTCGGGAGGGCGGCCGGCGCCGTCGTGTTCGAGGTCCGGCGCCAGTTCAGGGACATCCCCGGGATCATGGAGGGCACCGGCAGGCCGGAGTACGGCCGGGTCGTCGACATCGTCACCAAGGACTCGTTGCGCGAGCTGGTGACGCCCGGTCTGCTCGCGGTGCTCGCACCGGTCGCGGTCGGCTTCGGCCTCGGCGTGACGGCCCTGGCCGGGTTCCTGGCCGGTGCCATCGGTGCCGGGACCCTGATGGCGGTGTTCCTCGCCAACTCCGGTGGTGCGTGGGACAACGCCAAGAAGCTGGTCGAGGACGGCAACCACGGCGGCAAGGGCTCGTTGGCCCACGAGGCGACGATCATCGGCGACACCGTCGGTGACCCGTTCAAGGACACCGCCGGCCCGGCGATCAACCCGCTGATCAAGGTGATGAACCTGGTCTCGCTGCTGATCGCCAGCGCCGTGGTCTCCATGGGTGTCGGGCAGGACCAGAACGACCCGGTGCGCATCATCATCGCCCTCGTGGCGGCAGCCACGATCGCAGGTGCGATCTATGTGTCGAAGCGTCGCTCGATCCACATCGGCGACGACGACGAGGGCACCCCGGGCACCCGGGCCACGCGGTCGGTGGACGACGAGCACGTCGCGGCCGGTACGCCGGTCGGTAACCCGGCGGCCCACCCCTCGACGCCCGCCTCGGCGCCGGCGCAGTCCGAACCCGCGCCGACGCAGCGGTTCGAGCCGCCCGGACGCTGAATCCGGGACAGCAGTGAGCGACCCGGTTCGCCTTGACACCTCCGGGTGTCGGGCGGGCCGGGTCGCTCGGCATTTCGGACCTTCTCACGGGTCGTTCACGGGGGTCGCGCTACCGTAATCGGCCGTGAGCCCGATCGGGCCCATCCCGAGCATTCGGATCAGACCACGGAACGGAGCATCCACTCACGTGGCACACAAGCTGGTGATCGTCGAGTCCCCGGCCAAGGCCCGCAAGATCGCGGAGTACCTCGGCACGGGCTATGTCGTCGAGTCCTCCATCGGCCACATCCGCGACCTGCCCAACAACGCTGCCGACACGCCCTCGAAGATCAAGGACAAGCCGTGGGGGCGGCTGGCGGTCGACGTCGAGAACGACTTCGAGCCCTACTACGTGGTGCCGCGGGACAAGAAGAGCCACATCACCAAGCTCCGGGGACTGGTCAAGGACGCCGACGAGCTCTACCTCGCCACCGACGAGGACCGCGAGGGCGAGGCGATCGCCTGGCACCTGCTCGACGAGCTGAAGCCGAAGGACATCCCGGTCAAGCGGATGGTCTTCCACGAGATCACCAAGCCCGCGATCCAGGCGGCCGCCGAGAACCCCCGCGACCTCGACATGGACCTGGTCGAGGCACAAGAGGCGCGCCGGATCCTCGACCGCCTCTACGGCTACGAGGTCTCACCGGTGCTCTGGAAGAAGGTGATGTCCGGCCTCTCCGCCGGCCGGGTCCAGTCCGTCGCGACCCGCCTCGTGGTGGACCGCGAGCGGGACCGGATGAAGTTCCGGATCGCGTCGTACTGGGACCTCGAAGGCACCTTCGACGCCGGTGCCCAGCACAGCCAGCGGATGTTCCCCGCCCGACTGCACTCCATCGACGGCGGTCGCGTCGCCCGGGGCTCGGACTTCGACACGCTCGGGCAGCTCAAGTCCGACAAGGTCGTCCACCTCGACCGCGCCCGGGCCGAGGCGCTGACCGACGCGCTGCGCGACGCGACGTACACGGTCCGGTCGGTCGAGTCCAAGCCCTACCGCCGCTCGCCGTACGCGCCGTTCCGCACCACGACCATGCAGCAGGAGGCCTCGCGGAAGCTGGGGTGGTCGGCGTCGATCACGATGTCGGTGGCGCAGCGGCTCTACGAGAACGGCTTCATCACCTACATGAGGACCGACTCGACGACGATGTCGGGCGCCGCCGTCCAGGCCGCGAGGTCGCAGGTCCGGGAGCTGTACGGCGCCGAGTACCTCCCCGACAGCCCGCGGACCTACGCGTCGAAGGTGAAGAACGCCCAGGAGGCGCACGAGGCGATCCGGCCGGCCGGCGACTCGTTCCGGACGCCGGCGCAGACCGGCCTGACCGGCGACCAGTTCCGGCTCTACGAACTGATCTGGATGCGCACGGTCGCCTCCCAGATGAAGGACGCGGTCGGCCAGTCGGTCTCGATCCGGCTGGGCGGCACCGCCTCGTCAGGTGAGGACGTGGTGTTCTCGGCGACCGGCCGGGTGATCACGTTCCACGGCTTCCTCAAGGCCTACGTCGAGGGCACCGACGACGTGTCCGCGGCACGCGACGACGCGGAGACCCGGCTGCCGAAGCTGGAGGAGGGTGACGCCGTGTCGGCGGCCTCGGTGTCGGCCTCCGGGCACGAGACGAAGCCACCGTCCCGCTACACCGAGGCGACCCTGATCAAGGAGCTCGAGGACCGCGAGATCGGACGCCCCTCGACGTACGCCTCGATCATCGGCACGATCCTCAACCGCGGCTACGTCTACAAGAAGGGCACCGCGCTCGTGCCGGCGTGGTTGGCGTTCTCGGTCACGCGGCTGCTCGAGGAGCACTTCGAACGGCTGGTCTCCTACGAGTTCACCGCCGGCATGGAGGACGTGCTCGACGAGATCGCCTCCGGGCGGGCTGACCGCGCGACCGAGCTCGGAGAGTTCTACTACGGCTCCGAACGGGTCAAGGGCCTGCACCCGCTGGTCACCGGGCTCGGCGAGATCGACGCCAAGGAGATGGCGACGTTCCCGGTCGGCGATGCCGACAGCGGGATCGTGCTCCGGGTCGGGCGCTACGGCCCCTACCTGGAGGGGCCGGACGACGACGGCAACCCGGCCGGAAAGCGGGCCAACGTGCCCGAGGACCTTCCGCCCGACGAGCTCACTCTCGCCAAGGCCCGCGAGCTGTTCGAGAACCCCGCCGGCGAGGAGATCGACCTCGGGACCCACCCGGAGACCGGGCTCCGGGTCGTGGCCAAGAACGGCCGGTTCGGCCCGTTCGTGACCGAGTCGCTGCCCGAGGACGCCCCGAAGTCTGCCAAGCCGCGGACCGGATCTCTGTTCAAGTCGATGACGCTCGAGACCATCACCCTGGACGACGCGGTCAAGCTGCTGTCGCTGCCGCGGGTCGTCGGCACCGACGCGGATGGCGTCGAGATCACCGCCCAGAACGGCCGGTACGGCCCGTACCTCAAGAAGGGCACCGACTCGCGTTCGATCGACTCCGAGGAGAAGTTGCTCACCATCACCCTCGACGAGGCGCTGGCGATCTACGCCCAGCCCAAGCAGCGGGGTCGCTCCGCGGCGTCAGCGCCGCTGAAGGAACTGGGCAACGACCCGGTCTCCGGTGCCCCCCTAGTGGTCAAGGCGGGCCGCTTCGGCGAGTACGTCACCGACGGCGAGTACAACGCCACGCTCCGCAAGGACGACTCGGTGGAGGAGCTCACCCTCGAGCGGGCGGCCGAGCTGCTGGCCGAGCGACGGGCCAAGGGGCCGGCCAAGAAGGCAGCCAAGCGCGGGGCGAAGAAGACGGCCAAGAAGACCACGGCGAAGAAGTCCGCGACCAAGAAGTCGACCAAGAAGGCGGCCGCGAAGAAGTCCTGACCCCCTGCGCCCCGATTGCCGAATTCTCGCCCGCGGTGCAGCGCTTGGTCCCATACTCTCCGCTATGAAGCGAAACTTCGTGGGGAAGGTGGGGCTCGCCGTACTGACCGGCCTCTTCCTCGCGGGCGGGTTCGTGCTCCACCTGTTCTTCCTCGTCCAGAACTGCTACGACGGTGACGACCCGAGCGTCATGCCGGCCTTCGCCTCCGTGCAGGGCAAGTTCTGCGGCGACGGGCAGAGTCCGATCTCGTTGGTGCTCCTCGGGTTCGAGGCGGCTGCGGTCGTGGCGGTGATCTCGCTCGTTCTGGTGCGTCAGGAGGCGCGCGACTGGGTGGGCAAGCTGGGGGCGTGGCTGGTCCCGATTCCGGTGATGGCCCTGGCCTGGGCGCTGCTGACCCTCCCGCCCGACGACTGCTCCGCGTCTGCCGAGGCCACCCATGCCCGGTCCGCCTGTGTCTCCAACGTTGCGGGCAACTGACCCCGTCGTGCTGAGCGTCGGTACCACCTCGTAGGTTCACTTCGTGCCCCAGCAGCTCGGCTTCCACGCCCCGACGGGCGTCTTCGTCTGCTTCGAGGGCGGCGAGGGTGCCGGCAAGTCGACCCAGACCCGTGCCCTGGAGTCGTGGCTGCGATCCGAGGGGTACGCCGTCCGGTTGACCTTCGAGCCCGGTGACACCGAGGTGGGCCGACGCGTGCGCCAGATCGTCCTCGATCCCGCCACCGGTGAGCTCGCTGACCGCACCGAGACGCTGCTCTACGCCGCCGACAAGGCCGAGCACGTCGAGGCCGTCGTACTTCCCGCGCTGGAGCGAGGCGAGGTGGTGATCACCGACCGCTACGTCGACTCGTCCCTGGCCTACCAGGGCGCGGGTCGTGCTCTCGACCTCGCCGAGGTCGAGCAGGTGCAGCGCTGGGCCACCCGCGACCTGCGGCCACACCTGACGGTCGTGCTCGACCTTGCGCCGGAGCACGGTCTGGGTCGGTTCGCTGAGCGCGACCGGATCGAGGGCGAGTCGGTGGAGTTCCACGAGCGGGTGCGCAAGGCCTTCGTCGAGATGGCGTCGGCCGATCCTGACCACTACCTCGTGGTGGACGCCCGTCGGCCGGTCGACGACATCGCGACCGAGGTGCGTGGCCGCCTGGAACCACTGCTCGTGCAGGCCAGGAAATGACTACTCCGCCGATGGCCGCCGTCGCCAGGGGAGGCGTCTGGGCCCACCTGGTGGGCCAGCCCCGTACCGCGGCCACCCTCCAGGCAGCGGCCGAGGGCCACGGCATGACCCACGCCTGGCTGTTCACCGGACCGCCGGGGTCGGGCCGCTCCAACGCGGCGGTCGCCTTCGCCGCCGCGCTGCAGTGCGAGCGGGCGGGCTGCGGGGAGTGCCACGAGTGCCACACCGTGCTGGCCGGCACCCACGCCGACGTGTCGGTGATCCGCACCGAGAAGCTCTCGATCGGGGTCGACGAGGTGCGCGACCTGGTGCGGCGGGCGGCGCTGGCCCCCGTCGGCAGACGGTGGCAGATCATGGTGGTCGAGGACGCCGACCGACTCACCGACCAGGCCTGCAACGCCCTGCTCAAGGCGATCGAGGAGCCGACCGACCGGACCGTCTGGATGCTCTGTGCGCCAACCGTGGAGGACGTCCTGCAGACGATCCGCTCCCGCTGCCGTCTGGTCACCCTGACCACCCCGACCGCAGCCGACGTGACGGCGTTCCTGGTCCGCACCGAGGGAGTCGACGAGGCGCTGGCAGCCTCCGCGGCACGAGCCAGCCAAGGCCACATCGGCCGGGCCCGGGCCCTGGCGCGCGATGACGCCACCCGCAACCGTCGCCGCGAAGTGGTCGCCCTGCCCGCCAAGCTCACCTCCCTGGGCGACTGCATGAACGCCGCTGCCAACCTCAACGAGGTGACCAAGGAAGAGGCGGAGGCGATCACCAGCGCCCTCGACGAGCGCGAGAAGCGCGACCTCGACGCGTCCTACGGCGTCGTCGAACGCGGTCGCCGCCCCCGCGAGTACGCCCCCGCCCTGGCCGCCCTCGAGCGGGCGCAGAAGACCCGTGCGAAACGCCGCCACCTCGACGTGGTCGACCGCGGACTGATGGACCTGGTGTCGGTCTACCGCGACGCCATCTCGGTCGCGGTAGGAGCCCCCGTGGCGCTGGTCAATGAAGAGATCCGGCCCGACGTGGAGCTCGTCGCCCGCACGTCCTCGCCCGAGCTCAACCTGCGCCGCATCGGCTGGATCTTCGAGGCCCGCGAACAGATGCTGGAGTTCAACGTCCCGGTCGCGCTCGCGCTGGAGTCGATGATGCTGGCGCTCAAGACCCCCGGCGGGCCCGCACGATGAAGCGGTTCTGGATCGTCCTCGTCGTCGTGGCGCTGCTCGTCGTCGCCGGAGGTGCTGCGGTCGTCACCACCGTGGGCGGCGACGAGGCCGGGTCCGGTCCGACGACCGGTCCGAGGCCGACGGGCCCGCCCGACGACCCGCCATCCCCGGACCTGGCTCGCTTCTACTCCCAGGACCTCGACTGGACGGCGTGCGAGGGGTCCTCCGAGTGCGCGACCCTCGAGGTGCCGCTCGACTACGACGACCCCGGGGGCCGCACGATCGACCTCGCGCTCCTGAGGGTGCGGGCCACCGATCCGGACCATCGCGTCGGCTCGTTGGTGGTCAACCCCGGTGGCCCCGGGCAGTCCGGTACCGACTTCGCCGCCCAGGCCAGCCTGGCGTTCGGCGACCCCGTCCTCGAGAGCTATGACATCGTCGGTTTCGACCCTCGCGGGGTGGGAGAGAGCGCACCTGTCGACTGCTTGGGCGACCGCGAGCTCGATGAGCTCGTCGCCGTCGACCCGGATCCTGACACCGCACCCGAGCGCCGCGAGCTCGTGAGCCTCTCACAAGCCCTGGTGACCGGTTGCGTGAAGCGGTCGGGCACCCTGGCCTCTCACGTGAGCACGATCGAGGCGACCCGCGACATGGATGTCCTTCGCGCGGCCCTGGGCGACTCGACGCTCGACTACTTCGGGGCGTCCTACGGCACCGAGCTCGGGGCCACGTACGCAGAACTGTTCCCCGAGCGGGTGGGCCGCTTCGTGCTCGACGGTGCGATCGATCCCTCCCTCGACTTCCGTGAGCTCGCCCTCGGACAGGCGGCCGGCTTCGAGACCGCGCTGCGGGCCTACGTCGAGGACTGCATCCAGACGCAGAACCCCTGTTTCCTCGGTGACTCGGTGGAGGAGGGACTGGCCCGGATCAGCGACCTTCTCGACCAGATCGACGCCAGACCGCTGCCGACAGCGACTGGCCGGCAGCTGCAGATCGGCAACGCCTTCTACGGCATCGTGCTGCCCCTCTACGTCCGCGACTACTGGTTCCTGCTCACCTCCGCGCTCGGTGACGCCCTCGAGGGGGACGGCTCGGCGCTGCTCCAGCTGAGCGACCTCTACAACTCCCGTGGCGCCGACGGTTACACCGACAACAGCCGCGAGGCGTTCACGGCGATCACCTGCCTCGACGACCCCGCCTCGATCCCTCCGGATGAGGTGCCGGCCGAGACCCCGGACTTCGAGAAGGCCTCCCCCACCTTCGGCGACGTCTTCGCATGGGGCCTGGTGAGCTGTCGCGGCGCCGAGGCCGAGTCCACGGCGCAACCGCTCGAGGTGGATGGGTCAGGGGCCGCGCCGATCGTGGTGATCGGTACGACGAGAGACCCCGCGACGCCGTACGAATGGGCGAAG
>DASSJR010000018.1:0-2713 GCA_035691135.1 Nocardioides sp. | reverse complement strand
CGACGAGCTGGTCCCCTACCTGACCGACCTCGGGTTCACGCACGTCGAGTTCCTGCCGGTGATGGAGCACCCCTTCGGCGGGTCCTGGGGCTACCAGGTCACGTCGTACTTCGCGCCGACCGCGCGGTTCGGCGACCCCGACGGTTTCCGGTATCTCGTCGACCGGCTCCACCAGGCCGGCATCGGCGTGATCGTGGACTGGGTGCCTGCCCACTTCCCGAAGGACGCCTTTGCGCTGGCCCGCTTCGACGGCACGCCGCTCTACGAGGACCCGAACCCCTCCCGGGGCGAGCACCCCGACTGGGGAACCTACGTGTTCAACTTCGGCCGCAGCGAGGTCCGCAACTTCCTGGTGGCGAACGCCCTCTACTGGCTGGTCGACTTCCACATCGACGGGCTGCGGGTCGACGCCGTGGCCTCGATGCTCTATCTCGACTACTCGCGCGAGCCGCACGAGTGGAGCCCCAACGTGCACGGTGGCCGGGAGAACCTCGAGGCCGTGCAGTTCCTGCAGGAGATGAACGGCACGGTCGGCAAGCGGGTGCCGGGCGCCATGACGATCGCGGAGGAGTCCACCTCCTGGGAGGGCGTCACCCGGCCCACCGAGAAGGGCGGGCTCGGGTTCGGTTTCAAGTGGAACATGGGGTGGATGCACGATTCGCTGGGCTACTTCCAGAACGACCCCATCCACCGCTCTCACCACCACAGCGAGCTGACCTTCGCCAGTGTCTATGCGTGGTCTGAGAACTTCGTGCTCCCGATCAGCCATGACGAGGTGGTGCACGGCAAGGGCTCGCTGCTGCGCAAGATGCCGGGCGACCGCTGGCAGCAGCTGGCGAACCTGCGGGCCTTCCTCGCGTTCATGTGGGCTCACCCCGGGAAGCAGCTGCTGTTCATGGGCGCCGAGCTCGGCCAGGAGTCGGAGTGGGCCGAGGCCCGGGAGCTCGACTGGTGGCTCCTTGACCACCCCGAGCACGCCGGGATCCACGCGCTGGTGCGCGACCTCAACCGTCTCTACGGCGACACACCGGCACTCTGGGCCCGCGATCACCTCCCCGAGGCCTTCTCGTGGATCGACGCGAACGATGCCAGCCGCAACGTCTACTCCTTCGTCCGCCACGGGGACGGCGACCCCGACCTCGCCTGCGTCGCCAACTTCGCCGCGGTCCCCCACGACTACCGGCTCGGGCTGCCGTCCGCCGGCGCCTGGCAGGAGGTGCTCAACACTGACGCCGATCTGTACGGCGGTTCAGGGGTGGGCAACCTGGGCCGGGTCGAGGCCGTCGAGGGCGAGCACTCCGGCCAACCGGCTCATGCGGACATCGCGCTGCCGCCGCTGGGGGTGGTCTGGCTGCGCGCATCCCCCGTCGCTGCGCAGGGTCGGTCCGCTCCAGAGGTCACGCAGCCCGAGGCGGAATCGCGCCCGGAGGTGGCCCAGGAGGTCCCGGCTCGCGGCAAGCGCGCTCGCCGGAACTGACGCCGCTCGACACAGTTAGGGTGGCTGCGTGAGCCAGGACCCGACCACGGTGACGACCCTCGCGGACGGGATCGCCCGGATCAGCTGGATCCCGGCGCTGCACGACGAGGGGTTGTGGGGTGCCGCCGACGTCGTACGGCGCGAGGTCGAGGCGGCCCTGGAAGCGCACGGCCGGGTGGAGACGCTCGTCGACCCCGACGACCAGCTCGGCCAACGGGTGGCCACCTGGGCGGGGATGCGCCGCGAGGGCGTGATGCGCGGCGTGGATGTCGACGGCCGGTCGGGCGACCGGATCGTCTATGCGCGCCTGTCGACCGACGTACCTGTCAGCGAGCCGGGCGGCTTCCGCGCACTCCTCAACTCCTTCCTCCCCCGCAAGCGGGCGATCAGCCAGATGCTGATCCGCGACACCTCCGACCGGGTCCTGCTGTGCGAGCTCACCTACAAGCAGGACTGGGACCTGCCGGGCGGTGTCGTGGAGGTCGGCGAGTCCCCACAGCTCGCCGTGGCCCGCGAGGTCAAGGAGGAGCTCGGGTTGTCCTTGGAGACCGGTGCCCTGCTCCTCACCGACTGGTTGCCGGCGTGGGGCGGCTGGGACGACGCGCTCTGCCTCGTCTTCGACGGGGGTACCCACGACCCGGTCGTGGCCGAGGAGATCGTGAAGCAGGAACGTGAGATCCGGACCGCGTCGTTCTGCACCATCGACGAGGTCCGGGACCGTGCGGCGGACTTCACCGCCCGTCGGGTCGAGGCGGCCCTGGCGAACCTGAAGGCACCCGGCCCGGCCTACACCGAGTCAGGACGCTGACCCGCGTGACCCGCCCCTCCCACTCGGCACCCGGAGAGGGCAGTATCAGCGCGTGAGCTCATACGTCTACGACTTCCGCGACGGCAACAAGGACCAGAAGGACCTGCTCGGGGGCAAGGGCGCCAACCTGGCCGAGATGACGATCCTCGGACTGCCCGTGCCGCCGGGTTTCACGATCACCACGGAGGCCTGCCAGGCGTACCTGGCGGAGAAGAGCCAGCCAGACGGGATGGCGGACGAGGTCACCGAGCACCTCACGTCGCTGGAGAAGTCGATGGGGCGGACCCTCGGTGACGCCGACGACCCGCTCCTGGTCAGCGTGCGATCCGGCGCGACGTTCTCGATGCCCGGGAGGATGGAGACCGTCCTCAACGTCGGCCTCAACGACGATTCGGTCCGCGGCCTGGCCAGCCAGAGTGACGACGAGC
>DASSJR010000017.1:0-8342 GCA_035691135.1 Nocardioides sp. | reverse complement strand
GGCCAGGCCACCGACCCACAGGTCGATGTCATCAACGCCTGTCTTGGTCACACCGGCGGCGGTGTTCCCCCAGGTGGCGCCAGTGCTGTTCAGGAACGCCATCCGGTCGCCGGGAACCCGCGCGGCCGGGATGTCGTCGGCCGCCTCGTTCTCCGGCGTGGCCGACAGGTCACCGAGGATGCCGTCCGGACCCGCCTCGCCGTACACCAGCGCCTCGCCGGCGGCACGCTTGGCCGTGACGGTGCTGACGCCGGTGACGCTCGGGTGGCGACCGTAGGCCGCGACAAAGTTGGCGAGCGACTCGGGGTGCTTGAGGTTCATCCCGAAGTCCATCCAGCTGGTGTAGGGCTGGAGCTGGCCGTCGTTTGTTGCGTTCCAGATCTGCCTGCGCA
The DNA here is from genome assembly GCA_035691135.1 of Nocardioides sp. Lineage (GTDB taxonomy): Bacteria > Actinomycetota > Actinomycetes > Propionibacteriales > Nocardioidaceae > Nocardioides. Next base: position 7,950 of record DASSJR010000017.1, on the reverse strand, counting down.
CACTGTTCAGCGGCGGAATGCCGGCCTCGCGGGCCCGCGTCAGGTTGATCGTCGCCAGGTCCAGCGGCAGACCCAGCAGGTTGTTGCGCAGGGTCTCGGTGACGAACTCGTCGAGCTCGTTGCCGGTCTGGTCCGACGCGCCCATCAGGATCGCACCGGCCGCGTCCGCGGAGCTCACGGGCGGTGAGGCTGCGGTCGGTCCGTCGTCGTACGCCGGCGGGTTGAGGAACACGTCCAGCAGCGGCGTGTGCGTCGGGTTCCCACTGCCGTAGTTGCGGTCCACGGTGTCGGTGAGCATCGAGTGCCCGAACCGGTACACCGCGTGCGCGAACTCCGCCTTCACCGCCGGGTTGATCTCGGTCTGGGTGAACGCGAACGGCTCGAACGGGTTGATCGCCGGCTGGACCTTGCGGGCGAACTCCTCGAACACGATGTGCTGGTACTCCATCTCGGTGATGAAGCGGGCGGCCTGGAACAGACGCTCGCCGTTCCATCCGGCGGCACCGTCGGCCAGCTGCCACTCGGGCAGCGCCGCAGCACCGGTGTCGGTCGCCGTTGCGTCCTCGGTCAGGACGCGCTTGATGTCGTCGACCAGCCGGTCGTGCTCGGAGTGGAAGATCTGGTGGATCGCGGACAGCCCGATGTTCTCGTTGCAGCGCCCGTCTCCGCAGATGAAGTGCGCGTTCAGCATCTCGTCGTCGTAGGTGCCGGGAAGCTGGCTGGCGAAGTCGGCCGAGGCGACGTTGTCCGGGTCCGGTGTCGGCGCAACCGGGTCGGTCATGGGGTTGTGGTCGGTGTCCTGTGGGGTCGGGTCGGCGTTGTGCGCGATGTCCACAAGGAAGCCCTCGTTGCAGCTCGTCTTGGGCGCGCAGTTCACGACGTGCTCGGCGTTGCTCGGCACGAGGACCCCTTTGCCGCCATTCGCGGCCGGATCGCCCTCGACGAGCCCGGTCTTGGTCACGAGCTGCGGGAAGCCGTTCGGGCCCGGGAGGAACTTGCCGTAGGGGTCGACCGCGAGCAACGGAATGTTCAGCACGTCGAGGTCGGTGAGCTGGATGCCGAGCTTCTGCGCGGCCTGCTGCTTCACCAGCGCCCAGGTCCCCATGCCACCGTCAGCCGACTCCAGCAGCTTGCCGGTCGAGACCGGCTCGCCGGCGGCGTTCATCGCGTACTCGCGGATGAACACCTGCTCCGAGGGGTGCGAGGTGTAGGTCTGGCTCTGGTCCACCCAGGGAGAGTCGGTGTTGGTGGCGTCCTGGATGTCGTCCGCAGTGCCGAGCTTTCCGTCCGCGCCGGGCAGATTCTGCGCGCGGGTCAGCACCATGAAGTTGCTGTGGCTGGTGGGGTCGTACAGCGGGTCGTCGGGCCGCAGGGGCACGAACACGGTGCCACCGGACTTGGTGGTCAGGTCGACGCCATGGTCGAAGAACTGGCCGAACAGCGTGAACAGCTGGTTGTACGGCGGCGACAGGCCGACGTCGGTGGTGACGTTCGGGATGAACAACGTCTGCCCGGCAGGGACGCAGTCGGGGTTGGTCGGGTCGGTCTCGCAGGGCACGACGCCCTCGTTGCCCTGGGTGCGCACCGGTTCCGCGGCCGCAGCCACGGCAGCCGGGTTGGTCGAGGTCTGGTCGACGATCAGGTTGCTGATCGTGCGCGGCTGTGAGTCGAAGACCATGCCGCTCTTCTGCTTGTAGGAGGTCGGGCTTCCCGCGCCGGGCATTCCTTGGGGCACGGGGTCGGCGTCCTTGAACACGGGTGTGGTCAGCCGCGGGAACTTCTGGTCGGCGGCCCCGAACTTGCTCTGCCCGTCGATCAGGTTGTTGCAGGAGCCGTCGACGGTGCGCAGGCCGTAGGAGAGCAGCGGGCTGTGGATCTGATTCGCGCCGGGACCGAGCAACCCGCGGCACGGGTCCGCCGCAGTGAAGTTCGCTGCGTGGTTCTCGGCGATCTTGATCTGCTTGAGGATGAAGGACAGGTCCGATGGAGTGATGGTGAAGCCCGCCCCCACCGGTGCTGCCTGCGCCGCCGGCGGCGCCAGCACCGTCAAGGGCGTCAGGGCCGCTCCGACCAGCAGACTCGACGCCAGCGCGATCCACCTGCGTCGGGAGCCGCCGCCAGGTCGCAGCCGTCGAATTGCCCTGCTTGCCCGCTTCGTCTTCTCGCCGAGAAGTTCCATGTCCCCACTCCTACGTTTAGTCCACCCACCCAGGTGGTGCCTTGCGTTTGTCCCCGAACCGTCCCGGTCGTCGTACGAAATGGCGCACGCGACGGGCACGTGTGAGAAGACTTGGGCAGTGACGTCAACCGCGCGTTAAACGGACCGGCCGGGTGGTTCGAAGTGCGGGATCCGCCGGAAGCGTGCCTTCGTCACCGCGCTCGGGTTGCCGGCAGCGTCGTACGCGATCGCGCGCAGGGTCGCGGTGCGCCGGAGGCGGAACGCGCCCCGGTACTCCGCCCCACGGTGGGGACCGGGCCTCGTGCCGTCGAGGGTGTACCAGATCTCGCGCGCACCGGACGAGCTGAGCCGGACTGTCAGGCTGCGCACGAACCTGCCCCCATCCGGCCGGATCCTCGGCCCCGGCGGCGCTTTGGTGTCCTTCTGGATCGTGCGCTCGGCTCCGGCGAGCACGCCGGAGTCTCCGGAGTAGCCGGCGCTGATCGTGAGAGTGCCGTCCGCGAGGTCACGGAGCGCCCCTGCGGGATAGGTCACCGACCAGGTCTGGGTGATGCCGGTGCCGAGGACCGTGGCCGGATAGGTCCGGCTGGTCCCGTTGCGGTCCTCGAGGCCGACCTGGACGGCGTTGGCATGGGCACTGACGCCCCAGACGGTCAGTGGCGCGTCCACGGTGTCCCGGTTGATCTCACCCAGGCTGGTACCGGTGACCGCCCGTCGCGCCACGGGTGGACACAGGTCCTCCGTGAACCGCGCATCGGCGCCGTAGGTGGCGACCGTGCTGTGAGACGCGGTTTCGCTCCCGGCAGATTCGTGGATGGCCCGGACGCCAGCCGAGTCGAGGAAGGCTCCCATCTGCGTCCGGCTCAGGCCGTTGAACGTCGCCTGGAACCTCCCGGGAGCGATGTACCTGAGGTTGCCGGTGACGCCGTCGGAGGTGCCGGGCGCGATGCCGTCGAACCGCTCGTCGATCGCGGTTCTCCCCTGGGTGACGACGGTCAGCTCGCTGATCGGAGGGGCCGGACCATCGACGCGTCCGCGGACGATTCCGGTGTCGGCGTCGACCTTCGTCGGTTCCTGGGTGACTTCGATGTCGGTCACCACGACCTCGTCCACGACTCCACCGCTCGACACGTGCACCACGTCGCCGCCCAGGATGTGGGGCGTGAAGTCGGTCCAGCACACGGCCGTCCCGGTGTCGTTCTCCTCGGGCCCGGGCACCACCGGGGTCACGGTCGCGACCTGGTGGTTGAGCTCGAACACGCCGTCGGGTGGAGCTGTGCCCACGGCGCTGCCGACCTGGATGCCGTTGCGCGTCACCTCGACCCGGACCTCCTCGCCTGGGGTGAGGTCAGCGACCACGACGATGCTCTCGTCCTTCGACACGGTGACCGATCGGACCGGATCGGCGGCGCTTGCCGGTGTGAGTGTGCCCGTCAGTGCGAGGACGGCGGACAGCCCTCCGATCGACGCGGCAAGACTCCACCTGTACATGTCGGCCACCGCTCCTCCCCCGTTCACGATTCAGGCGCGCGGTGCCCTCCGGGAGCCCGCGGCATCTGGTGGCACGGTGGTCGACGCTCGTCAACACTGCGCAAACTGACGACGACTCAGCAATCGCCGAGGGGTACCCGCATCGCGACCGTTCCGATGAGCCGGTCGGAGGACACCGGCCCGTAGACCCGCGAGTCGATCGACACCGCACGGGCATCGCCCAGCACGAGGAAGTTGTCTGCCGGCACGACGACCGGGCCGTAGAACAGTGCGTCGATGGCCTTGTGGTCGACGTACGGCTCGTGGACGAGCTGGTCGTTGACGTAGAGAAGAGCGTCCTCGATCTTCACCTCGTCGCCGGGCATTCCGACCACTCGCTTGACGACCGGTATCTCCGACCGGCCCGGCCTGAGTGCCACGAGATCACCGTGGGACAGGTCATCGATGTCCGGGTCCCACAGGTCCACCAGCACCCGGTCGCCGGGGCAGAGGGTCGGCTCCATGCTCGTCGAACTCACCGTGAGCGGACGCAGGACGTATGTCCGCACGACCAGCCCGACGAGCAGCGCACCCACCAGGACCAGGACGAGCAGGACGCCTGGTCTCTTCAGGTGGCTCCGGGGCGGGGCGGTCGTAGCGATCAGCCCGGGAGGTCGTCGAACCTGCACCGTGCCGCCCGGATCGGGTCGTTGCGGTCAGGCTGACCTGGCTTCCAGCCGACGCCGAACTGCCCCATCATGTCGTGGTCCTCGTGGGTGAGGTTGTGGCAGTGCACCATGTAGCGGCCGCGCTGGTGCTCGAACCGCATGAGCAGCTGCACGCTCTCATTCTCCCCCGCATACACAACGTCCTTGGGTCCCAGCTCCCACGGGTGCGGCGGCTGGCCGTTGCGGCTGATGATGCGGAAGTCGACGAGGTGGATGTGGAGGGGGTGGAACCAGCCGCCGGACCTGTTCGCGACGGTCCACATCTCGACGTCGTCGAGGTCCGGGTCCGCGAGAAGCATCTGGAAGCCGCTGTCCTCCACGTCCTTCCAGGTCTGGCCGTTGATGGTCCACTGCCCGAGGAAGCGCTCGAGGTTGAGAGTGCGGCGTCGCTTCTCCATCCCCGGGCGCAGATGCATCACGTGGGAGTCGGCCAGACGCTCCGGGATCCGGTTCCAGGTCGGGTCGCTCTTGTCGAAGGGGTCGTCGACGACGTCGAACGCCATGACCTTGTCGGTGTGCAGGAAGTCGCGGTTGTTGTCGTTGCTGAGGTTGTTGAGCACGACCCTGGTCCCGGGCCGGAACTTCGAGAAGTCGATGAGCACCTCGTAACGCTCGGCGCCACCGTGGCGGAACTCGCTGACCGTCTGCGACTTCGGCATCAGCCCGCCGTCGGTGGCCACGATCGTCATCGGGTGTCCCGGGCCCAGCCGCCAGCGCCACGAACGTGACACCGAGGCGGCCAACATCCGGAACCTGTAGACGCGCCGCTTGACCTTCATGACCGGCCACGGCCGGCCGTTCACCAGTACGACATCGCCGTAGATGCCGCTGTGACCGCCGTCGTCGAACCTCAGCTGACCGGCCTCGTCGAACGCCACGTCGGAGACGATCAGGGGGACGTCGAACTCACCCTGGGGAAGCAGAGCCCGCTCGACCTTGTCGTGCATGTGGTACTGCGCGACGAGGCCCGAGAAGACGTTCTGGGCCGTGTGGTGGGCACCGTGGTCGTGGTACCAGAGCGTCCGCGCAGGCTGGAAGTTCGGGTAGTGGTAGTCCTTGTAGAACCCCGAGGGGGTCACGTCGCTGGCGTAGCCGTCGTACTGCGGCTTCGAGGCGGATCCGTGCAGATGCACCGACGTCGTGGTGTCGTGACCGATCGACGGGTGACGAGGCGGTAGCTGGTTGCGGACTCGCAGCCGGATCCTGCGGCCCTGGGTTGCCTTGATCGTGGGACCCGGGACGTGGCCGTTGTAGCCGAACATCCTGGTCGTGCGGCCACCCTTGAGGATCTGGGCGTTGGTCATCCGTTGGGACAGCTCGTAGAAGTCCGTCCACACCCCGTCGGGTCCGCGCCGACGGTCCTGCGGACGCAGCACGGGCGGACGCCGAAAGGCGGTCGTGAAGGGGTCAGGCAGGAATGCCGGGTCGATGGTGCTCGGGTCTGCTGCCCTGATCAGATTGCCCACCGGAAGCATGGTTCCGGCTGCGGCGCCGGCCACCCCGAGACCACCCAGCTTCATCACGTCGCGACGCTTCAGATCCATTGTTCACGTTCCCCCTCTGGCGCGCGGGTACCCCTGTGGCCCACGTGTCGTGGGACCCACGCTTTCGGGGGGGCATCAAGGCAGCGTGAAACCTGCTGACGCAGGCGCCGCGTGAACGGCGTCGTCCGCGTCTCCGGGAGCCGTTGCGGTGAGGGTCACCGCGAGGCCGAGGACGGCCGCCATCACGGCGACCTCGACCGCCGCCAGAGACCAGAACGAGGCCCCCTCACCGGCAGACATCCGGCGGAGCGTGCGACGGCGATGGGCCAGGCCGAAGCAGCCCAGCGCAAGGAATCCGGCGATCTTGAGGACCAGCAGGACTGCGTAAGGCCCACTCTCCACCAGTTCCGCCCACGTGAGCCGGGCATACAGGTTGGCGACTCCGGTGACGGCGACCACGACGAAGCAGACCAGGGCCATGGCACTGAAGCGGTGCAGGAGCCGGGCGTCCTGCCGGGTCTGAGGGTCGAGATGTGCACAGAGCGCGAGCAGGCCTCCGGCCCAGGCCGAGACGGCGAGGACATGCAGGCTCAGGGCTCCCAGGGCGAGCGGGTTGAAGCCAGAGTGTCCGGAGTGCCCGGTCAGCTCCGGGATGACCAGGCCGACGATGGCGACGAGCAGGACGAGACGCAGGCCCGGGATCGACTCGACCCGGCTGGCGAAGAACGACACGAGTGCGGCGAGCCAGGCGCTGAGGGCCAACCCGGTCACCTGGGCCGCTATCCCCGCGGCGGCGTTGCCACCCTCACCGCGGAGCACCTCCGAGACGGGAAGGCCCGACACCTGCGACAGCTCGAGGACCAGCGAGCAACCCGCGGCCACGGCCCAGAGGAACGCCCACCGGCCGGCCGCGACTTGCAGGCTCGTTCCGCGGCCGTGCTGGCCTGCCGTCCCGGTCAGCAGGGCCACCACGAGCGCCCCGACGGTCGCCACCGCGCCGAGCACCCGCAGCGCGCGGGCGACCGGAGCTGCCAGCTCGGTGAACCGGCCCGCCTCGCGCAGGCCCTGCACTGCGGGTTGCAGCACCTCCGGGTTGGTGGCGATGGTCGCCGTGAGTGCCGTCACCACGAGGACGAAGCACACGGATCCGACCGTGCGACGGGAAACGGCGGCCGTGACCGGCGTGACCGTCGTGTCGGCGGAAGCCATCAGGGCGTCCCGGCATGCTGTCGGGCCGCGCCCCGGGAAACACGCACCGTGGTCCAGCGCAGGTACCACGCGCCACCGAGGAGTGCGAGTGCGCCACCACCCAGCATCAGCCACCGTGTCGTGGCGGCTTGCGACTCGGAGGCTGCCTGCGCCGGCTCGCCCACCGCGAAGTTGATGCGACCGGTGACCGGGTGTCCGTCGGGTCCCACGATCCGGTAGTCCACGGTCCACTGGCCCCAGGCACCCTCGTCATCCAAGGTGGCGAGAAGCACCGAGGCGCCCTCGGTGAGGGTCTTGTCGGAGATGGTCTGTGCCCGACCGTCGGCATCCCGTACGACGATCTGGCTCAGGCCGAGGTCGACCGGGTCGGAGGTCCGCAGCGCCACCTGGCCTGGTGCGGTAGGCAGGCTGGCACCCTGCGCCGGGTAGCTCCAGACGACGTTGGTGTGGGCGGACGCGGGGCCGGCCTCCCAGACACAGCAGAGTGCTGCGAGGACCAGCACCACCGCGACGCGGCGGAGTGCCTTCATGCCGCCATGATCGCTCGCGGCCCGTGAACGACCCGTAAAACCTCAAGGGACTCATAAGTTGGTCTGGACCCCCATGCCGCGCATGACGCGAACGGGCCATGCCCCGGTTAGCACAGGGTGGCCAAAAGCCACGCGTATCTGGGGTGTTCCTGCTCACTCTCGGGAAATGCGAAGACACGCGGGGCAGGGTTAGTAGCAAGTTCAACGAAGTGATCTCTCGGGCACCTCATTCAACATCTGACAAGCGGGGGCTTGAGATGGACAAGAACCAGGAACCGGTCGAGATCAGGCTGTTGGGCAGCCTCAGGGTCCGCCGGGGCGACAGCAGCGTCGTGGACGCATCCGAGTGG
>DASSJR010000016.1:0-2890 GCA_035691135.1 Nocardioides sp. | reverse complement strand
GCTCGTCATCTGGCGCACCCGCGGGGTGATCCCCGCGATGCTGCAGCTGATCTACCTCGGCAACAGCGAGATCATGCGCTACGTCCCCGACGAGCAGGACCTGCTCGCGACCGAGCGCAAGGTCGAGGCGATCTGGCACGCGATCCGGCGGGCGGAGGAGTCCGGCGACTGGCGGCCCAACCCCTCCCGGCTGTGCGACTGGTGCGCCCACCACGCCCTGTGTCCCGCCTTCGGCGGCACCCCCCCGCCTCTCCCGGCGCCGGTTGTCCACACCGACTCCGGCGCGCTCACCCCGGAGGACACCGATCAGCCAGAACCCACGACGGCAGGTCCTCGACCCCCAGGCCGCTGAGCGACTCGACGAACACGCGTCGGTCACCGGGCAGGACCGGCACGTGGTTCGGAACGACCAGCACCGTGCAGCCGGCGGCCTCGGCGGATCGCGCGCCGGTGTTGGAGTCCTCGATCGCGAGGCAGTCGGCCGGATCCACGCCCAGCCCGCGGGCGGCCTTCAGATAGGGCTCGGGATGCGGCTTCCCGTGCAGCACCCCGTCACCGGTGACCACCTGCGCGAAGGCCCCCTCCGGCAGGGCCGCCAGGATCGGTGCCACGAAGCGGCGGTAGGACATCGTGACCAACGCGCAGGGGACGCCCTGCTCCCGAAGGTTCGTCACCAGCTCCACCGCGCCCGGCCGCCACGGCACCGACCGCTCGACCGAGGCGATGACGCGGTCGAGGAGCTCCTCGACGATGAGGGACGGCTCCAGGTCGATCCCCATGTGCTCGCGGATGTAGCGGCCCGACGCGATCAGGTCGTTGCCCACCAGGTTGAGCGCGTGCTCGCGGCTCCAGGTGCCGCCGTACGCCTCGGCGAGCGCGAACTCCGCCTCGATCCAGCACGGCTCGGTGTCGACCAGCGTGCCGTCCATGTCCCACAGAACGGCCGCCGGGACCGGCCGCGCGCCAGCGGGGCCGGTCATGGGTGGTCGAGCAAGCCGCGCGACTGGGGCACGAAGTCGCGACCGGCGTGTCGAGACCCGGCAAGATGCCCGCCTACCGCAACCAAACCCATCAGTCGTCGGGGTCGTAGCCCAGGTTGGCCGAGAGCCAGCGCTCGGCCTCACCCAGGGTCCAGCCCTTGCGCTCGGCGTAGTCGGCGACCTGGTCGCGGGCGAGGCGGCCGACCACGAAGTACTGCGAGTCGGGGTGGCTGTAGTAGACCCCGGACACCGCTGCGCCCGGCCACATGGCCATCGACTCGGTGAGCCTGATGCCCGCGCTCTCCTCGACGTCGAGCAGCTCCCAGATGGTCTGCTTCTCGGTGTGGTCGGGGCAGGCGGGGTAGCCGGGGGCCGGGCGGATGCCGCGGTAGCGCTCGGCGATCAGGTCCTCGTTGCTGAGGCTCTCTTCGTCCTCGTGGCCCCAGAACTCCTTGCGGACCCGCTCGTGCAGCCGCTCGGCGAACGCCTCGGCCAGCCGGTCGGCCAGCGCCTCGACCATGATCGCGCTGTAGTCGTCGAGGGCGTCCCTGAACTCCTTGACCTTGTCCTCGAGCCCGATGCCGGCCGTGACGGCGAACGCCCCGACGTGGTCCTCCAGCCCGGTCTCCTTCGGCGCCACGAAGTCGGCCAGGCAACGGTTGGGTACGCCGGGCCGGTGCTCGCCCTGCTGCCGCAGCTGGTACAGGACGGCCCGCACCTCGGTGCGGGAGTCGTCGAGAAGCTCGACGTCGTCGCCGACGGCCCGGGCCGGGAAGAACCCGAACACGGCGCGCGCGGTGACCCACTTCCCTTCGATGAGCCGGTCGAGCATGTCCTGCGCGTCGTCGTAGAGCTTGCGCGCCTCCTCACCGGTGCTGGGGTTGTTGAGGATGTCGGGGAACTTCCCCTTCATCTCCCAGGCATTGAAGAAGGGCTGCCAGTCGATGTACTCGCGCAGCTCGGCGAGGTCGTAACCGTCGAGCACGTGCACGCCGGGCTGCTTGGGTGCCGGGGGCTGGTACCCCTCCCAGTCGATGGGAGTGCGGTTGTCCCGAGCGCCCTGAAGGGTCTGCTTGGGGCGCTCCTGCTTGGTCGCGTGGCGGGCACGGAGGGCGTCGTAGTCGGTGCGCTGGGCCTCGAGCAGGGCCTTGCGCTGCTTGCTGTCGAGCAGTGCTGCAGCGGTGGGGACGGACCGGGAGGCGTCCTTGACCCACACCACCGGGCCGTCGTACTTGGGGTCGACCTTGACCGCGGTGTGGGCACGCGAGGTGGTGGCGCCGCCGATCAGCAGCGGCAGATCGAGCCCGACGCGCTGCATCTCGGTCGCGAAGTTGACCATCTCGTCCAGGGACGGGGTGATCAGCCCCGAGAGGCCGATCAGGTCTGCGTCGACCTCCTTGGCGGTGTCGAGGATCTTCTGCGCCGGCACCATGACCCCGAGGTCGACGACCTCGTAGTTGTTGCACTGGAGCACGACGCCGACGATGTTCTTGCCGATGTCGTGGACGTCGCCCTTGACCGTGGCCATCACGATGGTGCCGTTGGTCTCCTTGGCGGTGGCGTACTCCGGGTTGTCGAGCTTCTCCTGCTCGATGAACGGGATCAGGTAGGCAACCGCCTTCTTCATCACCCGCGCCGACTTCACCACCTGCGGCAGGAACATCTTGCCCGCCCCGAAGAGGTCGCCGACGACGTTCATGCCGTCCATCAGCGGCCCCTCGATCACCTCGATCGGGCGTCCGCCCCGCTCGGCGATCTCGGCGCGCAGCTCCTCGGTGTCGTCCTCGGCGTAGGTGTCGATGCCCTTGACCAGGGCGTGGGTGATCCGCTCGGACACCGGCAGGGAGCGCCACTCGTCCTTGACCTCGGCCTCACCGGACTCGGCGCGGTTGTGCTCCTCGGCGATCTCG
>DASSJR010000015.1:0-7389 GCA_035691135.1 Nocardioides sp. | reverse complement strand
ACCGAGTCGAGCTTGTGGCCCTGGCTCGCGAGCAGCTCCTCGGCGGCCGCGTCCACCTTGATCCGGGTCAGCACCTTCTCGTGGCCGACACCGCGGCGCGGGTCGGCGTTGGTCAGGTCGACCAGCTCCTCGACCGTCGAGTGGCCGTCACCGACCACGTGGGCCGGCACCCGTTCGGCGATGGCGGCCACCCGGCCGTCGATGATCAGGCAGCGGTAGTCCTTGCCGGTGATGAACGACTCGACGATCACCCACCCGCGCCGGGACTGCTCCTTCGCGATCGGGAACGCCTCGCGCACGTCGGCCTCGGTGCGCAGGTCCAGGCAGACCCCGCGCCCGTGATTGCCGTCGAGCGGCTTCACGACGACCGGGAACCCGATGCGCCGGGCGACCCGGACGGCCTGGTCCACGCTGCGCACCGAATCCTGGCGAGGCACCGGCAGACCGGCGGCGCCGAGGAGCTTGGTGGTCAGGTCCTTGTCAGAGGCGATGTCCACCGCGATCGAGCTGGTGGCCGACGTCATCGTCGCCCGGATCCTCTTGGCGTGGACGCCCTGGCCGAGCTGGACGAGTGAGTGCTGGTTGAGCCGGAGCCACGGGATGTCGCGGGACACCGCTTCGTCGATGATCGCCTGGGTCGACGGACCGAACGCCGTGCGCTGCGCCCGCTTGATGAAGGCCTCGAGCTCGCTCTCCCAGTCGAAGTCCGGGTCGGCCTGGACGAGGTGGTTGACCAGGCGTACGGCGAGCTGTCCGGCGGCCAGCCCCACCTGCTCGTCGGCGTACCCGTAGATCACGTTGTAGACGCCTGTGCGTCCCTTCACCTGGCGGGTCTTGCCGCGACGGATGTCGTGGCCCACGACCTGTTGCAGGGCCAGGGCGCAGTGCTCGGCGACGTGGCCGAGCCAGGTGCCTTCGTTGAGCCGCTCGACGAACCCACCGCGGCGGCCGCGCGAGCAGGAGTGCTCGCGCAGACCCGGCAGCATCTGCAGGAGGTTGTCGGTGAAGCCGGGGAGCGTGTTGGTCGGATGGTTCTCCAGCGAGCCGAGGTCCACGACGAGGTGGATCGCCTGGTCGTAGGACCAGACGTTCGCGCCCCGATAGACCCGGGTCTCGAGGATCTTGAGATCGGGAGTGGGACGTTCGGTCATCGAGAGGCTCCGTCCTGGTGGGGTGGGTCGGGTTTGCTTCGGGTCCGGGCTCGGCGACGGCGGAGCGCACTGGGCGACACGTCGTCGGCGGCGATGTCGCGCGCCAGCTGGCGGAGGTCCTTGCCGGCCTCGGCCATCTCCGCGGCCTCCGCCGGATCGGCGAACCGGGGTGGTGGGATCAGCGAGCGGGTGGTGAGGTCGAAGCGTGAGCCGTGGGGGAGGACGTGCAGGATCACGCCGCTCGCGAGGAGCGGCGAGGACCGCTTCGCCTCGTAGGCGTTGGTGACGATCTGGGAGGGATCGAAGATCGTGACCGCACCCTTGCCGACGACCCGGAGTACCTCGTGACCCTCGATCTCCTCGACGACCGCGGCGGTGTCCTCGTCGACGCCGATCCCGAGCAGCGAAGGGGACTCGCTGACGATCATCAGCAGCCGGCCGTAGCGGTTGCGCTGCTCGAAGTGCTGGTCGACGACGCAGGACTCGAGGAGCCCGAGCCCGGCGGCGACCTGCGTCATCCGCTGCTTGGGGGTCGAGCCGGGTCCGCCAAAGGCCACCATGTGTGAGGACTGGATGCTGGCCCCGGCCGAGGTGCCGGCAATGACGACGCCGCGCCTGTGGGCATCAACCAGGGCGTCGCCGAACGGCGTCCCGCACACGACGGCGGACAGCTTCATCTGGTTGCCGCCCGTCATGAAGACGCCGGTCGCCTTGTCCAGCTCGGCCACCAGCTCCGGGTCATGGGCCTCCTCGCGGCTCTCCGGCCGCACGGAAACCACCTCGGCGGCGCCGAGCTTGCGGAACAGGGCGTCATAGACCTCCACCACCTCGGGACCCAGTGACGAGGCCGTGGCGATGACCGCGATGCGCGCCTCCTCGCCGCCGGCCGCGCCCACGAACTCGGTGAGGATCGTGCGTCGACGAAGCTTGTCCTCGGCGCCACCGATGATGATGAGCGGTCCGCTGGACATGACAGCGAGGCTAGGGCATGCCAATGTGAGCGCGTGCAGCAGGATTCCCGCCGTCTTGTCGTGGTCCGGCACGCGAAGGCCGAACAGTCGGGGGACACCGACCATGCCCGGCGCCTCCTGGAGCGCGGGCGGACCGACGCTGCGCGGGCCGGGCAATGGCTGGCCGGCCTGGGCGTCGTACCCGACCATGCGTTGGTCTCGGCCGCGCCCCGCGCGCTGGAGACCTGGACGGCGCTGGCCTCAGGCGCCGGCTGGAGCCTCCAGCCCAGCGTCGACGAGGGGCTCTACACCGCGGGCACCGACACCGCCCTGGACCTGCTGCGCGGTGCACCCGCGGATGCGCGCGTCCTCGTCGTGGTGGGGCACAACCCCACGATGGCTCACCTCGCACAGCTCCTCGACGACGGTGAGGGAGATCCGGAGGCCTCCACCGCGATGGCGTCCGGCTTCCCGACGAGCGCGGTCGCCGTCTTCGAGTACGACGGCGCGTGGGCCGACCTCGACCTGACAAGTGCTCGACTGGTGGCCTTCCACGTCGGTCGAGGCGAGGACGACTCCTAGGAACTGGCTGCTGAGGCTGTGTCCTAGGGGATCGGGGGAGCAGGGGTGACGATGCCGGCTTCGGCATCCGCGGCCTCGATCTCCTCACGCGAGATGCCGAGCAGATACATGATCGCGTCGAGGTACGGCACGTTGACCGAGGTGTCGGCCGCGTCCTGGAGCACGGGCTTGGCGTTGTAGGCGATGCCGAGACCGGCGGCGTTGAGCATGTCGAGGTCGTTGGCGCCGTCGCCGATCGCGATCACCGCCTGCTGCGGCACCCCCGCCTCGGCGGCGAACTGTCGCAGGGCATCGGCCTTGCCGGCGCGGTCGACGACGTCACCCACGATCCGTCCGGTGAGCTTGCCGTCGACGATCTCCAGCTCGTTGGCCCGCGCGAAGTGGATCCCGAGGTCCTCCGAGAGCCGGTCGGTGATCTGGCTGAAGCCGCCCGAGACGATCGCGAACCTGTAGCCCAGCCGCCGCAGGGTTCGGACCAGGGTTCGGGCGCCGGGGGCGAGCTCGAGGGACTCGTAGACGGTGTCGAGGCACCTGGCGTCCACGCCCTCGAGCAGCGCCACCCTCGAGCGCAGCGACTCCTCGAAGTCGAGCTCACCGCGCATCGCCGCGTCGGTGATCCGGGCGACCTCGGGCTCGCAGCCCGCCTGCGCGGCCAGCATCTCGATGACCTCGCCCTGCACCAGGGTCGAGTCGACGTCCATCACGATCAACCGCATGCCGCGCCGCAGGAGGTTGGCCGGTTGCACCGCGATGTCGATGCTCTGGCGGGCGGCCTCCACGGCCAGGAGCGCCCTCAACTTCTCGGGATCGGTGCCCGAGACGTGGAGGTCGATGGCGGTCACGGGGTAGCGCGCCATCCGTTCGATCCGGTCGATGTTGGCGCCGCTGTCGGCGATCCGCCCGGCCACGGCCGCCATCGCGGACGCCTTCAGCGGCGTCCCGATCACGGTCACGTGGGACCGTCCCTCGCGGCGGGCCCGGTTGTCGCCGACGCCCCGGTCCACCTCGACCTGCATGTCCAGAGCCTCGGCCGTCTCCTCGATGGTGACGCGCAGCTTGCGCCAGTCGCGCGGGGCCGTCACCAGCACGCCGAGCACCAGCCGGCGACGGAGCACGATCTGCTCGATGTCGAGGACCTCGACGCCGGCGTGCGAGAGCGCCGCGAAGATCGACGACGTCACGCCGGGCCGGTCCTTGCCGGTCAGGGTGATGCGGAGTGTCTTCGGGGCTCCGTCGTCTGTGGTGTCGTCCATGTCGGGTCGAGGCTATCGCCGACCCCGTCGGGTCGGCGGCGGTCCCTAGGCTGAGGGCCATGGCACACACTCATCACGCGTTCGACTACATCGAGCTCAACGTGGCCGACCTGTCCGCTGCCAAGGCGTTCTACGAGTCCGCCTTCGGCTGGACCTTCAACGACTACGGCTCGGACTACGCAGGCATCCGCTCGCCCGACGGCGACGGCGAGGTCGGCGGGCTCAACCCCGCTCGCACCCCGCAGCGCGGCGGACCGCTGGTGCTCCTCTACTCCGACGACCTCGATGCCACCGTGGAGGCAGTCCGCGGTGCGGGTGGCGAGGTGGTGGAGGGCCCTTACGACTTCCCGGGTGGTCGCCGCTTCCATTTCGCCGACCCGAGCGGCAACGAGCTCGGAGTCTGGGCACCGGCCTGAGCGAGGGTCAGTCCGGCCAGACGTCCGGCGAGCAGGCCGCGACCAGGGCCCGCCTCGAGGCCCGTTCGAGGGACGCCAGGGCCAGCTGACGTCCCGCGGCCTCGGCAGCGGAGATCGCGCCGCCGTCGTCGACGAGGGCGAGCTCCACGATCGTCATCGCCTGCATCCCCCGGCCGGCCAGGGCGAGGCACCGCGACGGCACTCCGCGGGGCGCCTCGACCGGGCGCGGGTGACGCAGGTCCATGAGCTCGTCGGCCACTTCTGGACGCCACCGGGCGACCTCGAGCCGAGCCAGCTCGTCGGCGGTCTCGAGCAGGGCCGAGCGCAACGCCCGGTCGGCCTCGCCGACGTCCGGCACCTGGCGCCTGAGAGCCGGGTGCTCGGTCCAGGTCACCGAGGCGCCAGTTCGCTCCGGCACCAGCCCGACGTCCGCGCCGGTCGTCACCACCGCCTCGCCGGCGGCCAGGGCCGCGGAGTTGAACGCGGCCGGGCCGCCCAGCCCGAGCGGGTCGCCGGCCACGGGGAGTGCCAGACCGAAGCCGGTCGCGCCGACACTCCTCAACCTCCCCAGCCCGAGCACGAGCGGCTCGGCGCCGCCTGCGCCCCCGACCAGGTGGACCGCGTCGCCGCCGACCACGCCGTCGACCATCTGGTCGCTCACGACGTGGCCGCGGAGCCAGGCCGTGCCCCACCACGAGAGGCGCACGGAGGGCAGCAGCGAGGAGGTCACGGCGGGTGAGGATACGCGCCGAAGAGTGCCCTAGGGTTGCGGCCATGGCCGCCGTGCTCGAGTTCGCCGACGTCACCGTGCGCCGCGGCCAGGCCACTCTCATCGACTCCATCTCCTGGACCGTCGAGGAGGACGAGCGCTGGGTGATCCTGGGCCCCAACGGCGCCGGCAAGACGACGCTGCTCCAGGTGGCGTCCGCCCAGATCCACCCGACCACGGGGGTCGCCGGCATTCTCGACGAGGTGCTCGGCACGGTCGACGTGTTCGACCTCCGACCCCGGATCGGGCTCACCAGCGCCGCCCTCGCGGAGCGGATCCCGCGCCACGAGGTGGTGCACGACGTGATCGTGTCGGCGTCGTACGGCGTGATCGGCCGCTGGCGTGAGCAGTACGACGACCTGGACCACGACCGGGCCGCGGAGCTGATGGAGGAGGTCGGCGTCCGGCACCTCGGCGCCCGCACCTTCGGCACCCTCAGCGAGGGGGAGCGCAAGCGGGTCCAGATCGCCCGGGCGCTGATGACCGACCCGGAGCTGCTCCTGCTCGACGAGCCGGCGGCCGGGCTCGACCTCGGCGGCCGTGAGGACCTGGTGTCCACGCTCAACGTGCTCGCGATGGATGAGGACTCACCCGCCACGGTCCTGGTCTCCCACCACGTCGAGGAGATCCCGCCCGGTTTCACCCACGCCCTGCTCCTGCGCGGTGGCAGGGAAGTGGCGTCGGGTCCGCTGCCCCACGTGATCACCGAGGAGAACCTTTCGAGGACCTTCGGCATGCCCCTCGTCCTGAGCCGCGAGGACGGGCGCTACGCCGCGCGCCGCCGTACGCGTCACCGGGGCGGTTGAGTGGGTCCCGCAGGCTAAAGTCTCGATCATGGAGTGGTTCCAGGAGCACGCGTGGGAGGCCTGGCTCGGAGCCGCCATCCTGCTCGGGCTCGCGGAGATGTTCAGTCTCGACCTGATCCTGATCATGCTCGCCGTCGGTGCCCTGGCCGGCCTGGTGACCGCGGCCTTCGACGCCCCCGTCGTCGTGCAGATGCTGGTCGCCGCCGGCACCTCCGTCGCCATGCTCGCCGTCGTCCGGCCCGGCCTCGCGAGGCGGTTCCACGGTGGCCCCGAGCTGCAGGTCGGTCACGGCAAGCTCGTGGGCAAGCAGGGACTCGTGACCGAGCCGATCACCGCCCTGGCGCCGGGCCGGATCCGCCTGGCCGGAGAGATCTGGTCCGCCCAGCCCTACGACGAAACCCTGAGCATCGAGGCGGGGGAGACCGTCGAGGTCTTCGAGATCCGTGGCGCCACCGCTCTGGTCCACCCCGTGCCACGGCTCGAGCCGTGATCGACCATCCGACGTTCCGCAACCTGAGAGGAGCCCCATCATGACGCTGGCTGCGCTGATCATGATCGTGCTGTCGTTCCTGTTCGTGCTGGTGCTGCTGACCAAGACCGTGCGGATCGTCCCGCAGGCGCGGGCCGGCATCGTGGAGCGATTCGGCAAGTACAAAGGCACGCTGCCCGCAGGACTCAACATCGTCGTCCCGTTCGTCGACCGGGTGCGCTACCTGATCGACCTGCGCGAGCAGGTGGTGAGCTTCCCGCCCCAGCCGGTGATCACCGAGGACAACCTCGTCGTGTCCATCGACACCGTCATCTACTTCCAGGTCACCGACCCGGTGGCGGCGACCTACGAGATCGCCAACTACATCCAGGCCATCGAGCAGCTCACCATGACCACGCTCCGAAACATCGTCGGCGGCATGGACCTCGAGGAGACGCTGACCAGCCGCGACTCGATCAACTCCGGCCTGCGCGGCGTGCTCGACGAGGCCACCGGCAAGTGGGGCATCCGGGTCAACCGCGTCGAGCTGAAGGGCATCGACCCGCCGCCGTCGATCAAGGACTCCATGGAGAAGCAGATGCGCGCCGACCGGGAGAAGCGCGCGGTGATCCTGACCGCCGAGGGTCAGCGTCAGGCCGCGATCCTCACCGCCGAGGGGTCCAAGCAGTCCTCGATCCTCAACGCGCAGGGAGCCCGTGAGTCCCAGATCCTGCGGGCCCAGGCCGACCGGGAGTCGTCGATCCTGCGGGCCCAGGGCGAGGGCCAGGCGATCCAGACGGTCTTCCAGGCGATCCACGACGGGCGCCCCGACCAGTCCCTGCTCGCCTACCAGTACCTCCAGATGATGCCGAAGATCGCCGAGGGCGACGCCAACAAGGTGTGGATCGTGCCCAGCGAGATCGGCAAGGCCCTCGAGGGACTGGGCTCGACGATGAACGACCTCAAGGGCATCCCGCAGGACGTCGAGGGGCC
>DASSJR010000014.1:0-6355 GCA_035691135.1 Nocardioides sp. | reverse complement strand
GCGGTAGAACCGCTCGATGTCGTTGCCCTTGAACGTGGAGCCGTCGCCCCAGATGTCGACGCCGTCCTCGTGCATCGCCCGGACCAGCAGGGTGCCGGTGACGGCGCGGCCGAGCGGCGTGGTGTTGAAGTAGGCGCGGCCGCCGGATCGGATGTGGAAGGCGCCGCAGGCGAGGGCGGCGAGCCCTTCCTCGACGAGGGTGCGGCGACAGTCGACGGACCTGGAGATCTCGGCGCCGTAGAGCAGGGCACGCTCGGGTACGCCGTCGATGTCGGGCTCGTCGTACTGACCGATGTCGGCGGTGTAGGTGCAGGGAATGGCGCCCTTGGCGCGCATCCAGGCGACGGCGACCGAGGTGTCGAGGCCGCCCGAGAAGGCGATGCCGACGCGCTCGCCGACCGGCAGTGAGGTGAGGACCTTGCTCACGTTGGACGTTCCTTCTGTTCGGAGTGGTCGGTGGCCAGCGCCAGGAACCGTTGGGCGAGCTCGTCTCCACCGGAGGGATCACGGCCGATCACGAGGACCGTGTCGTCTCCGGCGATGGTGCCGAGCACGTCAGGCAGCTCGGTCTTGTCGAAGGCACTGGCGAGGTACTGGGCGGCACCCGGCGGCGTCCGGAGGACGACGAGGTTGGCGCTCGCCTCGGCCGTGACCAGCAGCTCGCCGCAGAGGCGGGCCAGGCGCTGGGCCCCCGCGGCGCTCCCGCCGGGTGCCGAGGGTCGGCGGTCACCGCCCTCCCCCGGCACGGCGTAGACCAGGGCGCCGGAGAGCCCCCGGACCTTGACCGCGTCGAGCTCGACGAGGTCGCGCGACAGGGTGGCCTGGGTGACATGGAGCCCGCTCTCGGCGAGCAGGTGCGCGAGCTCACCCTGGGACTTCACCTCGTGCTGCGAGACCAGCTCGATGATGCACTGGTGCCGAGCGTTCTTGGTGGTGGGCCGGAGCGCGGTTTCATTCATGCCGACTCCTCCAGGAGGAAGGTCAGGATCGCCTTCTGCGCGTGGCGACGGTTCTCCGCCTCGTCCCAGACGACACTGCGCGGGCCGTCGATCACCTCGGCGTCGATCTCCTTGCCGCGGTAGGCCGGCAGGCAGTGCATCGCGATCGCGTCCGGCTTGGCCTCCGCGAACAGCTCGGCGGTGACCGCGTGGTCGCCGAACGCCTCGAGCCGGGCCTCGCGCTCCTCCTCGCTGCCCATCGACACCCAGGTGTCGGTCACCACGATGTCGGCTCCGGCCACGGCCACACGCGGGTCGGCCTCGAGGGCGACGGACCCCTCGGTGCCGTCGGCGATCCGGGTGGCCTCGTCGACGATCTGCGGGTCGGGCTGGTAGCCCTCCGGCGAGCTGATCCGTACCTCCATCCCGGCGGTGGCGCCGGCGAGCAGCCAGGAGCTGCCCATGTTGGACGCGCCGTCGCCGACGAAGGCGACGGTCAGTCCGGACGTGCGGCCCTTGTGCTCGACGACGGTCAGCAGGTCGGCCAGCAGCTGGCACGGGTGGAACTGGTCGGTGAGCGCGTTGACGACCGGTACGCCGGCGTACTCGGCCATCTCCTCGATCCGGGACTGCTCGAAGGTCCGCCAGACGATGACCGACGCCTGCCGGCCGAGGACCCGGGCCACGTCGGAGACCTGTTCCCGGACGCCGATCCCGGCCAGCTTGCCGTCGACCAGCATGGGGTAGCCGCCCAGCTCGGCGACGCCGGCCGCGAACGACGCCTGAGTCCGCAGGGTGGGCTTGTCGAAGATCAGCGCGACCGTCTGCGGTCCGGCCAGCGACTGCGCGTCGTACGGCGCTCGCTTGAGCTTGCCGGCCAGCTCCAGGACGCGCGCCTGCTCGGCCGCCGTGAGGTCGTCGTCGCGCAGGAAGTGCCTCATGACCGGTACCTCATGACCAGCACCTCATGACCGGGCCTCCCGGAGGATGCCGGACCACGCGTCGGCGAACCGGGCCACGTCGTCGTCGGTGAGGACCAGCGGGGGCGCGAAGCGGAGCGTGGCGGGACCGGTGTTGTTGAGCAGGAAGCCCGCCGCCCTGGCGGAGTCGACCACCGCAGCCGCGTCATCATGGGCGAGGTCGGCGGCGATCAGCAGACCGCGACCGCGCACGGTCGTGACCTCCGGCTCGGCTCCGACCGCGTCCGCAAGTCTCTTCCCGACCTTCTCCACCTCCTCCAGCAGGCCCTCGTCGCCGATCACACCCAGCACCGCGAGCGCCGCAGCACAAGCCACCGGGTTGCCGCCGAAGGTGGTGCCGTGATTGCCGGGCTCGAAGAACGAGCCGACCCTCCCGGTCGCGATGGTGGCGCCGATGGGGATGCCGCCGCCGAGGCCCTTGGCCAGGGTCACGATGTCGGGCGGGTCCTCCGTCAGTTCGCGATCCACGTGGTGCGCGAACCAACGCCCCGTCCGGCCGATGCCGCTCTGCACCTCGTCGATCCACAGCAGGGCGCCGTGATCGGTGGCGATGCGCCGGGCGGCGGTGAGGTAGCCCTCGGGCGGGACGACCACGCCGGCCTCGCCCTGGATCGGCTCCAGCAGCACCGCGGCGGTGTCCTCGTCGACCGCGGCGGCGAGCGCGTCGGCGTCGCCGTAGGGCACCCACGTGACCTCGCCGGGCAGCGGTTCGAAGGGGGTCCGGTAGGCCTCCTTCGCCGTCAGTGCGAGGGAGCCCATGGTCCGGCCGTGGAAGGCGCCCTCGGCGGCGACGATGCGGGTCCGGCCGGTGCGGCGGGTCAGCTTGAAGGCCGCTTCGTTGGCCTCGGCACCGGAGTTGGAGAAGAAGACGCGGCCGTCGGTCGGTCTCGACGCGGCCGGCCCGAGGAGCAGCTCGAGGAGCTTCTCGGCCAGCTCGATCTGGGGTTCGCTCGCGAAGAAGTTCGAGATGTGCCCCAGCGTCGACAGCTGGTGGTGGACGGCGTCGACGAGTGTCGGGTGGTTGTGGCCGAGCGCGTTGACGGCGATGCCGCCGAACAGGTCGAGGTACTCCCGGCCGTCCTCGTCCCAGACGCGAGCCCCCTCGCCCCGGGTGAGCACGAGCTTCGGTGGTCCGAAGGCGTTCATCAGCGCGCCGGCGTACCGGTCCTTCCAGGTGATCGGCGGAGTGCTCATGCGTCGTGGGCCTTCCTGGTCCGCATCGGGACGCCGGGCAGCACCTGGGTGCCGACGCCCTCGTTGGTGAACAGCTCGAGGAGTACGGCGTGCGGCTCGCGGCCGTCGACCACGGTGGCCTTGGCCACCCCTCCCTGGACGGCCTTCAGGCAGGCGGCCATCTTGGGCACCATCCCGCTGGCGAGGCTCGGCATCAGCTTCTCGAGGTCGTCGGGGTTGATCTCCTGGATCACCTCATCGCTGTCGGGCCAGTCGCGGTAGAGACCCTCGACGTCGGTGAGCACGAGCAGCTTCTCGGCCTTCAGGGCGATGGCCAGCGCGGCGGCGGCGGTGTCGGCGTTGACGTTGTGGACCAGGCCGTTCTCATCGGGAGCGACACTGGAGATGACCGGAATCCGGCCGGCCTCCACGATGTCCTGTACGGCCTCGGGGCGGACCTCGGCGACCTCGCCGACCAGCCCGAGGTCGACCTCCTCCCCGTCGATGACCTTGTTGGTCGGTTCGGCGCGGAACAACGCGGCGTCCTCGCCGGACAGGCCGACGGCGAGCGCGCCGTGCTCGTTGATCAGCCCGACCAGCTCGCGCTGGACCTTGCCGACCAGCACCATGCGGACGACGTCCATGGCCTCAGGTGTGGTGACGCGCAGCCCGCCCCGGAACTCCGACTTGATCCCGAGCCTGGCCAGCATCTCGGAGATCTGCGGACCACCGCCGTGCACCACGACGGGACGGAACCCGGCGAACCGGAGGAAGGCGATGTCCTCGGCGAACGCCTGCTTGAGGGTTTCGTCGGTCATCGCGTTGCCGCCGTACTTCACCACCACGACCTTGCCGTGGTAGCGCATCAGCCACGGGAGGGCTGCGGCGAGGGTGCGGGCCTTGGCCGGGTCAGGTCTGCTCATTTCGGGGTCCCTGCGGAATCGGGAGCGAAGCGAGCGATTTCGTGGGGTGATTTCATGAGGAATAGGCACTGTTCTCGTGGACGTAGGCGTGGGTGAGGTCGTTGGTCCAGACGGTGGCCCGCTCGGAGCCCGCCTTGAGGTCGATCGTGACCTCGACCTGGCGGCCGGTGAGGTCGACGGTGGCCGGGTCCTCGGCAGGGGTGGACGTGCGGCAGACCCAGACGCCGTTCATTGCGACGTCGAGGTCGGCAGGGTCGAACGCGGCGCTGGTCGTCCCGATGCTCGCCAGCACCCGGCCCCAGTTGGGGTCGTTGCCGAAGACCGCCGCCTTGAACAGGTTGCTCCGGGCGACGCTGCGGCCCACCTCGACCGCGTCGTCCTCGGTGGCTGCGTTGACCGTGGTGATCGCGATCTCGTGGTCGGCACCCTCGGCGTCCTTGAGCAGCTGCATGGCGAGGTCGGTGCAGGCGCGGGTGAGGGTGTCGGTGAACTCCTCGGGGTCGGGGGTGACCGCGCTGGCGCCGCTGGCCATGACCGTCACGGTGTCGTTGGTCGACATGCACCCGTCGGAGTCGAGCCGGTCGAAGCTGACCCGGGTGGCTGCGCGCAGCGCCCGGTCGAGCTGGTCGGCGGGGACGACGGCGTCGGTGGTGAGTACGACGAGCATGGTGGCCAGCTGGGGTGCCAGCATGCCCGCGCCCTTGGCCATCCCGCCGACGGACCAGCCGTCGCCCTCGACCACGACCTTCTTGGAGACCGAGTCGGTGGTCATGATCGCGGTGGCCGCGTCGTCTCCGCCGGTGTCGCTCAGCCCATCGTGGGCGGCGTCGACCCCGTCGAGGAGGTTCTGCCGGGGGTTGGCGAGCCCGATCAGCCCGGTCGAGCAGACCACGACGTCGATGGCGCCGACGCCGAGGCGGTCGGCGACCCGCTCGGCGACGGCGTGCGTGGTCTGGAAGCCGTCGGGGCCGGTGTAGCAGTTGGCGCCACCGGAGTTGAGGACGACGGCGCGGACGGTTCCGTCCTTGACGACTTCCTGGCTCCAGAGGATCGGGTTGGCCTTGCACCGGTTGGCGGTGAAGACAGTTGCCGAGTCGTGGGTCGGGCCGTCGTTGACGACCAGGGCGAGGTCGAGCGCGCCGCCGGACTTGAGCCCGGCCGGGACGCCCGCGGCGCGGAAGCCGCTCGGTGCAGTCACACTCACGGTGCGATCCCAACGGTGGTGAGGCCGAGGGTCTCGTCGAGCCCGAGCGCGAGATTCATGCACTGCACGGCCGCCCCGCCCGTGCCCTTGGCGAGGTTGTCGACCGCCCCCACGGCCACCAGGCGGCCGGCTGCCTCGTCGACGGTCACCTGCAGGTGGACCGCGTTGGAGCCGTGCACGGCCTTGGTCTGCGGCCACTGCCCGGGCGGCAGCAGATGGACGAAGGGTTCGTCGGCGGACGCCTTCGCGTAGACGTCGTGGGCCTCCTCGGCGGTCAGGTCGCGACTCCCGGCAGCCAGCGGCGCCGAGGCCGTGGCCAGGATGCCGCGCGGCATCGGGACGAGCAGCGGGGTGAAGCTGACGGTGACGGTCCCCTCGATCAGGCCGGAGAGGTTCTGCACGATCTCGGGGGTGTGACGGTGCACTCCCCCGACGCCGTAGGCGCTCGCGTTGCCCATCACCTCGCTCCCGAGCAGGTGGGCCTTGGCCGCCTTGCCCGCGCCACTCGTGCCGGACGCCGCGACGACGACCACGTCGGGCTCGACCAGCCCGGCGGCCACCGCGGGCACCATCGCGAGGGTGGAGATGGTCGGGTAGCAGCCGGGGACGGCAACGCGGGTCGCCCCGGCGAGCCTCCCTCGCTGACCCGGGAGCTCGGGGAGCCCGTAGGGCCAGGACCCGGCGTGGTCACCGCCGTAGAACTGCTCCCAGGCGTCGGGATCGGTGAGTCGGTAGTCGGCACCGCAGTCGATGACGACCACGTCGTCGCCGAGCTGGGCCGCGAGCTCGCCTGACTGGCCGTGCGGGAGGGCGAGGAACACGACGTCATGGCCGGCGAGGGTCTCGGCGTCGGTCTTCTCGAGCACCCGGTCGGCCAGCGGCACGAGGTGCGGCTGCAGCGCGCCGAGCGTTTCGCCCGCGTTGGAGTGGCCCGTGAGGGCACCGATCTCAACCCCGGGATGGCCCAGCAGCAGCCGGAGAACCTCGCCCCCGGCATACCCGCTCGCGCCGGCGACCGCGACCCGCTTCGTCGTCATGTGCATGACTATACATACCTCCGTATGTTCATGTCGGCCCGGGTCTCATCAGGTTCGCGCCCACGGGTGACGACCGTCGGTGTTGCCCGCTAGGTTCGGC
>DASSJR010000013.1:0-12489 GCA_035691135.1 Nocardioides sp. | reverse complement strand
CCTACGGGAGCGAAGTCGCATTCACATTCCTTGCAGACGTGGCCAGGCGGAGCCAGACCGAGTTCCTCACATCAAGGGGAAAAACGAGCGCACAGCTCGGAAGTCATGCCACGGCGGGCAATTCAGCCCAGCGCCGGGTGTGGGCGGGTGCTGCCGGATACCCGGGCCGGACTCGACCCGGCGCTCCCGCCTTCGAAATGAGCGAGAGGCCCCTCCCAGCGTTTCCGCTGGTCAGAGCCCCTTTTCGGAGTGGTACCCCCGACCGGATTCGAACCGGCGCTACCGCCTTGAGAGGGCGGCGTGCTAGGCCGCTACACAACGGGGGCGGGCCTGAGAACTTGCGGCCTGAACACTAGCGAAACCGCCTGATTCAGACCAAATCCCGGCTCCGCAGAAGGATCGGACCGGGACTGTGTTGCGTCATTCGCTGGGATACTAGGACTCGAACCTAGACTAACTGGACCAGAACCAGTCGTGCTGCCAATTACACCATATCCCACTGGTGCGGGGCCCCTTCAGCAGTGCCGATCAGCGCTGCCGTTCCGGGCCGGGTGGAACCTTACACGCGGCGCTGAGGGGCCACCAAAACGATCGGATCCGCCCTCGTCACGAGCCCCATTCGTCGCGCCACGAACAGCGCGAGAGCCAGGTAGACCAGCGACTGGGTCAGGGTCACGGGGATCGCCCACCAGGAGCCGCCGGTGGGGTTGAGGGACGATCCCATGTCACCGAAGGCGAGGGCGAGGCCGAAGGCCAGCCAGTTGTTGAGGACGTGCATCGCGATGCCCGCCTCGAGGCCGCCGGTGAGGATGACGAGCGTGCCGGCCACGAGGCCGAATGCGAAGCGATCGAAGAAGATCGGCACGCTCTGGCCGAGCCCGTGGGCGAGGGCGAACAGGATCGCCGGAGCGACCACGGCCGGGGCGGGGTGGCGGAAGAGCCCGCCGAACGCCTGGGCGAGGTAGCCGCGAAAGGCGTACTCCTCGCCGGCGGCCTGGAGCGGCGTCAGGAACAGGACGACGAGCAGGAAGTCGCGGGTCGTACTGGTGAAGTCGTTGACGTCACCGGACACCCCGGCACCCGTGTCCTGAGCGGGCAGGAGCGCCGACACCACGATCGTCGCGATCAGGGCGACCAGCGAGAGACCGATGCAGACGAAGAGGAAGCGCCAGCGGAGCCGCGGCAGCACCGAGGCGAGCCAGCGAGGCCGCAGCCCGTGCAGCGTGCGGATGATCAGCCAGGTCAGCGGGATGGCCGCCGCGAGGGCGAGGTTGAGGTACGCGAGGCCGAGCGGGGTCGGATCGTCCAGATCGAGCATCCGCTCGATGCTCGCGCCGCTGTGGCCGGTCGCTGCCAGCCCGACGACGAACGGGAGGCTCACCAGCGCCGGCGCGAGCAGGCCGGCTCCGATGACGAGCGAGAGGATGCCCACCACGGGGCGCCACCAGCCGGGCCGGCCGCCGAGCAGGATCAGGTGATAAGGCAGGCCGCGGGGGGTCGGCCGCGGGTCGATCGTCACGCCAGCGCACCCTCGAGCCGGCCAAGGCTGCGCTCGCGTCCGAGCAGCTCCAGCGACTCGAAGAGCGGCGGCGAGATCCGGCTGCCCGTGACCGCGACCCGCACCGGCCCGAATGCGTTGCGCGGCTTGAGGCCGAGCTCCTCGACGAGCGCGGTGCGCAGTGCGTCCTCGATGTTCGACGTCTCCCAGGCCTGCAGAGCCGCCAGCGCGTCGCGCGCCGCACCTACGACGGCGCGACCGTCGTCGTCCAGCGCCTTCTCCACGTCGGTCTCGTCGCGGGTGAACGACTCCTCGTCGACGAAGAGGAAGGCAAGCAGGGCGGGCGCCTCGGCAAGCGTGTTCATGCGCTCGTGGACCAGTGGCATGGCACGGTCGAGCAGTCCGCGCTCGTCGTCGGTCACCGGGTCGGACAGCACGCCGTCACGCTGCAGGAACGGGATGACCCTTTCGGTCATGTCCTCGATCGGGATCATCCGCATGTGGTCGGCGTTGATCGCCGCGGCCTTCTTCAGGTCGAACCGCGCCGGGTTGGGGTTGACGTCCATGATGTCGAACGCCGCCACCATCTCCTCGAGCGTGAAGACGTCGCGGTCCGGTGCGATCGCCCAGCCGAGGAGGGCGAGGTAGTTGAGCAGCCCCTCGGGCAGGAAGCCCTGGTCGCGGTACATGAAGAGGTGCGCCTGAGGATCGCGCTTGGACAGCTTCTTGTTGCCTTCTCCCATGACGAACGGCAGATGGCCGAACTCCGGGACCACCTGTGAGACACCGAGCTCGACCAACGCCCGGTGCAGCGGGATCTGGCGCGGAGTGCTCGAGAGCAGGTCCTCACCGCGCAGGACATGAGTGATCTCCATCAGCGCATCGTCGACCGGGTTGACCAGTGTGTAGAGCGGGTCGCCGTTGGCCCGGCAGAGCGCGAAGTCCGGCACGAACTCGGTCTGGAAGGTGACGTCACCGCGGACCAGGTCGTTCCAGGTGACCTCGCCCTCGGGCATCCGGAACCGGACGACCGGTGCCCGGCCCTCGGCTCTGAACGCCGCGACCTGGTCGTCGGTCAGCTCGCGGCAATGGCCGTCGTACCCCTGGACCTTGGACCCGATGGACTTGCGGCGCGCGTCGACCTCGTCGGTGGTGCAGAAGCACTGGTAGGTGAACTTCGATTCCGCAAGCTTCGCGAGCACCTCTCGGTAGAGATCCGTGCGCTCGGACTGGCGGTACGGCCCGTGGGGGCCGCCGACGAGGGGGCCCTCATCCCAGTCGAAGCCGAGCCAGCGCATGGTCTCCAGCAGAGAGTCGTAGGACTCCTCGGTGCTGCGCTCCTTGTCGGTGTCCTCGATCCGGAAGACGAAGGTGCCGCCGTGGTGGCGGGCGAAGACCCAGTTGTAGAGCGCCGCTCTCGCCAACCCGACGTGCGGGGAACCGGTCGGAGACGGGCAGAACCGGACCCGGACGCTCACTGGGGTGTTCATTTCTTGACCACCGTGTTGGTGAGGGCGCCGAGGCCTTCAACCGAGACCTCGACCTCGTCGCCCACCTGCATCGGCCCGACGCCCTCCGGGGTGCCGGTGAGGATCACGTCGCCGGGCAGCAGCGTCATCACGCTGGTCACGTGGGCGATGAGGGTGGGGATGTCGAAGATCAGGTCCTTGGTGTTGCCGTCCTGGACCAGGTCGCCGTTGAGGTGGGTCTGGACGCGTACGCCGTCGGCGAAGGTCTGCGGGTCGAGGTCGGTCTCGATCCAGGGTCCGAGCGGGCAGAAGGTGTCGAACCCCTTGCCGCGGGTGAACTGCACGTCGCTCTTCTGCAGGTCGCGGGCGGTGACGTCGTTGCCGATCGTGTAGCCGTGGATGACGTCCGTGGCCTGCTCAGCGGGGACGTCGCGGCAGATCCGGCCGATGACCACCGCGAGCTCACCCTCGTAGTGCAGGTTCTCGGTCTGCTTCGGGTAGACGATCGGGTCGCCGGGGCCGATCACGCTGGTGTTGGGCTTGATGAACATCAGCGGCTCGGCGGGCACCTCGTTGCCCATCTCCGCGGCATGCGCCGCATAGTTGCGGCCGATCCCGACCACCTTGCTGCGCGGCAGGACGGGCGCGAGCAGTCGGACGTCCTCGAGCCGGTGCTCCTGCTCACCGAGGGGCTTCACCCCGACGTACAGCGGGTCGCCGGCCAGGGCGACGATCACGGCGTCGTCGGCGGGCTGGCCGTAGTCGTCGAGCTCGCCGGTCAGGACGCCGTAGAGCGGGTCCTCCCCCGTGGTGAATCTGCAGATGCGCACAGGCCCGACCCTATCGACCGCCCCTACTCTGGGCGGCGTGGACCTGCAGGTGCTCGACGAGCCGACGTGGCGGGCGCGGGCCGAAGCGCACGCCCGGCGGGTCGACGCGTTCATCGAGCCGCACCTGGCTCGCCGCCGGGAGGGCCGCAAGCACCCGGTCCACGACTTCCTGTTCACCTACTACTCGCAGCGGCCGGCGCAGCTGCGCCGATGGCACCCGGGTCACGGCGTGGCGCTGGCGAACGCGGCGGCGTACGACGGGCTGAAGGGGTACCGCAACGGGACCGTCCCGGACGAGTACGTCGCCGCTCACACCACGTTGATCGATGCCATCCGCACCCTACTCCGGGCGACGGCCGACCGGCCCGCCCAGCTCGGCTGTCTCGGCCTGCACGAGTGGGCCATGGTGCACCGGGCCGACGAGAACCGCCACGACTGGCCCCTCCGGCTGGGGCGGACCGGCACGGACCAGGTCCTCGAGTCGCACCGGATCTCGTGCTCCCACTTCGACGCCTTCCGGTTCTTCACTCCCACCGCGCGGCCGTTGAACACCCTGTCGCCGGGCAGTCACGACCGGTCGGCGTACGAGCAACCCGGCTGCCTGCACGCCAACATGGACCTCTACAAGCACGCCTTCCGGCTCACCCCGCTCATCTGCTCCGAGCTGGTCGCCGATGCCTTCGAGCTGGCCTGGGACATACGAATCACGGACATGCGCGCGGCTCCGTACGACCTCTCAGGCATCACCCTGGACCCCACCGGCGAGCCCTGGACTCCGATCAGCATCGAGACGTCGGAGGGAAAGAGCGAGTACGTGGCCCTCCAGCGGCAGTTCTCCCAGCGGGCTGCCCCGATCAGGCAGCGGCTCGTCGCCGAGTGCGAGCGATTGCTTGCGGTGAGCGCCACGCCGGCGACCACCGCGTGATGTTGTCCCGGACACATCACAGCCTGGGTGGGATGCGCGGCGTCTCGCGGGGTACTCAGCAGATGTGATTGTGCTGCTGGCGCCTCTGATCGTGATCTTCCTCTTCGCCCTCCCCTTCGTCATGGCATGGCTGGAGCCGAAGAAGGCTCCCACTCGTCACCGGGCATCCCGGCGCACCACCTCGCGCTGACCGGCGAGTGCAGACGCCTGCTCGTGCGGTGCGACGTGTGAGGATCGACCCATGATCGAGGTCGAGCTCCCCGACTCCGACGAGGCACCCGAGCTGGTGCGCTCGTTCGGAGCCTGTCTGGCCTCGGTGACCGAAGCCGGGCCGCACGAAGTACCGCTGCCGGCGGCCAGCTTCCGCGGCGCCGTCGCTCACTGGCGAAGCTGGCTGGCCGGACGTGGCTTCGGCCTGGTGCCGATCGCCCAGCCGCGGAATTTCAACTGGCCGGGCTACTGGCTCGCAGTGCTGGGTGACGACAAGGCCGTGCTGATGTTCGGGACGCCGTCAGGCGTGGTCCTGAGTCCCCAGGACGCCAACCTGCTCGGACGACCCGCTACCGGTCTGCCCATCCTCGAGGGATTCGTCGTGTCCTCACTCGATCCGTCGTCACCGGGCACGGTTCTGCCCCTCCCGACCGGTCGAGGCACGACGGCGGCCATCGCCATCGCGACGGAGGCCACCGGGCCGATGCAACCCCTCGAGCGGGCGAAGGCCCTCGCCGGACGTGGCCTCGACGGCGACCGGTATGCGGCCAAGGCCGGCACGTTCACTCCCGCGAGCGACTCCGCTCGTGGCTACGACCTGACCCTGATCGAGGCCGAGGTCCTGGACGAGCTGTCCCTCCCCGGCGGGGCCACCCTCGACTATCTCGACGCCCGCCGCAACATCGTCACCCGGGGTGTGGACCTCAACGCTCTGGTCGGACGGCGTTTCCGCATCGGCGACGTCGAGTGCCTGGGCCAACGGCTGTGCGAGCCGTGCTCCCACCTCGAGCGACTGACGGGTCCAGGCGTGTTGCGCGCCCTGATCCATCGCGGCGGCCTGCGCGCCGACATCCTGAGCGACGGCCAGATCGAGGTCGGGTCCACCATCGAGGCGGTCGTCTAGGACATCGCCGAAACCGACCTGTTCCTCGCAGGTTGAGCGACGCCGTTGTCCTACGGTGGAGGCCATGCACCTGATCGCCGTGGTCCTGATGGTCGCCTCACTGGTCGCCTCCCCGGCTCCGGCAGCCCAGCCGGATCCGAGGTGGGTTTTCTACACGAAGGACAAGACCTTCTACCACTCACCGTGGTACCGCCACGCCCACCGGATCATGATCCCGTTCGGCTGCACGCGAGCCCCGTACTACTCACCAGACCCGCGGTGCGCGCACGACCGCGGCTTCCACCACGGCATCGACATCGCCATGCCCTGTGGCACCCTGCTCCGGTCCGACCGCTGGGGCTGGGTCGTGTCGAACGACGAGCTCGGTCCGGCGTACGGTGTCAACCCGATCCGCCTTCGCAACAACAAGCACGGGTTCGACCTCGTGATCGGTCACACGCGGAAGGTGTTCGTGAAACCGGGCGACCGGATCCGACCCGGCACGCCGCTGGGCCGTGCCTCGGACTCGGCGGCTCCCGACGGCTGTCACCTGCACTTCGAGAAGCGAGCGCGCGCCGGCGGACTCGAGACCGCCACGCTTCCGCGCAAGATGCTGCGGCTCCGCCCCAGGAGGTGACATGGAGCTGCGTGACGACCGGGTGCTGCGGAACTTCATGACCGCCGACGGCCGGCTGCACACCATCCCGTCCAAGCGCGCCAAGCGACTGGTCGTCCTCGACCACATCGCTCAGTCCTTCGAGCCTGGTCGGACCTACGAGGAGCCGGAGGTCAATTCGATCATCTGCCGGTTCCACCCCGACTACGCCGCGCTGCGCCGCTATCTCGTCGATGACCAGTTCCTCACCCGCGAGGACAACGTCTATTGGCGCAGCGGCGGGACGTTCGATGTCTGAGGTCTCCGACGCGCGTTTCCAGGGCGAGGACTGGTACGCCGAGGACCTGGCCGACGCGCGGTACCTCGAGTGCAGCTTCACCGACGTCGACCTCACCGAGGCCACGACCAACGGCGCACTCTTCGATCGGTGCACCTTCCACAACTGCCGCTTCAACGCGTCGGTGCACACCTCGTCGGCGTTCGTGGCCTGCGACTTCCGGCGGGTCAACTTCTTCGACGCGGTCTTCGACGGGTGCAAGCTGAACGGCTCGGTGTTCACGGACTGCACCCTGAGGCCGGTGAAGGTCGTCGGCGGCCAGTGGCACGGCGTGACGATCCGCGGCACCAACCTGACGAAGCTGGACCTCAGCGGGGTCGACCTGCGCGAGGCCGATCTGTCGCTGAGCGACCTCACCGGGACGGTCCTCCGCGACGCCCGGCTCGACTCGGCCAACCTGCGCGAGACCGAGCTGCGATCGGCCGACCTGCGCGGCGCCTCGCTGACCGGCGTCGACCTGGCCGCGGCCCGGCTCCGCCGCACCAAGCTCGACCTGCCCGGCGCCGTACTCCTCGCCGAGCTCCACGGCGCCGACGTCGACCCGACCGGATAGTCCGGAACATTCGACAGGTTGTTGAGGCCTCGGAACCTGCGAAATGTTCCGGACTATCCGGATTGGGTGCCGTGCTCGACGCAGGTGGCCGACCAACCCCGGGGCGTGACCTGCACCTTCATCCGCCGGCGGCAGTGTGTACAGAAACGCGGGGGCTCGAGGATCAGGAGTCGTTCACACGCGGGGTGGTCCCGGTCAGCAAGCGGCTCGCCGCACTGACCGCAGTACGTCGGGTCGGCAGTCTCCGGGGCGCCATGCGGATTGCCGGTCATAGCCGACGCATCGTATGACGTTCGCCCAGCGCCGCTCACAGGGTCTTCGCGAGTTCCTTGATCGGCATCTTCAGGTCGCTCAGCAGCGCCAGGTCCTCGTCGGCGTCGCGGCCGAGCGTGGTCAGGTAGTTGCCGACGATGACCGCGTTGATCCCTCCGAGCAGGCCGTCGCGGGTGCCGAGGTCGCCGAGGGTCAGCTCGCGGCCGCCGGCGTAGCGGAGCACGGTGCGGGGCATCGCCAGCCGGAACGCCGCGATCGTGCGCAACGCGTCGGCCGACTCCATCAGCGGGAGATCGCCGAACGGCGTCCCGGGGCGCGGGTTGAGGAAGTTGAGCGGGACCTCGTGGGGGTCGAGCTCGGCCAGCTGTGCAGCCAGCTCGGCGCGCTGCTCCAGCGACTCCCCCATCCCGACCAGACCGCCGCAGCACAGCTCCATGCCGGACTCGCGGACCATCTCGCAGGTCTCCCACCGCTCCTCGAACGAGTGGGTGGTGACCACGCTCGGGAAGTAGGACTTCGCCGACTCGAGGTTGTGGTTGTAGCGGTGCACGCCCATCTCCTTGAGCGCGTCGACCTGGTCCTGGGTGAGCATGCCGAGGGAGCAGGCGACGTTGATGTCGACGGCCTCCTGGATCGCCTGGATCCCCTCGCGGACCTGGGACATCAGCCGGTCGTCGGGGCCGCGGACGGCGGCGACGATGCAGAACTCGGTCGCGCCGGTGGCCGCGGTCTCCTCGGCGGCCTTCACCAGCTGCGGGACGTCCAGCCACACCGACCGCACCGGCGAGGTGAACTGGCCGGACTGGCTGCAGAAGTGGCAGTCCTCCGGGCAGCCGCCGGTCTTGAGGCTGATGATCCCCTCGACCTCGATCTCCGGACCGCAGTGCTTCATGCGTACGGCGTGCGCGAGCTCGAGCAGCTCGGCGATCCGCTCGTCGGGGAGGTGCAGCACCTCGACCAGCTCGTCGTAGGACAGTCCGGTGCCCTCGTCGAGGACCTTGACTCGGGCGCGCTCCAGGATGTCAACCACGTCGAGCAAGATATCGGGCGTCCGTAGACTGCCCGCGATGACCTCCCCGGCCACCCCCGAGCAGCTGCTCGCCTACGACCGCGACCACGTGTGGCATCCCTACACGTCGATGACCGAGCCGACCCCGGTCCGGCTGGTCACCGGGGCCCAGGGCTGCCGGCTGCGGCTGGCCGACGGCCGCGAGGTGATCGACGGGATGTCGTCGTGGTGGGCCGCGATCCACGGCTACCGTCACCCCGCGCTGGACGCCGCGCTCAAGGGGCAGGCCGACGACTTCGCCCACGTGATGTTCGGCGGACTCACCCACGCGCCGGCGATCCGGCTGGCGCAGCGCCTGGTCGAGATCACCCCCACCGGGCTCGAGCACGTCTTCCTCGCCGACTCCGGTTCGGTGAGCGTCGAGGTCGCTCTGAAGATGGCGATCCAGTACCAGCGCGGCGCCGGGCGCCCCGAGCGGACCCGGATGCTCACCGTCCGCGGCGGCTACCACGGCGACACCTGCGGCTGCATGGGCGTCTGCGACCCCGAGAACGGCATGCACACCATGTTCCGCGGGTTCGTGGCCGACCACGTGTTCGCCGACCAGCCGCCCTCCGACGAGGACGGCGTGGAGGCCTGGGCGGCTTCGTTCCGCAAGGTCGCCGAGGCCAACGCCCACGAGCTGGCGGGGATCGTGGTCGAGCCGCTGCTGCAGGGTGCCGGCGGGATGTACGCCTATCCCGCGGCGTGCCTGCGGGCGATGCGCGAGGTCGCCGATGAGCAGGGGCTGGTGCTGATCCTCGACGAGATCGCCACCGGCTTCGGGCGGACCGGCACTCTGTTCGCGGCGGACGCTGCGGGCGTCGTACCCGACATCATGTGTGTCGGCAAGGCCCTCACCGGTGGCTACCTCAGCCTCGCTGCCGCCATCTGCACGTCCCGGGTGGCCCGTGGCCTGTCCGCCTCGGAGTCCGGGGTGCTCATGCACGGGCCCACCTACATGGGGAATCCGCTGGCGTGCGCGGTTGCCCTGGCCAACCTCGACCTGCTGGCCACCGGCAACTGGCGGTCCGATGTCGAACGGATCCACCGGCGCCTGTCGACCGGGCTGGCGGCGTGCCGCGACCTGCCCGGCGTCGCCGACGTGCGCACCATCGGGGCGGTGGGCGTCGTCGAGCTGACCCGGCCGGTGGAGATCGATGCCGCGACCGAGGCGGCCCTCGACGCCGGCGTCTGGTTGCGCCCGTTCCGCCACCTCGTCTACACGATGCCGCCCTACCTCTGCACCGACGACGAGATCGACCGGATCTGCGCCGCCATCGAGCACGCGGCAGTGGCAAGGTGACCGGGTGACCTGGGAGAAGTGGCTCGACGACCAGGCCGAGCTCCGCGACCGCGCCGGCCTGCGCCGTACGCTGCGCCCGCGCGGCCCCGACGATCCCGTCGTCGACCTGGCCGGCAATGACTACCTCGGGCTGTCCCGGCACCCGGCGGTGAGCGAGCGGGCCGCCGAGGCAGCGCGGACGTGGGGCGCCGGCGCGGGCGCGTCCCGCCTGGTCACGGGCACCCTCGACCTGCACGTGGAGCTGGAGGTCGCGCTGGCCGGCTTCCTCGGACAGCCGGCGGCACTCGTGACCTCGACCGGCTACCACGCCAACCTCGCGGCCGTCACCGCCCTGGCCGATCGCGACTGCCTGGTCGTCTCCGACGCGCACGTCCACGCCTCGCTGGTCGACGCTGCCCGGCTGTCCCGAGCGGAGGTGACGGTCACCGCGCACAACGACGTGTGCGCGGTCTCCGCGGCGCTGGCCAGGGCCGAAGGACGCCGGACCCTGGTGCTCACCGAGTCGGTCTACAGCGTCCTCGGTGACCCCGCTCCCCTGCGCGAGCTCGCCGGGGTCTGTGCCTCCTACGGCGCGCTGCTGCTCGTCGACGAGGCACACGGGCTCGGCGTCGCCGGGGCCGGCGGCCACGGGCTGGTGCGCGATCTCGGCCTCGCCGCGCACGACCACGTCGTCGTGACCGCGACCCTGTCCAAGTCGCTGGGGTCGCAGGGTGGTGCCGTCCTCGGCTCCACGGCCATCACGGACCACCTGGTCAACCGCGCCCGCCCGTTCATCTACGACACCGGCCTCGCACCCTCGGCCGCCGCCGGGGCTCTTGCCGCACTGGAGGTGCTGAAGACCCGACCCGAGCTGCCGGCGCTGGTCCACACCCGCGCGACCGGGCTCGCCGGAGCCCTGGGGGTGCCGGCTCCCGAGGGTGGGGTGCTGTCGGTGCCGATGCCCTCGCCCCAGGTCGCGCTGGCCGCACAGGCGGCCGCGCTCGAGGACGGGGTCCGCGTCGGATGCTTCCGTCCGCCCTCCGTGCCCGACGGCGTCTCCCGGCTCAGGGTGACCACGTCCGCCGGGATCCCGGAGGCCGACTGGGCGCGGGCCGCCGCGGTCCTCGGTCAGGTCGTGAAGGAGTACGAAACGACCGGAGGCTCGTGAGCATCGTCGTTGTCACCGGCACCGACACCGGTGTCGGCAAGACCATCGCCACCGCCGCGCTGGCCCGTCGTGCGGCCGGGAGCGGGTCGGTGGTCGTGGTGAAGCCGGTGCAGACCGGCATCGGGCCGGCCTCCGACGAAGTCGCGGACGCCGAGGTGGTGCACCGGCTGACCGGCTGCGCCGTGCAGGAGCTCACCTGCCTCGAGGACCCGCTCGCACCGGACACCGCAGCGCGCAGGCGCGGGGTCCGGATCCCTCCGGTGGCGGAGTACGCCGACCGGGTGCGGGTGCTCGCCGAGTCCCACGACACGGTGATCGTCGAAGGCTCCGGCGGGGTGCTGGTCCGGCTCGACACCGAGGGCGGGACGATCCTCGACCTCGCCGACCAGCTCGGTGCCGGGGTGGTGGTGGTGACCTCGGCCGGGCTCGGCACCCTCAACCACTCCGAGCTGACCGTGGCCGCGCTGCGGGCCCGCGGGATCGAACCGACCGGGCTGGTCATCGGCTCCTGGCCGCGGGAGCCGGGCCTGGCGGAGTCCTGCAACCTCGACGACCTGCGGAGGGTGACCGGCGTACCGCTCCTCGCCTCGATCCCGGCCGGAGCCGGGGCGCTCACCCGCGCGGAGTTCGCCCGTCAGTCGCCGGAATGGTTCTGCTGAGGCTGGTTGAGGAACCACCGGTGCCCGAACGGGTCCCGGAAGACCGCCACCCTGCCCACGGGCGGGTTGTCCTCGGGGCACCGGTCGAGGGTGACGCCGGCGGCCACGACCCGGGCCGCGAGCTCATCGACGTCCCCGACCGTCAGGTGCAGCGAGACCGCGTTGCCGCGGGCGGGGTCGGGCGCGGCGACGTTGGCCTCTGCGAACTCGTCCGACATCATCCAGCGGGCGCCGTTGACGGCCAGCTCGACGTGACCGATCCGGCCGTCCGGCATCTCGATCGGCGCGTAGGTCACTTCGGCGCCCAGCACGTCGACGTACCACTCGACGGCCGCGCGGGCGTCGGCGACACAGATGTACGGCGTCAGCTCGCTCACGCCGCCACGATGCCACGCTCAGGCCGCGGAGGCCTCCCGGTCGTGGTCGACCAGGGTCTGCAGTGCCGCGAGCACACGACCGTTGATCTCGGCGTCGGCGATGACGTCGACGTCGATGGAGGACTGGGAGACGGTGGCGTCCTCGACGACGACGGCGCCGGCCACGGTGGCCGAGCGGCGGACGTCGGCGTGCGCCCACTTGCCGCCGTACGGCGTGGGCGTGGTGCCGAGCACCGCCAGCGGCTTGCCGGCCAGGGCACCGACACCGTAGGGACGGGACAGCCAGTCGATGGCGTTCTTGAGCACGGCCGGCATCGTGCCGTTGTACTCCGGCGTGACCACCAGGACACGGTCGGCG
>DASSJR010000012.1:0-2277 GCA_035691135.1 Nocardioides sp. | reverse complement strand
CTGGAAGGCGCCCGCGCTGACCGCGTTGTAGCGCCCACGCAGGTGGTCGGGAGCCATGTCATTGGTGATCGCCGGGATGGTCGGCTGAAGCAGGGTCTCGCCGAGCGCGAACACCGCGTGGAAGACCAGGACCCCGGCCGCGGCGGCGATGGTGCCGGGGACGACCCCGGTGAGCCCGAGCATCACCCAGGAGGTCGCCCACAGCGCGCTCATCACGAGCAGCACGCGGGTGCGGCGCCGGCCGGTGATCTGTCGCAGGACGAGGAACTGGAGCCCGACGATGACGGCGGTGTTGATGGCGAAGGCGAACCCGACAACCCGCGTCGAGACCTCGCTGACCTCGCGGGCGAAGGCGGGGAAGCCGGCCTCCATCTGGCCGTAGCCGACAAAGGTGCCCAGGAAGGTCAGCAGGGTCATCCACACCACCGCAGGCTTGCGGAGGATGGCGAGGTAGGAGCCCTGGGCGGCGTCGTGGCCCTCGGGGACCTCGGCCCGGCCGTGCACGTGGCGCAACGGGCCCAGCAGCAGCGCGATCGGGACCAGCATGGAGGCGCCGTCGGCGAGGAAGATCACGGTGAACGTGTGGGGCTCTGAGACGTCGGCGTAGAGGCCGCCGAGGATGCCGCCCAGCCCGATGCCGAGGTTGACCAGGGCGAAGTTGATCCCGAAGTACTGCTGGCGCATCGACCCGGCCGGGGTGATCGCGGCGATCAGCGCGTTGAAGGCCGGCCAGGAGACGCCGAAGTTGAGCCCCATGAACACGAAGGCCAGCGCCACCACGACCGGTGTCGTCGCGAACGCGAGGATCGAGCAGCCGACCAGCTGGGCAGCGGTGGAGAACAGCAGCAGTCGCCTGGCTCCGAGCCGGTCGGTCAGCGCGCCACCGGGCCCGGTCACGGCCAGCGCCACCAACGCGATGAACGCCATCAGGGCGCCGGCGAGGTCGAGGGAGATGCCGCGGACCTCGTGGAGGTAGATCACGGTGAACGGCAGGGTCAGGCCGCGGCCGAGGGTCTGGACGGCCACCGTGGAGAGCAGCCAGCGGCCCTCGGTGGACAGCTCGGCCCAGAACCCGCGCAGGCCGGAACGCGACGTCGTGCTCACGGGTCCATCCTTGCGCGTGGCACCGACAGCGGCCCATCGGTTTTCCGGGCTTGATTCCCCCGGGGCATGATTCCCCCGGGCATGACAAGAGGGGCGGTGGTCGGGCCACCGCCCCTCTGGTCGGGCCTCGCGCTAGGGGGCGTAGGCGAGGCGACCCAGGGAAAATCCTGGTGTCAGCCCTTTCCGCCACCCCCGCCGCCGGGAGCGAAGGCGAGGGTGCCTCGGCAGACCTCACCGGTCTTGGCATTGGTCGCCCGAGCGACGAAGTTGTCGATTCCGGCCCGGTCGGCGGTCATGCGGTTGAGAGAGAGCGATCGGCTGATCTTGTTGGTGACGCGGTTGCCTGTGAACACGAGGTTCTTGTTGTCGGTCACCCTGACCGCCCAGGTCTGGCCGGCACGGGCAGTGTCCACACTGAACTCCAGCTCGATCCCGGCGAGCTGCGGCTTCGCCTTCAGGACCCACACGGAGCCCATCGAGCAGGCGCCGGTCGACTCGGTGAAGTTGGTGCCACCTGCCTGGGCAGGAGCGGCCGCCACCAGGCTGCCGACCAGCACGGCCGCGCCGATGGCGGCGGGGTAAGCGGTTCGTGTCCTCATGATGTCCTCCGATGTCTAGGGGGCACCGCCCGCGGGTGCCTGAGACCAATGTGGGGGCGCGCAGGTACACCTCTCAATCGGACGAAGGGACTAGTCGACGCCTGCAGCGTGACGATCGCGTCATGAATGCCTTGGTTCGATGCGAGCCGGCACCAGGGGTGGACGAAGTCGACTGCCGATCCTGGGGCGCACCGCGGGCGGCTACCGCTGCGGGCCATCCCATGCCGAGATGGTGACGGCGCGCCAGATGTGGGTCGACCGGACCACCGGGCTGGGGCTCAGGGCGGGGCGGGTCGTCGCGAGCCAGGTCGACCCACACCCCCTGATCGACGAGTCCACGTTCTCCACCACCCCGCCGGAGAGGGTGGAAATCAGGCACTTCCCGGCCAGGTGAGGACCCGCGCGGTCAGGCACCCATGGCGGAGATCGCCTCGTGGATGCTGAGCGTGCGCTGCGCCGACTCCACGTGGAGGTTCTCGATCATCCGGCCGTTGTAGGTGACCACGCCCGATCCCTTGCCGTCCTCCCACGCCTGCAGGATGCCGCGCGCGTCCTCGACGGCCTGCTCGCTCGG
>DASSJR010000011.1:0-6994 GCA_035691135.1 Nocardioides sp. | reverse complement strand
TGGGTCGGGATGCCTTGGCCATGGGCGGAACGCTAGGGCACGGGTCCGACAGGCTCCCGTATGATGCGTTTGGAACGATCAAGGAGGGTCGATGTCGCGGATTCCCGGGCGCGTCCCGACCGCGCCCCCGACCCTCGCCGATGTCGCCGAGCTGGCCGGGGTGTCCCGACAGACGGTGTCCAACGCCGTCAACAACCCCGACCTGCTCCGTGCCGACACGCTCGCCCGGGTCCAGGAGGCGATCGACGACCTCGGCTACTCACCGAACCGCGCGGCGCGCAACCTGCGGACTCGCTCGTCGCAGCTGATCGGCCTCCGCTTCACCCCGGCCCAGGAGGGCACCGCCAACTCGATGGTGGAGCGTTTCGTCCACTCCCTGGTCGAGACCTCGAGCGCGGCCGGCTACCACGTCCTGCTCTTCCCCGGTGACCCCGACGACCCGACCGCCGGGTACGACGACTTGCTGCGCTCCACCGCCGTCGACGCGTTCATCGCGACCGACACCTACCTCGGCAACCCCCAGGCGGCGTGGCTGGAGTCGCGCCGGGCGCCGTTCGTCGCGTTCGGCCGTCCGTGGGACAACCCCGACGCGGGCCACCCCTGGGTTGACGTCGACGGGGCGGCCGGCGTCGAGCTCGCCACCACCCACCTGATCGACAGCGGGCACACCCGGATCGCCTGGATCGGCTGGCGCAAGGAGTCGTTCATCGGCGAGGACCGTCGGGCGGGTTGGACCCGCACCATGCGCTCCCGCGACCTGCCCACCACCGGCCTGGCTTCGAGAGTCGAGGAGTCCGTGGCCAGCGGGCGGGAGGCCGCGGCGGTCCTGCTCGACGAGGCCAAGCCGACCGCGTTCGTCTGTGCCTCGGACACGTTGGCCATGGGGGTCATGCACACTCTCACCGACCGGGGCCTGACCGTGGGCCGTGACGTCGCGGTCGTCGGCTTCGACGACTCGCAGGTGGCCCAGGTGGTCCCGCCTGGGCTCACCTCCGTCCGCCAGCCGCTCGAGGATGTCGCCATCGAGGTGGTGCGGGCCCTCGAGGGTCTCCTCGGTCACCCGCCGGTGGAGTCGAAGGGCGTCCTGCTCGCCCCAGAACTGATCGTGCGTGGGTCCAGCCAGGCTGACGGGCACTGACACGCAGCGAGGGTCAGAAGCCTTTCGACCAGAGGTTGACCGCGTAGTCCACGGTCGTTCCCTCGTGCTCGGCGAGGATCTGTGAGGCCAGCTCGGGGGTGAACTCGATCCGGACCACGCTCTCCAGGTCCGCCCGGGTGTCGAAACGCCAGCCGACGTCGAGCGGCGTACGCCGCCAGCCGCGGGTCGACCAGAACCGCTCGATGGCCGCCGGGTCCACCGTGGGATAACCGCGGCGGAACCACCGGCCGAACGTCGACCGAGTCGCGTCGTTGTCGATCACGAACGCCGTTCCACCGCGGCGCACCACCCGGTCCAGCTCGGCCAGCCCGGGCTCACAACCCGGTCCGAAGAAGTACGCCCACCGCGCATGAGCGACGTCCACCGTCGCGTCGGCGAGGGGCAGTCTCTGCGCGGTGCCTTCCAGCACCGTCACCGCGGGGAGCGACCGGGTGCGCCGCCGGGCGATCGCCACCAGGTCGGGGTGAGGCTCGACCCCGGTGACCGCAGCCGCGGTGGCCGCGAAGCGCGGGAGATGGAAGCCCGTGCCGCACCCGATGTCCAGGACGTGACGGCCGGCCCAGTCGTCGATCGTGCGCATCGCGGCCTCGAGGCGACCGGAGGGGTCGACGGCGCGGTTCTCCAGCTCGTACGTCGCCGGGTGGTGCCAGATGTTGGGGCTTGGGATGGGCCCTCTGTTCACCTGTTGCCTCAGATGCGCACGAGCCCTGACGGCGTCTGCACCTGGGCGGCGATGATGCCGGGCGTGCCGTGCGGGGCCACCCAGTCGACCTTCACGTCCTCCAGCGGCGCCTCGACCGTCTCGCCGAGCCACTTGCTGACGCGCTGCGGGTCGCCGGCGATCTCGAGGCAGGCCAACGAGTAGGCGGAGTCGGCGCCGGCGCTGGGGTGCAGCTCCTCGGGTGAGCGCCACTCGACGAAGAAGGGCAGCTGCGGGTCGGCAATCAAACCGTTGACGCCGATCTGCTTCCAGCAGAGCTCGGTGCCGTCGGGGCGATAACGGTTGCCGGTGGCGGCCTCGCGTCCGAGCCGCTCCTCGACGGTCGAGATGTCGGACACCGCCACGACCCAACCGAGCCATCCACCGCCGAGGGCCGAGCGGGCGCGGACGGCCTGACCGAACGGCGCCTTGTCGGAGGCGGGGTGGTCCAACACCTCGACGATCTCGAGGTAGGTGCGGTCGGCGAGCGGCAGGATCATGTTGCGGGTGCCGAAGCGGGGGTGGACGCCGCCGTAGGTGAACTCCCGGCCGAGCAGGCCCCCCAGGCGATGGGCTGTGCTGGCCAGACCATCCGGCCCTGCTGCGTAAGAGAGATGGTCCAAGCGCATGCTCAGCATTCTCGACAACGCGAACGGGGGGTCCGACAGCGGGGTCACACTCTCTCGACGTCGAGAATATTGACCGGTCTTTCAGTGAGGGTCGGCCGGGTGCAGGGCCAGAGCCGACCGTGAGCGCAGGTGCGCTTCGCAGTGCCGCACCAGCTCGGCGTACGCCGCCTTGCCCATCAGCTCGGTCAGCTCCGCCGCGTTGGTCACGTAGACGGGCTCCACGGCCACGTGCGCCTCGGTGTTGCCCGAGCAGTACCAGTCGAGGTCGTGTCCCCCGGGACCCCAGCCGCGCCTGTCGTACTCGCCGATCGAGACCTCGGTGTAGGACGTGCCGTCCTGCCGCTCGACCTCACGGAACGTACGCCGGATCGGCAGCTGCCAGCACACGTCCGGCTTCGTCTCGAGGGGCTCGCGGCCTTGCGTGAGTGCCAGCCCGTGCAGGGCGCACCCTGCGCCGGAGTGGAAGTCGGCGCGGTTGTGGAAGATGCAGGCGCTCTGCCCGTCGACCTCGATGGTGAGGGTCTTGCGCTCGCCCTCGTCGTCGGTCTCGATCCAGTCCGACTTGCGGACCTTCTTGCCCTTGGGGCGGAACTGCCAGTGCTCGTCGTCGAGCTGCGCGACGAACGACGCGACCCGCTTCTCGTCGTCCTTGTCGGCGAAGTGCGCCCCGAGGGTGCAGCAGCCGGTGTCGGGCGACTCCTTGTAGATACCGGGGCAGCCCTGGCCGAAGATGCACATGTAGCTCGACGTCAGCCAGGTGAGG
This sequence comes from Nocardioides sp., assembly GCA_035691135.1. Lineage (GTDB taxonomy): Bacteria > Actinomycetota > Actinomycetes > Propionibacteriales > Nocardioidaceae > Nocardioides. The sequence goes on along the minus strand of DASSJR010000011.1, from coordinate 3,743 downwards.
TCGCACCGCATCACCTGGGACTCGTCATCCGGGTCGACGAACTCCACCCACGCGCGGGGAAACACCAGATCAACTTCGGGCACGGGGCCACCCTACGTTCGCGGCAGTAACGTGTCCCCCATGCGGTTGGGCGTTCTCGACATCGGCTCCAACACGGGGCACCTGCTCGTGGTGGACGCCCACGACGGGGCCGCGCCGCTGCCGGCGTACTCCTACAAGGAACCGCTGCGCCTCGCCGAGCACCTCGATGACGCGGGCGCGGTCTCGCCAGCCGGGATCGACGCGCTCACCACCTTCACCACCCAGGCCCTGCAGGTGGCCGAGGACAAGGGGTGCGAGGAGATGCTCGCCTTCGCCACTTCCGCCGTCCGTGAGGCCGACAACGCCGGCGACGTGCTCGACCACGTGCAGCAACGGACGGATGTCTCGCTGCAGGTGCTCACCGGTGAGGACGAGGCGCGGCTGACGTTCCTGGCCGTACGCCGGTGGTTCGGCTGGTCGTCGGGCCGGCTGGCGGTCTTCGACATCGGCGGGGGGTCGCTGGAGATCGCGGCCGGCGGTGACGAGGCTCCCGACGTCGCGCACTCCCTGCCGCTCGGGGCGGCCCGGCTCGCGGCCCGGTGGTTCCAGGACGGCCCGCCCGACGAGGACGGCGTACGTCGGCTGCGCCGCCAGATCCGGGCCGACATCGCCCACCACGCCGGAAGCGTGCTCCGCCCCGGACGACCTGACCATGCGGTCGCGACCTCCAAGACGTTCCGGTCGCTCGCCAGGATCTGTGGCGCCGCACCCTCGGCGGAGGGTCCCCTGGTGGAGCGGGTCCTGCGCGGCGAGGACCTCTCCGACTGGGTGCCCAAGCTGATGACGATGAGCCGGGAGGCACTCAAGGACCTGCCGGGAGTCTCGCCCAGCCGCACCCACCAGATCGTCCCGGGCGCGCTGGTGGCCGAGGCCGTGCTCGACATCTTCGACCTCGCCGAGCTCGAGATCTGTCCGTGGGCCCTCCGCGAGGGCGTGATCCTCGAGCGCATCGACCGGATCAGCCGGTCCGGTTGACCATGTCCGGACGCATCGGCCTCTCCACCGCCTCGGTCTACCCCGAGTCCTCGGCGCACGCCTTCGCCTACGCCGCCGGGCTGGGCTACGACGCCATCGAGGTGATGGTCGGGATCGACGCCCTCAGCCAGCAGGTCTCGGCGATCCGCCAGCTGGCCGAGCACCACGGCATCGCGGTGTGTGCGATCCACTCGCCGTGCCTGCTGTTCACCCAGCGGGTGTGGGGCACCGAGCCCTGGGGCAAGCTGCAACGGTCGGCTGAGATGGCGGACGCGGTGGGGGCCGAGGTGGTGGTCGTGCACCCGCCGTTCCGCTGGCAACGCGACTACGCCGCCAACTTCGTCGACGGCATTGCCGCGCTCGAGGAGTCGACCGGGGTCGCCTTCGCCGTCGAGAACATGTATCCGTGGCGGGCCTCCTCGCGTCGCGGGATGGAGATGTACCTGCCCGGCTGGGACCCCTCCGAGGAGTCCTACGCCAACACGACGATCGATCTCTCCCACGCCTCGATCGCGAGGTCGGACCCGGTTGAGATGGCCAAGCGGCTCGGCGAGCGCCTCCGCCACATCCACCTCACCGACGGCAGCGGCTCGGCCAAGGACGAGCACCTGGTGCCCGGGCGCGGATCGGTCGGGGCCGAGGCCTTCCTCGCCCACGCGGCCCGATCTGGTTTCGCCGGCGACGTGGTCATCGAGATCAACACTCGCAAGTGCGTGGACCGGGAGGAACGCGAGCGCGACCTGCGCGAGTCCCTCGAGTTCGCCCGCCAGCACTTCGCGGTGTCGACGAGGTGAGCACCAGCGCCCGCCGGGGCCGGCGACCCGGGGCGCCGGACACCAGGGCGGCGATCCTGGCAGCGGCGCGCGAGCAGTTCGCCGCCGCCGGTTTCTCCGGTACGACGATCCGCGCGGTCGCGGCCGAGGCGGGGGTGGATGCGGCGCTGGTCCACCACTACTTCGGCACCAAGGACGACCTCTTCGTCGCCGCGCTCGAGCTGCCCGTCGACCCGCGGGTCGTGCTCGCCCCGGCGATCGCACAAGGTCCGGACGGTGCCGGCGAACGGATGCTGCGGGTGTTCATCTCGGTGTGGGACGACCCCGCCAACCGGCTGCCGCTGCTCGGGCTGGTCCGCGGGTTGCTCGAGCCCTCGGGGCAGAAGCTGGTGCGCGACGGGTTCCTCGAGGTGGTGATCGGCCCGATCGGCGTCGCGCTCGGGATCGAGGAGCCCGAGCGCCGCATGCCGCTGGTCGCGAGCCAGGTGTTGGGCCTGATCATCGTGCGCTACCTGCTCGAGGTGGAGCCGGTCGCTTCCATGCCCGCCGACGAGGTGGTGAAGATCTACGCGCCCACGATCCAGCGCTACCTCACGGGTCCATTGCCCTGATCGCGCCTCGGACCCTTGCGGCGCGCAGCTTCCCGGGGCATAATTCAACGCATGGTGAATAACGCGGTGGAGGTGCAGGACCTCGTCGTGGTGCGTGGCGGGCGAGGAGTGCTCGATCACCTCACGTTCACGATGGGTGGGGGAGTGACCGGCCTGCTCGGTCCGTCCGGCTGCGGGAAGTCCACGCTGATGCGGTGCCTGGTCGGGGTCCAGCAGCTGGCCTCCGGCTCGGTCCGGGTACTGGGCGACGAGGCCGGCGGCAAGGCCCTGCGGCATCGGATCGGCTATCTGACCCAGGCTCCCAGCATCTACGACGACCTCACCGTCACCGAGAACCTGCGGTTCTTCGCCAAGGTGCTCGGTCTCGGGCGGGACGAGGTCGACCGCAGCATCGACGCGGTCGACCTGCGCTCGCACGCCGACCAGGTGGTCGGACGGCTCAGCGGCGGACAGCGCTCTCGCGCCAGCCTGGCCGTCGCACTGCTGGGGCACCCCGACCTGCTGGTGCTCGACGAGCCGACCGTGGGTCTCGACCCGGTGCTCCGCCGTGACCTGTGGGCGCTCTTCCACCGGCTCGCCGAGGCCGGCGCCTCGGTCTTCGTGTCCAGCCACGTGATGGACGAGGCGGAGCGCTGCGACCGCCTGATGCTGATGCGTGAGGGCCGGATCATCGCCGACGGCTCACCCGGCGAGATCCGGGAGAAGACCGGGTCGGACGACATCGAGGCCGCTTTCCTGGCCATCGTCGCCGAGGACGCGGCATGAGCACCGCATGCAAACGCTCACGAAGTCGGTGGTTGAGGAGGGCGCGCAGCGTCCGTCTCGAAACCTCCGCTTTGAACGGGGATCCCGCATGAACCCCCGGATCCTGATAGCCGTCGCCACCCGCGTGCTGACTCAGATCCGACGCGACCACCGCACCCTGGTCATGCTGCTGGTCCTGCCCTGCTTGCTGATGACCCTGCTGTGGTGGATGTTTGCGGAGGTCTCCGAGGGTGTCTTCGACCAGATCGGGCCGGCCCTGCTGGCGATCTTCCCCTTCATCGTGATGTTCCTGGTCACCTCGGTGACCACCCTGCGCGAGCGCAGCAGCGGCACGCTCGAACGGCTGCTGGCGATGCCGATGGGCAAGTTCGACTTCCTCGGCGGTTATGCCGTGGCCTTCGGCCTGATGGCCGCCGCCCAGTCCGCACTGGCGGTGGGGATCAGCGTCGGGCTGCTCGACCTCAACGTCGTCGGTCCCGTGTGGCTGCTCACGGTGGTCGCCGTTGCCGATGCCGTGCTGGGCAGTGCCCTGGGACTG
>DASSJR010000010.1:0-8077 GCA_035691135.1 Nocardioides sp. | reverse complement strand
ACACAGCCCCGCACCAGACGAGGAGTCCACGATGGTCGTCCAGGCGTACATCCTGATCCAGACCGACGTCGGCAAGGCCGCCGAGGTGGCCCGCGAGATCGCGACGGTCAAGGGCGTCACGCTGGCCGAGGACGTCACCGGGCCGTACGACGTGATCGTGCGCGCCGAGGCCCGCAACGTCGACGAGCTCGGAAAGCTCGTCGTCTCCAAGGTGCAGAACCTCGACGGCATCACCCGAACCCTGACCTGCCCGGTCGTGCACATCTGACGGGCTGGATGTCGTCGCGACGCCCCGGGCCCCGATGGGTCCGGGGCGTCGCCCTGTCCGGGCTGTTGGTGGTCCTGGCGGGATGTGCCGACGGACCGGTCTCCCTACCCACGACCGACCCTAATCCCGCGGCCGCGGCAGTCTGCGAGCAGCTTCTCGCCGACCTGCCCTCCGAGCTGGCGGGCGAGCGGAAGCGGGCCCTCGTCCGCAACGGGGCCCTCGGGGCCGCCTGGGGCGACCCGGCGATCGTCCTGACCTGCGGGGGTGAGCTGCCCGACGACTTCGACCGCTTCTCGCAGTGCGTCGAGGCGAACGGGGTCGGCTGGTTCGTGCCGGCAGACGCTGACCGGGACCAGTCCGCGACCGCTGTCCTGACGGCAGCGGGCTACCGACCGGTCGTCCAGGTGAGGGTCCCCGGCGACTACCGGCCGGAGGGTGTCGCGTCGGTGATGGCAGGACTGTCGGCCCCGGTGGAGGAGCACCTGAAGCTGGTCGAGCCCTGCGAGTGACCGAGGGTCAGCGAAGGCCGGTGTCGCGGGCGAGCGCGAGCTGGATCAGCCGGTCGACGAGCTCGGGATATTCCACCCCCGTGGCCGCCCACATCCGCGGGAACATCGACAGGGGCGTGAAGCCGGGCATCGTGTTGATCTCGTTGACCACCAGGGACTCGTCGGGCATCACGAAGAAGTCCACGCGCGCCAACCCCTCGCAGCTGACCGCCTCGAAGGTGCGGGCGGCCAGCTCGCGGAGCCTCGTGGTGACCTCGTCGGGAAGCTTCGCCGGGACGTCGAGCTCGGTGGCCTCCTCGGGAAGGTACTTGGCGGCGAAGTCGTAGAACTCGTGGTCACCGGTGATCCGGATCTCCGCCGGCAACGACGTCTCGGGCGTCCCGTCGGGTGCCTGCAGCACCCCGCACTCCACCTCCCGTGCTCCTTCGGCGGAGACCTCGACCAACGCCTTGGGATCGTGCCGGTGTGCCTCCTCCAGACACGACTCGAGCTCGGAGCCTTCGTGGGCCTTGGAGATGCCGATGCTGGACCCACCGCGGGCCGGCTTCACGAAGAGGGGATAGCCGAGCGCGTCGGCCCGGTCCCGGCAGGTCTGGGGGTCGGTGGCCCACTCGCGGGCGGTGATCGTCACGCCGGGAAGCACCGGGAGGCCGGCGTCCCGGAGCACCACCTTCATGTAGGCCTTGTCCATGCTGACCGCGCTGGCGAGCACGCCGGCACCGACGTACCTCACCCCAGCCATCTCGAACATGCCCTGGATCGTGCCGTCCTCGCCCCAGGGGCCGTGCAGCAACGGGAAGACGACGTCGACCTCGCCCAGCGTGTGGGGCGGCTGGGAGGCCTCGGTGACCACGAGGTCGGTCCCCCGGCTCTCCCGGGCGAGCGTCACGGTGGCGCGGTCGCCGTCGACCGCGGGGAGCTGGTCGGGTCCCTTGATCTGCAGCCGGTCGGGGTCACCGGACTCCAGGACCCACCGTCCGTCGGTCGCGATGCCGATCGGCACCACGTCGTAGGCATCCCGGTCGATGGCCTGCAGGACGCTCCCGGCGGTGACGCACGAGATCGCGTGCTCGCTGGAGCGGCCTCCGAACACGACGGCGACGCGGGGCTTGCGGGTGGGCGCGTTCATCGGGTCGACCCTATCCACCTAGTCTCGTGCGCATGACCGAGGACGCGCCCGCTCTGAAGCCCTCAACCGTCGCGGTCACCGCCGGCCGGCCGGCCAAGGAGCCGGACGCGCCGCTGAACACACCGCTCACGATGGCGTCGACGTACGTCGCCGGTGGCGACCTGGAGTACGGCCGCTACGCCAACCCGACCTGGACCGCCTTCGAGGAGGCACTGGGTGCGCTCGAGGGCGGCCGCTGCCTGTCGTTCGCGTCCGGCCTGGCCGCGGTGTCCACGGTGCTGGACCTCGTCGGCCAGGGCAGCCGAGTGGTGGCCCCCCGGCACGCCTACAACGGCACGGTGATGCAGCTGGCCGACCTCGAGGCCCGGGGCCGGCTGCAGGCCGAGCTGGTCGACATCACCGACACCGACGCGGTGGTCGCGGCCTGCGAGGACGCGGCGCTGGTCTGGCTGGAGTCCCCCACGAACCCGGCCCTCGAGATCGCCGACATCGCCCCGATCCGGGCCGCCGCCCACGAGGCCGGTGCCTACGTCGTCGTCGACAACACCTTCGCCACTCCCCTGTTGCAGCGCCCGCTCGAGACGGAGGTCGACCTCGTCGTGCACTCGGCGACGAAATTCATCGCGGGCCACAGTGACGCGCTCCTCGGCGCGATCGTCACCCGCGACGACCAGCTGTACGACGTCCTGAAGGGTCGGCGCGACCTGGTGGGTGCGATTCCCGGAACCCTCGAGGCGTGGCTCGCCCTGCGCGGACTGCGCACGCTCCACCTGCGCGTGGAGCGTTCCCAGGCCAATGCCGCCGAGCTGGCGCGCAGGTTGTCGGCCCACCCGGCTGTCGAGGAGGTGCGCTACCCGGGCTTCGGCGGGATCGTCGCGATCGTGCTCGAGCAGGGCGCGCTGGCCGCCGACCTGTTGACCCACAAGACGAAGCTGTGGGTGCATGCGACGTCGCTCGGTGGTGTGGAGTCGACGTTCGAGCGGCGTCGGCGGTGGAAGACCGAACCGGCCACGATCCCCGACGCGTTGGTGCGGATGTCGGTCGGGATCGAGGACGTCGACGACCTGTGGGCGGACCTGGAGACGGCGCTCGACGACTTGACTGGCTGACTCGCCCGGCAGGTTCGCTTTCGTCTCACCGGGTTTTCGACCCGCTCGCGCGACCTCGTTCCTCGGTCGCGTCGCTTGCTCAACCTTCCTGAGCCCACGCGGCCCGCTCGTTCCTCGCGGGCCGCTGCTCAGTCCGTCTCTGCTTTGGTCTCGCGGCGGATGAAGGCGTCCATCATCTCGCGCGCCGTGATCTTGCCGGCGACCACGGAGTCCACGTGCTCGGCGATCGGCGCGTCGATGCCGGTGCGCCGGGCCAGGGCGAGCAGGGAGGAGCACGACTTCGCACCCTCGGCGACCTGACGCGTGCTCGCGTAGATCTCCTCGGTGGTCATCCCCTTGCCGAGGTTCTCGCCAAAGGTCCGGTTGCGCGAGAGCGGTGAGGAGCAGGTCGCGACCAGGTCGCCGAGGCCAGCCAGGCCCATCAGGGTCAACGGGTTGGCGTCGAGCGCGGTGGCCAGCCGCGCGGTCTCCGCGAGGCCGCGGGTGATCACCGATGCGGTGGTGTTGTCGCCGAACCCCAGCCCGACGGCCATCCCGACCGCGAGACCGACGACGTTCTTGTAGGCGCCACCCAGCTCGCAGCCGAGCACGTCGACGCTCGTATAGGGACGGAACGCCGGTGAGTGGCACATCGCCTGGAGCCGCTTCGCGACCTCTTCCTCGGTGCAGGCGACCACCGAGGCCGCCGGTTCGCGGCGGGCGATCTCCGCAGACAGGTTGGGGCCGCTGACGACGGCGACCCGCTCCGGTCCGGCGCCGGTGACCTCCTCGATCACCTCGCTCATCCGCTTCAGGCTGCCGAGCTCCACGCCCTTCATCAGGGAGACCAGGGGGACCTCTCGGGGCAGCGCATCCGCCCACTCCTCGAGGTTCTCGCGAAAGGTCTGGGACGGCACCACCATGAAGACCGCCTCGGCGCCCGCTGCGGCCTCTTCCGGGTCGTGGGTGGCCGAGACGGTCCGGGGGAGATCGATGCCGGACAGGTAGTCGGTGTTCTGGTGCCGCTCGTTGATGGTCGCGCAGACCTCTTCGCGACGACCCCAGATCTTGACCTCGTTGCCGGCGTCGGCCAGCACGATGGAGAACGCGGTTCCCCACGAGCCGGCCCCGAAGACCGCGACCTTGCTCATTTTTCCGTGTCCTTCTTGCGCCCCTTGCGCTTGTTGGGGTTGCCGATCTGCTGAACGCCCATCCGGCGGGGGTCGAAGCGCTCGGCCGGCGCGGTCTCGCCGCGCAGCTCCTCGACGATCGCGGTGAGGGCGGCCATGATCCTCGCCGTCGCCGCGTTGATGGCCTCCGTGCTCCGCGTCTTCCCCACCAGGTCGCGGAGGTCGACGGGATCCCCGGCCTTCATGGTCACGTGCTGGCGCGGGAACAGATGAGGCCTCGAGGAGTACGGCGCCAGGATCTCCTGCACGCCCCAGTGGCCGACCGGGATCACCGGGCATCCGGTCTCGAGCGCGATGCGGGCGGCTCCGCTCTTGCCGGTCATCGGCCACAGGTCGGGGTCCCGGGTGAGCGTGCCCTCGGGATAGACGATGACGCACTCTCCGGCGCGCACGGCTGCGACGGCTGCGTCGTAGGCGCCGATGGCGGTGCGGCTGAGCCGTTCGACGGGGATCTGGCCGGCAGCCGTCAGGAAGTTGGCCAGGAGCTTGTTCTTGAACAGCCCAGACTTCGCGAGATAGCGCGGGATCCGCCCGTGGTCGTAGACGAACAACGCGGTCAACAGGGGATCGACGTGCGACATGTGGTTGACGACCACGATGCACCCGCCCTCGGCCGGGATCTTCTCGCCGTCGATCCAGGTGCGCCGCGTGGTCGAGAACAGGGCGGGCTTGAGGATCACGACCGCCAGGTCGATCGCCCAGCCACGCTTCTGCTGGACCTTGCGAACCTTCACCCTCGCCCCTCGATGGTCACCGGGCCGAGTGCCGGCCGGACGCACCCTGCGTCGAGTGCAGGCTACTCGGTCGGGTCTCCCTGACCGGGCGTGACGCGACACCACTCGCGGATCGCTGCGGGGATCCCTGACAGGATCGGGGCGATGAAGGATCAGGGTCACGTCGTGCTGGTGCCGGTGAAGCCGCCGGCCGTGGGAAAGTCCCGGCTGGTCGTGCCTTCCCCAGAGCTGCGTCGCGAGCTCGCGGTCGCCTTCGCACTCGACACCGTGTCCGCATGTCTCGCAACTCCCGGTGTCGGAGCCGTCCTGGCCGTCACCGACGACGCCGCGTTCTCCCGGCGACTGGCCGCACTCGGCTGTGAGGCGGTGCCCGACGGGGTCACGGGTGATCTCAACGCCTGCTTGCGCCTCGGGGCTGCCGAGGCCGTTCGTCGCTGGCCGCAGCTCTCACCCGTGGCGGTGTGTGCGGACCTTCCGGCGCTTCGGCCCGCCGACCTGGAGTCGGCGCTCGACAGCCTTCCGGTGCAAGCTCCGGCCTTCGTCGCCGACGCCGCTGGCAGCGGGACCACGATGTACGCCGCGCCGCGCGACGCCTTCGACCCTCGCTTCGGTCCGGGCTCCCGCGACGCGCACCTGCAGGCCGGCGCCGTCGCGGTGAAGGGCGGCCTGGAGTCCCTGCGCCAGGACGTGGACGACCTCGACGATCTGCGCCAGGTGTTCCGGCTTGGTGTCGGCCGCCACACCAGTGCCCTGGAAATAGCCGCAGGGTGGGTCGCCGGTACCGGCGACCCACCCTGACCTGCGTGCGACTTCAGGCCTTCTTGGCCGTCTTCCTGGCCGTCTTCTTGGCGCCGGTCGACTTCTTGGCCGCGGTCTTCTTGGCGCCGGTCGACTTCTTCGCTGCGGTCTTCTTCGTGCCGGTCGACTTCTTGGCCGCGGTCTTCTTCGTGCCGGTCGACTTCTTGGCCGCGGTCTTCTTCGTGCCGGTCGACTTCTTCGCCGCGGTCTTCTTGGCGCCGGTCGACTTCTTCGCCGCGGTCTTCTTGGCGCCGGTCGACTTCTTCGCCGCGGTCTTCTTCGCGCCGGTCGACTTCTTCGCCGCGGTCTTCTTCGCACCCGTCGACTTCTTCGCCGCGGTCTTCTTCGCAGGCGCCTTCTTGCCCGTGGCCGCCGACTTGGCCGCGGCGGCGGCCTTCTTGGTGGTGGCGGTGGCCTTCTTGGCAGTCGGCGCTGCGGCTGCGACGGTCAGCTTCGGCAGCTTCTTCGCCCCAGAGATGACGTTCTTCAGGTCAGCACCAGGGGTGAACTTCGGCACCGCCTTCTTCTTCGACCTCATGCTCTGGCCGGTCTGCGGGTTGCGGACCGTTCGGGCGTTCCGCACACGCTTCTCGAACGAGCCGAAGCCCGTGATTGCGACCTTTTCGCCCTTGGCCACTTCGCGCGTGATCGTGTCCAGAACGGACTCGAGCGCATGGGCGGCTGCCTTGCGGTTTCCGTCGAAACGCGCTGCCAGCGTGTCGATGAGCTGTGACTTGTTCACTAGCTTCCCTTCCAATGAACCTATGAGGCCGAGCCCGTGCTCGACGTTTCTTCAACGCACGCTAGGGTTTCGTGGCCATTGTCACAATCAAAAACGCCGCAATCCGCGGGTGTTTCTTCAACACCCCCGTTGGACGAAAAGCGGTGGAGCCAGGCGTCAGCACCCACCTCGAAACGCCCAGATCGCATCCCTGGTTGGAGATTCGGCGTTGCGAAAGGGTCAAAGAGTGGCTGGCTTCCACTTCTGACGCGTTGACTCGTACGCCGCGATGTCATCGTCATGGGACAACGTGATGTCGATGTCGTCGAGCCCTTCGAGCAGTCGCCACCGCGTGTAGTCGTCGATGTCGAAGGAGTCCTTGATCGCATCAGGACCCTCACCGGCACTGATTGTCCGGGACTCCAGGTCGACGGTGACGACCGCGCCGGGCTCCGACTCGAGGTGGTCCCACAACCGCTGCACGACCTTCTCGTCGACCTGGGCAGCCACCAGTCCCGACTTGCCCGCATTGCCGCGGAAGATGTCGCCGAAGCGCGGGGAGATGACCGCCTTGAATCCGTAGTTCTGCAACGCCCACACCGCGTGCTCGCGGGACGAGCCGGTCCCGAAGTCCGGGCCGGCGACGAGGACCGAGCCGGCGGTGTAGGCCTCCTGGTTGAGGACGAATGCCGGGTCGCCGCGCCAGGCCGCGAAGAGGCCGTCCTCGAACCCGGTGCGGGTGACCCGCTTCAGGTAGACCGCCGGGATGATCTGGTCGGTGTCGACGTTGCTGCGACGCAGCGGGACGCCGATGCCGGTGTGGGCCGTGATTTTCTCCATGTCAGTCCTCCAGGTCCGAGGGCGAGGAGAGCGTGCCGCGGATGGCGGTCGCCGCAGCGACCGGCACGGACACCAGGTGGGTGCGACCACCCTTGCCCTGGCGGCCCTCGAAGTTGCGGTTGGACGTGGAGGCGCTGCGTTCGCCCGGTGCCAGCTGGTCGGGGTTCATGCCCAGGCACATCGAGCAACCGGCACCCCGCCACTCACCGCCCGCTTCCTTGAAGACGACGTCGAGACCTTCCTCCTCCGCCTGAAGTCGCACCCGGACCGAACCGGGGACCACGAGCAGTCGGGTGTCGGCGGCGACGTGACGGCCCTTGACGATCTCCGCCGCCGCGCGCAGGTCCTCGATCCGGCCGTTGGTGCACGAGCCCACGAACACCGTGTCGACCTTGACCTCCCGCATGGGTGTGCCGGCCTCGAGGCCCATGTAGTGCAGCGCCTTCTCGGCAGCGATGCGGTCCTGCGGGTCGTCGTAGTCCTCGGGCTGCGGGACACGGCCGCCGAGCGGAACACCCTGCCCGGGGTTGGTGCCCCAGGTGACGAACGGCGTCATCGTGGACGCGTCGAGCACGATCTCCTCGTCGAACTCCGCGTCCTCGTCGGTGACCAGGCTGCGCCAGTGCTCAACCGCGGCCTCCCACTCGTCGCCCTTCGGCGCGGCCTGGCGACCCTCGATGTAGTCGAACGTCGTCTGGTCGGGTGCGATCAGGCCGGCCTTCGCCCCCCACTCGATGCTCATGTTGCAGACCGTCATCCGGGCCTCCATCGAGAGCTCCTCGATGGCCGGTCCGCGGTAC
>DASSJR010000009.1:0-9002 GCA_035691135.1 Nocardioides sp. | reverse complement strand
GCCGCCCTTGGCGACGGTCTCCTTGATGAAGGCGTACGAGCGGTCGATGTAGGCCAGCGACTGCTGCAGGTCGATGATGTAGATGCCGTTGCGCTCGGTCATGATGAAGCGCTTCATCTTGGGGTTCCAGCGTCGGGTCTGATGTCCGAAGTGGACGCCGCTCTCGAGCAGCTGGCGCATGGTGACGACTGCCATGGATCTGATCTCCTGTGGTGGAGCCACGTGCCGTTGTCGCCGCCCTTGAATCAGGGTCGGCCGGTCGCGCACTCCGTTGTTCTCGGTTGTCGCAGCCGACGGGTGCCGACTGCCCTGACGCTCGCGCGCGGGTCCCACCCGATCCGGGGATCGGGACCTGATGGACCTACGCCCGCGGGCGGTCCGGGCCGGAGCGGCTCGGTCCGCGGTCTGCAAGCGTGCGAAGTCAATCCGGGTGGATTGCTGCATGACAGCGTAGTCGAGCGCCGGTCGCGCCCGCCAATCGGCGGTGAGTAGGGCCACCTGGCCTCCACATGCATCCCTCGATGGCGGTTCTCCACAGCCTGGCACCCACCTCCTCCCACGCCGCGGCGCGGCCGGGCAGGGTCGGGTCATGTCACTCCTCCGTGGGCCAACCCCCCTCCTGCTTGTCCTGAGGAGGTCGCCCCGCGACCGTCTCGAAGGGACCCGCGTCCCCGGGCTGGTGCTGGTCGTCGTCCTGAGCGTGGTGCCGGCCCTGGTGCCGGTGCCGGCGCTCGGCGCCCCGCGGGACGTGGATGAGGTCGGCGAGTGGCCCCTGCGACCGAGTCCCGACGTGGTCGCTGAATTCGATCCCCCGCTCGATCCATGGGGTTCGGGCCACCGGGGCGTCGACGTGCTCGGCTCGGCAGGGCAGCCGGTCCTGGCCGCCTTGCCGGGCCGGGTGACCTTCGCCGGGACCCTGGCCGGGCGCGGTGTCGTCGTGGTCTCCCACGGTGACACCCGCACCACCTACGAGCCGGTTTCCGCGGCCGTCGAGGTGGGCGAGTCGGTGGCCGCCGGTGGTCGGCTCGGGCAGCTCGAGCTGTTCGGCTCCCACTGCTTCCCACGCGCCTGCCTCCACTGGGGCTGGTTGCGCGGTGAGGTCTACCTCGACCCGCTCGACCTGGTCGGCGGAGGCCCCGTCCGGTTGCTCCCGTTGTGGCGCGACGAACCGACCAGACCAGTCGTCCCGCTGGCTCCGAGGTCGCTCTCGCAGACGTACTCCTCGTGGGGGTCCGCGTTGCTACCATGATTGAAAGCGGTCGGATTCTTCGGGGGAGGAATGTCTGATGGAGCGGATTCCACACCGTGAACTGAGGAGCAACAGCTCCCAGATATTGCGAGAGGTCGCCGCAGGCGCCACCTACGAGATCACCAACAACGGCGAAGTGGTCGCCATCCTCTCCCCACCCGTAGCGACGACGCTCCGAATCCGTCCCGCCACCCGGCATGGGGGGTGGACCGAGGTCACGCCGATCAAGGCTGAAGGTAAGCCGGCCCCTGAGCTGCTCGACGAGTTCCGCGAGCCGCGAGTGTGATCCTCTACCTCGACACGTCGGCCGCGCTCCGACTTCTCCTCGAGCACCCCGAGACCGGAACCCTCCAGTTCTACCTGGACGAGATGTCCCAGCACGCCACGATCGTCTCCAGCGTCATGATCGAGACAGAGCTGCGACGGATCGCAGCCGAGCAGGGTGCGCCCCAGATCCTCGCGACCAGCATTCTCGCCGGTATCAACCTCATCGACCCGGTCCGGTCCCACTTCGCGATGGCCGGGCTGCTGCCGGTCCGGGGCCTGCGCAGTCTCGAAGCCCTTCACCTGATCACCGCGATGCGCGCCGAGGCCGACGTGCTGGTCGCCTACGACCGACCGCTGATCGAGGCCGCCGCGAGCGTGGGGCTGGCCTCGATCTCCCCGGTCTAGGGGTGGGTCCGGGCGCTCAGGCCCGCGGGTGCGCCTGCCGGTAGGCCTTGCGCAGCCGGTCGGTCGTGACATGGGTGTAGAGCTGCGTCGTCGCCAGAGAGGCATGCCCGAGAAGCTCCTGGACCGATCGCAGGTCGGCTCCTCCCTCCAGCAGATGGGTCGCCGCGGTGTGTCGCAGCCCGTGCGGCCCGATGTCGGGCGCGCCAGGTACGTCGGCGATGCGTCGGTGGACGAGCGTGCGCACGGCGCGCTGGTCGATGCGCCTCCCCCGGGCTCCGAGGAACAACGCCCCACCTGCGCCCTCGACCCGCAGCTGGGGCCGCCCGAGGGCCAGCCAGCGCTCCAGCGCTTGGGCGGCGGGGTGTCCGTAGGGCACTGACCGCTCCTTGCGGCCCTTGCCGAGGACCCGGACGACCAGGCGTTCTCGGTCCACGTCGTCGACGTCGAGGCCCACGAGCTCGCCGACCCGGATCCCGGTGGCATACAGCAGCTCCAGCATGGCCACGTCGCGAAGCCCGGTCGGACTGCCGTCGTCGGCGAGCTCCGCGGCCACCTTGATCAGGTCGCGCGCCTCGTCGGACCGCAGGACGGGCGGCAAGGACCGGTGGGCTTTCGGCGAGGCCAGGCTCGCGCCGACGTCGACCTCGACCCGACCGGTCCGGGCCAGCCAGGCGGTGAAGACCCGTGCGGCGGTGGCCCGACGGGCGAGGGTGGTGCGGGAGTTGCCCCTTGTCTGCTGGTTGGCGAGCCAGCTGCGCAGGGTCCGTAAGTCGAGTCCGGCCAGGTCGTCGAGCCCGAGCCGCCGGGCGTGCTCGAGCAGCCCGGCCACGTCGGCGACATAGGCGCGAACCGTGTGAGAGGTCAGGTCCCGCTCCGCGACGAGGTGGCGTTCGTAGTCGCCGAGAACGCACGCGAACGACTCGGGCAGCCCGGCCTCGGCCTGCTCCGTGCCCTGCTCGGTCATGGCGGCGAGTCTAGGAGCCCCACCTCCTCCCTTGGGGGATCATGGCCGCGCCGCCTCGGCGAGCCGCCAGCCGGCTCCGGCCCGGACCACGAAGCCCTGGGTGGCCAGATAGGTCAGAGCCCCCTGCACCTCCAGCAGCCCGACACCTGCCGTCGCGGCGATCGAGGCCAGGGGCGCGGGCTGGTGCACCGGAACCGCTTCCAGCACCCGATGGTGGCGGCGGTTGAGCCGGTCACGTGGTCGCTGGGGCTCGCGCGGAGGTTCGAGGAGGTGGTCGCCCATGCCGCCGATCACCTCCAGGACGTCTTGGGGGCCGGTCACGAGGCTGGCGGCACCCCGCCGGATCCAGAGGTGGACGCCCTGCGACTGGGCGCTGGTGACCGGGCCCGGCACCCCCATCAGCGGTCGGGACAGGCTCTCGGCCCACCCGGCGGTGTTGAGGGCGCCGCTGCGGATTGCCGCCTCGACCAGGACGGTGCCCCGGGTGAGTGCCGCGATCAGGCGGTTGCGAGCCAGGAACCGGACTTTCAGCGGCGCACAACCCAACGGGACCTCGGAGACGACCGCGCCGACCTGAGCCATGTGGTCGATGAGGCTGCGGTGTGCGCTGGGGTAGGGGCGGTCCACTCCGCACGCGAGCACGGCGACCGAGGGATGGTCCAGCGCAAGGGCGCCACGATGGGCTGCCTGGTCGATCCCGAACGCCGCGCCAGAGACCACGCAGTGGCCAGCGCGGGCGACGCCGGCGGCGACCTCACGGGCGACGTGTTCGCCGTAGGTCGTCGAGGTGCGGGATCCCACGATGGCGGTCGACTCGACCAGTTGATCGAGGCCGAGCGGACCTCGGACCCAGAGCCCGAGCGGGACGCCGCCGAGCTCCGACACCGGTTCGGAGTGGGCCAGGTCGTCGAGCTGGGACGGCCACTCGGCGTCGCCCGGAATGACGAAGCGGATGCCGAGGCGCTCCGCCTGCTCCAGCTCGCGCGCAGGGTCGACCGTCTCCAGCCGGACTGCAGCGTCGGCTCCCAGACCGTCCTGCGCCCGGCAGGCCAGGATGTGCTCGTAGAGCCCGATCGCGCCCACCTGGGCCAGGGCGTTGGCGACCCGGAGGTCGGCGGGCTCGGTCAGCCGGCTGAGGGCCGCCCTGGCCAACCGGTCATCGATCACGAGACCCTCCGGATCGCGGCGGTGTGCAGCGGCTCCCCCTGCCGCAGCGCGAGGGCCGTCCGGGTGTGTTCCACAGAGGGTGTGTCGGCGCCCGCGAGATCGGCGACCGTCCAGGCGAGACGCTGAACCCGCGTCGCCCCGCGCCGACTGAGCCCTCCCCTGTACATGCCGTCGTCGACGATGCGTTGCGCCGCGGATGACAGCGGCCACTCCCGGAGCAAGGCCGGTCCGGGGACGTGTGCGTTGAGGCGCCAGCCCCGGTCGGCGTAGCGCGCAGCCTGGCGGGCCCGCGCCGCGACCACCCGCTCGCGCACGGCGGCGGAGGTCTCGGGGACGGCCCATCGGTCGCGCTCGTCGTGGGGCCGGACCGGGAGCAGATGTCGCGTGATGTCGATCCGGTCGGTGATCGGTCCGCGCACCCGTCGGACGTAGTCGCGGCGGTGCTTCTCCTGGCAGGTGCAGCGGTTCTCGCGGGCATCGGCCCGGTAGTCGCCGCAGGGGCAAGGATTGGCCGCGAACGCGACGATGCCGCGCGCCGGATAGGTGACCGACTCCTCCCCCCGGGCGATGGTCACCTCGCCGCTCTCGAGGGGTTGGCGCAGGGCGTCGATCACGTCAGTGCGCAGAAGGGGAAACTCATCGAGCAGCAGCACCCCGGAGTGGGCGCGGCTCACCTCCCCGGGGCGGACGCGGCCGCTGCCACCGCCGAGGATGCTCGCCTTGCTCGCGTCGTGGTGAGGTGCCGAGAACGGAGGACGCCGGATCAGGCCATCGCCCTCTGCGAGCGCCCCGGCCAGGGAGTGGAGTGCGGTGACCTCGATCGACTCCTCGACCGTCAGATCCGGGAGAACGCCGGGGATCCGCTCGGCGAGCGTGGTCTTGCCACAGCCCTTGGGGCCGGAGAGCAGCAGGTGGTGGCCGCCTGCGGCCGCGACCTCGACCGCGAACCGGGCCTCCTCCAGGCCGTGCACGTCGGCGAGGTCCACCTCGTCGAGACGCTGCTCACCGCGCCAGGACAGCAGCCGGCCGCCGGACATCGCTGCGACCGGCGGCGCATCGGGCACTTCCTCTCCCGAGAGCTCGGCCACGACCTGGCCCAGCGAACGCATGCCGAAGACGGTCAGGCCAGGGACCATCGCCGCCTCGTGGGCCTGTGGCTCGGGGACGAAGACCCGGCGGATGCCCCGCCGAGCGGCCGCGAGCACCATCGGCAGCACGCCCGGAACCGATCGGAGACCGCCGCTGAGGGTGAGCTCCCCGATGAAGACCGAAGCGGACAGGTCGACAGCAGGCAGCTGCCCGTCAGCCTTGAGGACCGCCAGCGCGATCGCCAGATCGAAGTGGGTGCCGCGCTTGGGGAGGTCGGACGGTGACAGCAGGATCGTGATCCTGCGGCTGGCCGGCCAGATCAGGTGGGAGTTGTGGACCGCCATCCGGCACCGGTGGGGTGCCTCGTTGAGCGAGACGTCGGAGCGGCCGACGAGGGTGAGTCCCGCCTGCCCCTGGGAGACGTCGGCCTGGACGTCGACCAGGTGTCCCACGGCACCGTCGAGGGCGATCGTGGGTGTGGACGCCACGGGCATCAGCCGATCCCCCGCACGTGTTCGAGCAGTGCCGGCCCTCGCCTCGGCCGCAGGACCGCGACCAGGTCGATCCGGGTCTCGGCAGGGTGGACGTCGTGATCGCGCATCCAGCGCTGCAGCAACCTCTGCAGCCGCGCGAGCTTGGCGTCGGTGACTGCTTCGTGCGGCGAGCCGTGGGCCAGGCTGGTGCGGGTCTTGACCTCACAACCCACCAGCGCCGGCCCGTCGCGCAGTACGAGATCGAGCTCACCCTCGTCGCAGCGCCAGTTGCGGTCCAGCACCACCATCCCCTGCTCGGTGAGGTGTCGGGCCGCGACTCGTTCTCCGTAGTCGCCCAGGGCCCGGTTGTGGCCACTTCGGGCCGAGTGCGTCGGTGTGCTCATCGCGGTGTCCGTCATCGGCTGACCTCCTCGCGGGCCAGCGTGTCGCGGGCGGGGGACAGCGGCGACGCGTCGAGCAAGCGCCTGTGGAAACGGGTGGCGGGAGCCGTGCCTGTGGACGGAAGGTGGCCGACGTCCCTACCGGACGAGTCCGACGAGTCCCTGGTCTGGCAGGGTCACCGCCGCGTTGGGGTCCACCCGCATGGTGATGTTGGTGCCGGAACCGTTCAGCTCGATGCTGCTCGCGACGTACTGGGCGTTGGTGAGGTTCAGGCTGGCCCCACCGCTGATGATGAACGGCCCGGCGTTGGGCACCATGAAGACGCCACGCACGCGGAACAGGCCGCCCCCGGTCATGCTGAAGTTGGTGCTGCTGTTGGTGCCACTCTCGCTCCAGAGGGCGAGATCCTCCATTCCGTTGACATCGTGCCAGGCGATGATCGCGCTCGGCAGAGGGTCACCCGTCGCCGGATCGGTGGTTGCGTCCATGGTGTCGGGTGCCGTCCAGTCGATGCCGCCACCCGTCTGGGTGAACTGACCGGTGCCGAGGCCGCCGCAGGGCGTCAGGAGGTTGGGCGCGGTGCCCGCCAGTGTCGGCACGCAGCCGGTGGTGCTGCCGCCCATCATCATCACGGTCGTGCGGCACATCCGGAGCAGGCCACTGGTCTCCTTGAACTGCCCGTCGCGCACGAACAGGACCGCCTTGCCGGGGTTCTGGCCGGTGGTGCAGTTGCCGGTGGCATCGGTGAAGCCGTTGGTGTGCATCTGGAACTCTGCACCGGTGCCCAGGCTGATCGCCGACCCTGACGAGTCCTTGGAGCCGATGTAGACGTGGTGAGCGTTCTGCAGCCTCACCGGCCCGCTGGCGTTCACCCAGCCGCGGAAGTAGATCGTGCCAGCATTGAACGTGAGCCCCCCGTTGTCGCCCACGAACCTGCCGTTGCAGTCGATGTAGAGCTTGTCGTTGACGCCCAGGGCGAGCGCGTTGATGTTGGCCTGGGTCGGCTTGCAGGGGTCAGGAACGCTCGCCGGGAACTTTGCCCACCCCGCCGGTGGCCCCGAAGCCCCACTGGCGAAGACGGTGTTCGCCCCCCCGATCGCCGGCCTGACGCCGTCGAAGAACCGCTCATCCACCAGCCGGCGGGTCACCAGGCTCCGCCCCGTGACCTCGGTCTTGGCCCCACCCGTGCCATTGAGGGCCGTGCTGCCGTAGACGAAGTTCAACGAGTCGCGGATGGGGGTGCCCGTGATGCCGTTGGCGGCCGCCACGGAGGTGACGGAACCGGGCTTGGTCGGATCCGCGGCGGTGGGGTTCGACGCCAGCGGTGCGGCGTAGGCGGTGATGCCGTTGTTGGCCAGGCCGCCGTAGACCCAGCCGTTGTTGCTGCCGTTGCACCCGACACCGTCACTGTCGCTGTGGATGGTGCCGGGCTGGGTCTTGCCGTTGGGCGCGATCGCCCCCTCGACGTGGACGAAGGAGCTACCACCGCTGGATCCGGTCTTGAGGACCGGGCAGCCGGTTCGCTTGAGGAGCAGCATCGCGGGTGCGCTGTCTCCCGGGACAGGCTTGACCCGGCCGACCGATCGGATCGCGGTGCTGAGGTCCGACGACGTCGCCAGGCTTCCGAGACCGGGCTTCCGGTGCTGCGCGATCGTGACGGCGAGCTGGTCGCAACCCGCGTACGCCGGGTCGCCGTTGTCGCCGTGCGTGGCCGTCAGGGCGTCCTCCTGCCACTGGTTGGCCGCGAGGTCGTAGCCGCTCTGGATGGTGACATCGAGGCCGACTCCGTCCACCGTTCCAACCCAATGCCACTTCGCCCACGACGACTTGTCGCCGGGCTTGCAGGTGATGTTGCGCAGCGCGATGTTGCTGCAGCCGTCGGCCTGGGCGGCGCCGAGCCCGTTGCTCCAGCCGGAGCTCGTGTTGATGCCCGTGAACCGGTCGCTGTTGGCCTGGAGGTACTTCACCGCCGTGCACACCCCGGCATAGGGGTGAGGTACCCCGTCGCCCGTGTTGAGGCCGTGGAGCCCGGCCAGCGTCGCGGCATCGGCGGCGGACCGGTCGATCTGGCGGTCGATCCGGACGAGGCCGAAGTCGAGGACCATGGCCGTGACGACGAGGAGTCCGGTGAGCGACAGGGCCACGAGGATGGCCACGGCGCCGCGCTCGTCGCGTTCCCGAGCCCAGTGGCGGGTCAGGGTGCGAGGCACGTCGGTGCCACCTCCCGGCCGTAGTAGGCGACCGACTCCGCACCGATGTGAAGGCTGAGGGAGGGAAGGGCGACGAGCTCGATCTCGGCCGGGCGCCGCATCCAGACCAGCACCGCGCAGGTGCCGGCCCCCATGCTGGACGGTGCGCTCGGCGCGGTGCCGCAGTTGGCACCGATGGACTGGACGGGCGTGGTGCCTGAGGCCGTGACCAGCTTGACGCAGATCTGGTCGTCGGTGACCGTTTCACCGGCGTTGAAGTAGACCTGCCTCACGCGTTCCTTCACCGAGGCGGCCCAGGTGGCCGCGGTGTAGTTGGTCGCCGCGCCGTAGCGGGAGCCCTCGCGGGTCGCGTTGGTGGCGGCGAGGTGGTCCGAGAAGGTCATTCCGGTCGAGATGATCCCGAAGAGGAACATGAGCAGGAGCGGAACGACGAGCGCGAACTCGACGGCTGAAGCGCCGCGTTCGTCGCGGCGGCGGAGCGCGCGGGTCACCCAAAGCATGGCCCCCACCCTTCGATACCGAGAATACGAACGGCCAACAGACCGAAATGCTAGGGGCGGGGCCCGCTCCTGTCAGACGATCGATCAAACCCGGGCGCGCCCCGGCGGGGTCGCCGGACCAGACCGGAGCGCCGCTCAGCCCTTCGGCGGGTCGATGTCGGAGGGGCTCAGCTCCTCGACGTTGACGTCCTTGAAGGTCAGCACCTTGACGTTCTTGGCGAACCGGGCGGGCCGGTACATGTCCCACACCCAGGCGTCGGTCATGGAGACCTCGAA
>DASSJR010000008.1:0-8713 GCA_035691135.1 Nocardioides sp. | reverse complement strand
CACTCCGTTGAGCTCGCCGAGCAGGCTGCGAAAGTCGGCGCCGATGGGCTCTTGCTGGTGACGCCCTACTACAACAAGCCCAGCCAGGCCGGCGTGCTCGAGCACTTCCGAAGCGTCGCCGGCGTCAGTGACCTGCCGGTGATGCTCTACGACGTGCCGCCGCGCACCGTCACGGCGATCGCCCTGGACACCTACGCAGCGCTCCGCGACCTGCCCCACGTCGTCGCGGTCAAGAACGCCACCGGCGATCTGCCGGGCTCGGCTCGCCTCGTCGACCTCGGCTACGCCGTCTACTCCGGCGACGACGCCGCCACCCTGGGCTACCTCGCCTACGGCGGTTGCGGCCTGGTCAGCGTTGTCGGCCATGTCGCCGGTGTCCGCCTCCGGGCGATGATCGACGCCTTCCTCTCCGGTGACCACGCGGAGGCGCTGCGGCTCCACACCAGCCTGGTGCCGGCATTCGAGGCCGTCATGGGCGTTCCCAACTACGGCGCCACGACGGCCAAGGCCGCGCTCCAGCTGCTCGGCGTCCTCGACAACCGCAACGTCCGCGGGCCGTTGGTGCCGCTCGACGACGACGAAGTGGCGGCCCTGCGCACCGGGCTCGCCGCGGCCGGCCTTCTCTAGGAGTCTGATGTCCCACCCCCATCCCGAACTCTCGACACCGGAGCAGCTGGCGGACGGGGGTTTGCGGATCACCCCGCTCGGCGGGCTGGGCGAGATCGGTCGCAACATGACCGTCTTCGAGTACGACGGACGGCTACTCATCGTCGACTGCGGGGTGCTGTTCCCCGAGGACCACCACCCGGGCGTCGACCTGATCCTCCCTGACTTCGACCCCATTCGCGATCAGCTCGACCGCGTGGAGGCGGTGGTCCTCACCCACGGCCACGAGGACCACATCGGCGCGGTCCCCTTCCTGCTGCGCGAGCGCGAGGACCTCCCGCTGGTCGGATCCGAGCTGACCCTGGCCCTCCTCGGGAGCAAGCTGCGCGAACACCGGCTGAGGGAGACGGTGAACCACAAGGTGAGTGAGGGCGACCGGATCAGCTTCGGCCCCTTCGACCTGGAGTTCATCGCGGTCAACCACTCGATCCCCGACGCGCTCGCGGTCGCGATCCGCACCGGCGCCGGACTGGTGCTCCACACCGGCGACTTCAAGATGGACCAGCTGCCGCTCGACGCCCGGATCACCGACCTGCGGGCCTTCGCCCGGCTCGGCGAGGAGGGCGTGGACCTGTTCATGACCGACTCGACCAACGCCGAGATGCCCGGCTTCACCACGGGCGAGAAGAACATCGGCCCGGTCCTCGACGGCGTCTTCTACCAGAGCCAGCAGCGGATCATCGTGGCCTGCTTCGCCTCCCACGTGCACCGCGTCCAGCAGGTACTCGACGCGGCGGTCACCCACGGCCGCAAGGTCGCCTACGTCGGTCGCTCGATGGTCCGCAACATGGCGATCGCCCGTGACCTGGGCTACCTGCGGGTGCCGGCAGGTGTCCTGGTCGACGCCAAGGAACTCGCCGACCTCGCGCCGGAGCGCCAGGTGCTGATCTCGACCGGTTCCCAGGGCGAGCCGCTCAGTGCCCTGAGCCGGATCGCGCAGCGCAACCACAACTTCGTCCACATCGAGGAGGGCGACACCGTCATCCTCGCCTCGAGCCTGATCCCCGGCAACGAGAACGCCGTCTACCGCGTCATCAACGGGCTCTCGCGGTGGGGAGCCAACGTCGTGCACAAGGGCAACGCGCTGGTCCACGTCAGCGGGCACGCCAGCGCCGGAGAGCTCCTCTATTGCTACAACATCGTCCGCCCGCGCAACGTCCTGCCGATCCACGGCGAGATCAGGCACATGCGCGCCAACGCCGAACTGGCGCGCTCGACGGGCATCCCCCACGACAACGTCGTCATCGCCGAGGACGGTGTCGTCGTCGACCTCGTCGACGGCGTGGCCCGGGTGGCGGGCAAGGTCGACTGTGGCTACGTCTTCGTCGACGGCTCGTCGATCGGCGACGTCACCGAGGCATCGCTCAAGGACCGCCGGATCCTGGGCGAGGAGGGCTTCATCTCGGTGATCGTCGTCGTCGACTCGGTCAGCGGGAAGGTGTCCGGCGGCCCGGAGATCCATGCGCGCGGCTTCGCCGAGGACGACTCGACCTTCGACGAGATCAAGCAACCGATCATCGACGCCCTCGACGCCGCGGTCCGCGAGGGCGTGGACGACTCCTACCAGCTCCAGCAGACGGTACGCCGCGTCGTGGGCCGCTGGGTCAACAGCACCCACCGGCGGCGGCCGATGATCATCCCGATCGTCCTCGAGGCCTGATCAACCTCAGGCGGTCAGCACGCCGGCCACGATCAGCGCCTGTCCGACGTGGTAGGTGATCATCAGGATCAGCCGTGCGTGCGGGATCGGCCGCACGAACCGGTCGATCGAGAGTACGGCGTCGCTGACGACGAAGACGCTGGCCCCGAGCGCCACGAGCGGCACACCGGTGAACCAGGCGCACAGCAGCATCGCCCCGATCACCACCGAGTAGACCGCCACCGGCACCGACAGGGCCGGGCCCTCGAGCCGATGGGTCGCCGGGACGACGCCGCGGGTGGCGAAGAGCGCAGCTGCCAGCATCACCAGCCCGGCCCACGACCAGGCCGGCATCAGCAGCCCGAGCGACGCGAAGCAGGCGAGATAGGCCAGGTGGCCGACCAGGAACGCCGCCACGCCGGCACGGAAGCGGGGGAGTGTGTCCGACAGCAGCGCCACGTCACCGAGCAGACCGAAGACCAGCGCCACGAGCAGCCAGATCCCGGCGGTGGAGCTCGTCGCCCCGAGCACGACGGCGACGACCAGGAGGGAGGACAGGACCAACGGCTTGGCCCAGGTCTCCGTCCGGCGGTCCTCGCGCGCGACGGCGTACCAGTCGACGAGCGCGAAGAATGCCGGGAGGACCCAGATCACCTCGGCTTGCACCGGGTGATCATGTCAGTACCGCGTGGTCAGTTCCTCCGCCCCGCGACGATGCCGGCGCTCCGGGCCCCGTCGACGCAGACCGTGACCTTGACGTCGTCGACGTACCAGCCGTCGACGCCGCCGCAGCCGTCCCGGCCGATGTCGAAGCGGAGATGGAGGGTCTGACCCGCCTTGACCCCGAGCGCCGACAGGTTCACCTGCGAGGTGCCCCACGAACCGGTGACCTCGCCCCCGTCGGTGCCGGTGAAGGCCGCTTCACCGGCCATCGGGTTCGTGTTGCCGGCGGCCGCGGTCTCGAGCTGGCCCGGTCCGTTGAAGATGTACGCCGAAGCCGGGATGAGCTTCCACTGGGGGCCGGTCCGGTACTTCACGTTCCCGCCGTCGAAGCCGAGCTCGGTCGCCACGTAGTGGGCGAACGACAGCTTGCGCGCCACGGCCCTGCCCTGCGGGATGTTGATCGCCGGGCTGATGATCGAGTCCCGCGAGGAGAAGTCCTGAGCGCTGCCGTCGCACTGTCCCTGGTCGGGCGCCGCACCGTACGCGACGCTGCCGCGATGCGGGGCACCGTTGCCAGTGGGGGCGCCGGTCTTCGCAACCCACGCCTTGCCGCTGGCGCCCGGGTTGACGACCTCGCCCGCGCGGTCCCATCCCGCCAGGCCGTCCGTGAAGTTCTCCGAGAAGACGGTCCGCGTGGTCGTGCCCGGGCCACACAGGGCAGGTCCGTTCCCCGGCTGGAACATGGGCTGGAAGTTGCATTGGGTCGGCGGACGCCGCAGCTCCACGGCGGCTGCGACCGCGTCGAACGTCGCGCAGTCGGCCGTCCTGATCCGCTGAGCCGACACGGTGCTGGCGTTGGGCGCCGTGCTCAGGTTGTTCAGCGGCTCGCCGACGAGATCCACGCAGGCGGCCTTGAGGGCATCCGCGTGGTCGGCGAAGTCCGTGGTCGGGGTCTGGTAGGTGGTCATCGCCCGGAAGTAGACCGCCGCTGCCTTGGTGAGTCCGATCCCGGTGATGGTCTGGCCGTTGAACGTGCCGCCGTCCACGGTCAGCGCGTAGGCGTGGTTCGGGACGCCGGAGTTGCTGTGCACGCCGCCGTTGTCGTCGCTCGTGCAGTGGTACTCCGCGTCGGAGACCTTGCCGGGATCGCCGAGGCAGGTCGGCAACCACATGTCGCGGATCGCGCCGCCGAACGCGGTGGCGTCCTCACCGATGAGCCAACGGAACGAGTCCTCTCGGTTCGCGGCGTCGAGCGACATGGTCACGTTGACCGTGCCGTTCGCGAGCTCGCCGACGATGAGGTCTCGGTCGGCCTTGCCGATCATCACCGAGGAGATGGTGATCGTGGGATCGGCGCCGGCCATGCCGAACGGGGCGCCGGCGACGTTGTTGCCGACAAGCACGGCGGCCGCGCCGGCCGCCTGGGCGTTCTTGACCTTGTCGGTGAAAGCGCAGGTGCCGCGGTCGACGAGGGCGATGTTGCCGGAGATGGCGTTCCCGTTGCGCAATGCCGAGCAGGCGTTGCTCGTGCTGCCGTCGGCAGCCCGTCCGTCATCGGCCAGCACGACGTCGCCGGTGATGCCCTGCTCGGTCAGGGTCGGGCCGAACTGGGCCGGGGCGGAGTCGCAGTTCTTGGCGATGGGTGCGGGGGAGTTGATGGTGACCAGGGTGGCCAGCGGGGTGTGTGCCGAGCACACGCCGTCCTGCCGCTTGGTCTCGATGTCACCCTCGTCCTTGTCCATCCGGCCGTTGATCAGGTCGACGGTCTCGCCCCAGATGTCGGAGTAGGACTCGTTGAGCGCCCCGGGCTGGAACTGGTAGATCAGGCCGTGGGTGAACTCGGTGTAGGCGTGGCCCCACTCGTGGGCGACGACGTCGTCGGAGGTGACGCCGTTGCAGTAGTTGGTGGTCGTGCCGTTCCAGTTCGCGTTGGGGCAGGAGATCCGCGGATCGTTGTTGACCGTGTTCATGGCGGCGCCGTTGCCGTCGTAGGAGTCACGATCGAAGGCGTTCTTGAAGAACCAGTAGGCCTCGCCGGAGCCGAGCACGATGTTCTGCTGGTCCACGGTGAGGTCGCCGGGGAACGGGTCGCCCTCGGCCCACACCTCTGCTCGGGGCGTGAACTGCTGCTCGAAGACGTGCCGGTCGAGGGCGGCGTCCAGCATCGAGTAGCGGTTGAGCAGCTTGCCGGCGTTGGCGTCGACGAACACCATGTCGCGGATGTTCTTGTGGTTGGTCACCTCGACCGTGTAGGTCAGGACGTTCTCGCCCGCGACGTCGCGGATCGCGCCGGTGCGGTAGATCACCAGGTCGGTGTGCGCGGCCCGGAGTCCGGTGGTGTTCGCCTTTCCTCCGTTGTGGGCGGGCGGGTCGAGCCGCACCGCGCGAACGGCGTTGGCCGCGGCCTGGCCGGAGGTCAACCGCGGAGTCATCGACATGCTGATTCCCGGTGCGGCGTAGCCGTTGACCGAGGTCAGGTCACCCTGGGTGTCGACGTGGGCGAGCAGCATGGAGCCGAACACCGGAACCCCTTGGTGCACCTGCTGGAAGCGGACCGTGGTGCCGTACTGGTCGGACCGCACGCCGGTCTGCCGAAGCTCACCTGGCGCCGCGCCGAAAGCGGCGCCGTACTTGTCGAGGTAGGCATCCGCCTTGTCGACGGCGCCGGTGCGCGTCAGGGCCGCGTCGGAGGGGCTGAGGTCGCCGGTCCGGGCCACGCGGGCGAACCCGACCCTGCCCGTCGCCGGCTCGGGCGTGAGCGCCACCGGGCCCTGGGCCTCGGTCCTCATCTGTTGGGTGAGGCTCTCGGCAGGAGCATTGGGTGCCGCGGAGGCCTGAGTGAGAGTGATGCCGGCGAGGCCGGCGCCTACGAGTGCGAGACAACTTGCCTGGGTAAGGATCTTCACCAGCTGGGCCTTCCGGAGACGTGAGTCACTCCGGTGGCCGCGCTGCACCACCGGCTCCGTCTCCCTGACTCCACGATAGCCCCCCGTGTCGCCCCGGGAGAAGTGCGGAATTCAACCAAGTACGGCACGAGGCCCCGCCGGAACCCGGCGGGGCCTCGTGCGACTCAGCGGTTGCTCGCCATCTCTGTCGTGCCGATCAGTTCCCCTTGCCCTTGAGCTTGCAGAGAGTGACCGCGACGTTGTCGACGTACCAGCCGTCGTTGCCACCGCAGCCATCCCGGCCGATGTCGAAGCGGAACCGCACCTCGTCACCGCCGCGCACGTTGAGCATCGACAGGTCCACCTGCGACTGGCCCCAGGAACCGGAGGGCTCGCCGCCGTCGGTGCCGGTGAAGCCCGGCTGTCCGGCCATCGGGTTGGTGTTGCCCTGGGCACCCGTGGCCAGCTGGTCCGGCTCGTTGTTGAGGTACGCATCCGCGGGGACGACCTGGAAGGGTCCGCCGTTGATGCTGTACTTCACGTTGCCGCCGTCGAAGCCGACCTCGGTGGCGACGTAGTGGTCCCAACTGAGCTTGGGTGCCTTGGTGTTGTCGGGCATGAGGATGACCTTGCTGATCAGGCCGTCCCTGCTGGAGAAGTCGCCAGCGGTTCCACCGCAGATTCCCTGGTCGGGCGCTGGGCCGTACGCCACGCCCCCCGGATGCGGGTCACCGTTGCCGGTCGGTGCGTTGGACCTCGCGACCCAGGGTGCGCCCTCGCCCGCGGGGTAGACGATCTCCTGGTCGGCGGTCCAAGAGCCGGGGATGCCGTTCTTGAAGTCCTCCTTGAACACGGTTTGGGTGCTTTGGCCCGCGTTGCAGAGTGCCGGCCGATCCTGGTTGAACATCGGCTGGTAGTTGCACTGCGTCGGCTCGGCACGGAACTCGACCGCGTCGCTGACTGCGGCCACCTGGGCGCAGTCGGTCGCCTCGATCGGGCCGGCCACGCCGGGCGTCGCGTTCGGCGTCACCGTCAGCTCCTTGACCTGGGTGCCGGTGAGCGCCGTGCAGGCCGCGTCCAGAGCATCCGCGTGGTCCTCGAAGTCGGTCGTCGGGGTCTGGAAGTCGGTCATCGCCTTGAAGTAGATGGCCGCTGCCTTTTCCAGGCCGATGCCGTTGATGTCGAAACCGTTGAACTTGCCACCGTCGACGAGCAGCGCGTAGGCGTGGTTGGAGACACCCGAGTTGCTGTGCACGCCACCGCCGTCGTCGGTTCCGCAGTAGTACTCGGCGTCCGACACCTTGCCGGCGTCGCCCATGCAGGTCGGCGTCCACATGTCGCGGATCGCGCTGCCGAAGGCGCCGGCGTCCTCACCGATGAGCCACCGGTAGGAGTCGGACCTGTCACCGCCGGCGTCCTTCATGGTCACGTTGACAGTTCCCCCGGAACCCTCGATGACTCCGGCGATTGCGTTTCGGTCGTCCTTGCCGATCGACACGCTGGGGATCGACGGGTCGGGTTCGGCGTCGCCGGACATGGTGAGCGGCGCGGGGTCGCGGTTGGCGATGATGGCGCCGGTGCCGCCGGCGGCATCGATGTTGCGGGCCTTGACCTCGAAGCCGCAGACGCCACGGTTGACCATCACGACCTTGCCGGCCAGGTCGGCCGCGTTCGTGAACGGGCTGCAAGCGTCGTACTTGCTGCCGCCGGTGTCGAACGGGTTCGTTGGCTGGTCGCTGGGAGTTCCGGCGTTCTCGTCGGCATCCAGACCCAGGACGACGTTGCCGGTGACGCCGGTGCCGCTCAGGGGCGGCCCGAACCCGGCGCCGCCGGTCGCGCAGTCCCTGGCGATCGTCGCGGGGCTGTTGACGGTGAGCAGCGGCTTGGCCGGGGTGTGCGTCGAGCACTGACCGTCGGGGCGCTTGGACTGGATGTCGCCCTCGTCCTCGTCCATCCGGCCGTTGATCAGGTCGACGGTCTCGCCCCAGATGTCTGAGTAGGACTCGTTGAGCGCACCGGGCTGGTACTGGTAGATGAGCCCATGCGTGTACTCGGTGTAGGCGTGACCCCACTCGTGGGCGACGACGTCGTCGGCGGTGACGCCGTTGCAGTAGTTGGTGGTCTTGCCGTTCCAGTTCGCGTTGGGGCAGTTGATGCGTCCGTCGTTGTTGACGGTCGTCATCGAGTGGCCCTGGGCGTCGTAGGAGTCGCGTCCGAAGACGTCCTTGAAGAACCAGTACGCCTCACCGGTGCCGACGACCTCGTTCTGCTGGTCCTCGTTGAGGGTGCCCGGGAACGGGTCGCCCTCCTTCCACACCTCGGTGAACGTGGCCGGGTCGGACGACCCGTTGGCCTCGACCAGGTGCCGCTCCAGCGCGTCGTGCACCATCGAGTAGCGGTTGACGAGCTTGTCGTTGTTGGCGTCCACGAACACCATGTCGCGGATGTTGGAACCGTTGGTGACCTCGACGACGTAGACCAGCATGTCGTGTCCGGGCAGGCCGGCGGTGGCGCCGGTGCGGTAGACGACCAGGTCCGTGGAGGCGGCGCGCAGGCCGTCCGTCGAGGCCGGGGTCTCGCCGTGGCTGGGCGGGTCCGCCTTGACGGCCGTGACCGCACGGGCGGCGGCGTCGGCCTCGGACAAGCGGGGCACGACCGACAGGTCCAGCCCCGGGACGGCGAAGCCGTTGACCGAGGTCAGGTCGCCCGCCTTGTCCACGTTGGCCTTCAGCATGGAGCCGAACACCGGGACGCCCTTGTAGGACTGGGTGTAGGTCACGGTCGTGCCGAGCTTCGACTGAGTCACGTCCGCACGGTCGAGCTGCGAGGCAGGTGCCCCGAAGGCACCTCCGAAGCGGTC
>DASSJR010000007.1:0-4877 GCA_035691135.1 Nocardioides sp. | reverse complement strand
CGCCGACGCGCGCGGCGACCAGTGCGACAACTGCGGCAACCAGCTCGACCCCACCGATCTGAAGGACCCCCGGTCCAAGATCAACGGGGAGACACCGGAGTTCGTCGAGACCCAGCACTTCTTCCTCGACCTGCCCGCGCTCGCCGGATCGCTCAGCGAGTGGCTCGACGAGCGAGAGGCGTCCGGCACCTGGCGGCCCAACGTCATCAAGTTCTCCCGCAACATCCTGGGCGAGATCCGGCCGCGCGCGATGACTCGCGACATCGACTGGGGCATCCCGATCCCGCTGGACGGATGGCGGGACCAGCCCAAGCGGCTCTACGTGTGGTTCGACGCGGTGATCGGCTACCTCTCCGCGTCCATCGAGTGGGCCCGGCGGCTGGGGGAGCCGGAGCGCTGGCGCGAGTGGTGGAACGACCCCGAGTCCCTCTCCTACTACTTCATGGGCAAGGACAACATCGTCTTCCACAGCCAGATCTGGCCCGCGGAGCTGCTGGCGTACGACGGCCGCGGCGACCACGGTGGGTCACCCGGCGAGTACGGCACCCTCCAGCTGCCGACCGAGGTGGTGTCGAGCGAGTTCCTCACCATGGAGAGCCGCCAGTTCTCGACCAGCCGGGGCCACGTGATCCTGGTCCACGACATGCTGGCGCGCTACCAGCCCGACGCGTTGCGTTACTTCATCAGCGCCGCCGGGCCGGAGACCTCCGACGCCGACTTCACCTGGGCGGAGTTCGTGCAGCGCACCAACTCCGAGCTGGTCGCCGGCTGGGGCAACCTGGTCAACCGCACCGCGACGATGATCGCGAAGAACTTCGGCGAGGTGCCGGCCCGGGGCGACCTCGACCCGGTCGACGAGGCGGTCCTCGGGGTGGTGGGCGACGCCTTCGACACCGTCGGTGACCTGATCGGCCGGCACCGTCACCGTGCCGCCATCGCGGAGGCCATGAGGGCGGTGGGCGAGGTGAACAAGTACCTCACGGTCACCGAGCCCTACAAGATGAAGGACGACGCGCAGCGCGACCGGCTGTCCACGGTGCTGCACGTGGCCGCCCAGTGCGTCCTCGACTGCAACACCCTGCTGGCGCCGTTCCTCCCGCACTCCTCCAACAAGGTGTGGCGGGTGCTCGGCGGGGAGGGGGAGTTCATGCCGATGCCCTACGTCGAGCACGTCGAGGATCTCGACCCCGACGAGGGTGCCGGGCTCCACGTCTACCCGATCATCACCGGTGACTACTCCGCGACGCCGCCGTGGCGCCACCGGCCGATCGCGGTCGGGACCAGGATCGAGAAGCCGACCCCGGTGTTCACCAAGCTCGACCCCGCAGTGGTGGACGAGGAGCTCGAGCGGCTCGCCGCCGGAGAATGAGCAGCGACCGCCGGTAGGTGGGGTGACGAACGGAGTGGTTGCTGCGCTGCCCGAGTGCGGGGGTTTCGACGACGGTCGGCGCTGGGGCGCCTCCCTGCTCAACCACCGGACGCTGCCAGCCCGGTGGTTGAGCAGCGAGCGCCGGTAGGCCACCCTCCGGTGGTTGAGCAGCGAGCGCCAGCGAGCGTCGTCGAAACCCCGGAACTGTGGGCAGGGCATCGACGGCGCACGTGACCCGGTCGCATGGATAGGGTCGCCCGCATGACGCAGCAGATGTACCTGCCGATGTTCTTCGTCAGGCAGCGGTTCGCGATGATGACGAACCGCTACGAGCTCTACGCCGCCAACCCCGACGGGAGCTTCGGGCAGCTCTACGGTCTGGCCGAGCAGAAGAAGTTCGCGTTCAAGGAGCAGGTGACCTTCTTCAGCGACGACACCAAGACCCGGCCGGTCTTCGGGTTCAAGGCCCGGCAGGCGATCGACCTGGGCTCCGGCTACGACGTCACCGACGAGGACGGGCAGCAGATCGGTTTCTTCCGGAAGGACTTCGGCGCGAGCCTGCTCCGGTCGACGTTCCACATCGAGGGTCCGGGCTACACCGGAACCGGGCAGGAGCGCAGTCAGGGCGTGGCGTTGATCCGCCGGTTCACCGACGTCTCGTTCCTGCCGATCCACTTCGACTTCGTCGGCGACGATGGCGCACTGCTCATGTCGGTCGAGCGCCAGGCCAGCATCCGGGACAAGTACACCGTCCACGTGCCCGACCAGCGGGTCGACTTCCGGGTCGCGGCGGCGGTCGCCGTGGGCCTCGACGCCCTGATGTCCCGATGACCGGGGTGACCACCCCCTGAGAGGATCCCGGCATGCGAGTGCACCTGGGCTGCGACCACGCCGGCCTCGACCTCAAGGAACACCTCCTCGGCTGGCTCCGGGGGCAGGGCCACGAGCCTGTGGACCACGGCCCCTTCGAGTACGACGCCCTCGACGACTACCCCGTCTTCTGCCTGCGGGCGGCCGAGGCCGTCGCGCGCGAGCGGGCGGCCGGGGGGGACAGCCTGGGCGTGGTCATCGGGGGCTCGGGCAACGGCGAGCAGATGGCGGCCAACAAGGTACCCGGCATCCGGGCGGCGCTCGCGTGGTCGGAGGAGACCGCGAGGCTCGCCCGCCAGCACAACGACGCCAACGTGATCTCCGTGGGCGGCCGGATGCACTCCCTGGACGAGCTGACCCGTTTCGTGGAGGTCTTCGTGTCCACGGCGTTCACGGGCGAGGAGCGGCACGCGCGCCGGATCGGCCAGCTGGCCGACTACGAGGCGTCGGGTGACCTGCCTCCCCTCCCCGAGTCCTCGCGCGGTCGGGGACCGGATGCCTGAGGGGCACACCCTCTACCGGCTCGCCGGCCAGCTCTCGAGCGCGTTCGCCGGTCAGGTCGTGCGGGTGTCCAGCCCGCAGGGAAGGTTCGCCGACGCGGTACACGTCGACGGCACCCACCTGGTCGGCGCCGACTCCGCGGGCAAGCACCTCTTCCTCGAGTTCGAGGGTGACCTCTTCATCCACGTCCACCTCGGGTTGATCGGGAAGTTCGACGTGCACAACGGGCCAGCGCCCGACCCCGTGGGACAGGTGCGGCTGCGGGTCACCACCCCCACGGCGTACGCCGACCTCCGGGGCGCGACCCAGTGCGACCTGGTGTCCCAGGAGCGGCGCGACGCCATCGTCGGGGTACTCGGCCCGGACCCGCTGCGCGCGGACGCCGACCCGACCCGCGCCTGGGCCCGGATCGCCCGGAGCCACCGCCCGATCGGGGACCTGCTGATGGACCAGACCGTCCTGGCCGGAGTGGGCAACGTCTATCGCGCTGAGATCCTGTTCCGTCACCGGATGCACCCGCTGCGCCCCGGCCGCACACTGCGGGTGGGTCAGTTCCGCGAGCTGTGGGCAGACCTGGTGGGCCTGATGGTCACCGGCGTAGAGACCGGACGTATCGACACCGTGCGTCCGGAGCACACTCCCGAGGCCATGGGGCGCCCACCTCGGGTCGACGACCACGGCGGTGAGGTCTACGTCTACCGGCGGGCCGGCCAGCCGTGTCACGTGTGCGGATCCCGGGTCCGGACGGAGATCCTGCAGGGCAGGAATCTCTTCTGGTGTCCGCGTTGTCAACCCACGTTCCGCTCCCGCGCCGTAAGGTGACTCGACCGGCTCATGTCGCGGACTCCATCCCCCCACGGAGGACACAGATGAACGCAGGGCTCGAGGCCCGGCCTGCCGCGCCCCCTCGGCTGCGACGCGCGTGGCGCACGCTGCTGGGCCGCGCGCTCCCCCGGGAGAGCCGTGCCCTGCGCTGGCTGGTCCTCCTGGTCCTGGTGTTCGGGACGGCGATCTGGCTGTGGCCCGATTACGTCCCGTTGACCACGCTCGTGCTGCCGATGCTGTTCGGAAGCCTCTTCCTCGGCCCGCGCACCCTTCCGTGGTTCGTCGTGTTCGTCCTGGTCACCGTGATCGTGGTGCTCACCAGGCAGCAGAACATCCGGGTCGTCACCGGCGGGGTGTTGCTGGTGATCTTCTCCGCAGGGTTCATCATCCTGCTGACGTCGTTCCGCCGAAGTCGTCTGGGCGTCGGCGGATCCCAGGGGGAGTCGATGCTCGTCGACCTCCGGGACCGCATCCAGGGCCAGGGTGGACTACCGGTCCTGCCTGAGGGCTGGCACGCCCAGTCGGCGCTGAGGTCGGCGGGGGGAACCCCGTTCGCCGGCGACTTCGTGGTCGCCGCCCGGCCTCACGACGGCGACCGGCTCGAGGTCGCTGTGGTGGACGTCTCGGGCAAGGGAGCCGGAGCGGGGACGCGGGCCCTCCTGCTGTCCGGGGCGCTCGGCGGTCTGATCGCGGCGCTACCCCCGACCGACTTCCTCGGCGCGGCCAACGACTACCTCCTCCAGCAGAACTGGGAGGAGGGGTTCGCCACCGCCATCCACATGTCGCTGGACCTCCGAACGGGTGACTTCGAGATCCGCTCGGCCGGCCACCCACCCGCTGCCCAGCGGGCCGCTGGTTCGGGCCGCTGGACCGTGCACCCGAGCGAAGGAGCCGCGCTGGGACTGGTCGCCGACGCCGAGTTCGCACCAGTGCGGGGGAGGGTGCGGTCCGGTGACGCGGTCCTGCTCTACACCGACGGGCTCGTCGAGAGCCGGAGCCGCGACATCGGACTCGGCATCGACCGGATGCTCGGCCAGGCCGAGATGCTGCTGCGGGGCAGCTACGAGGACGGCGCCCGGCGGCTGATCGACCAGCTGGGCTCCCGCATCGACGACCGGGCGCTGCTACTGATCCATCGCGACTAGATCGCCTCGGTTACGGCAGACCGGGGGCCTTGTGGCACCATGACATGGCGCGGGGCGCGGTCGTGGTCGGGGGTTCCCGGGAACCGACCCCGGGCGCGCGGATGTAGCTCAATGGTAGAGCCCCAGTCTTCCAAACTGGCTACGCGGGTTCGATTCCCGTCATCCGC
>DASSJR010000006.1:0-12352 GCA_035691135.1 Nocardioides sp. | reverse complement strand
CGCCCTTCTTGGCCTCCTCCTTGGCCCGGCTGGCGTACATGTCGACGTACTCCTGGCCGGAGAGCCGCATGATCTCGTACATGATCTCGTCGGTGATCGACCGCAGGATGTAGCGGTCGTTCTCCATCCCCTCGTAGCGGGAGAAGTCCAGTGGCTTGCCGAAGCGCACGCCGGGTCGGGTGAGGGTTCCGAACTTCTTGCCGGGAGGCGCGACCACGTCGGTGCGGAGGACGGCGACCGGGATCACCGGCACCTTCGTCTCCAGCGCGAGCCGGGCCACCCCGGTCTTGCCGCGGTAGAGCCGACCGTCGTGGGAGCGGGTGCCCTCCGGGTAGATCCCGAACAGCTCGCCCTCCTCGAGGATCTTCCGGGCCGACGCCAGGGCGCCCTCCGCCGCGGACGCGCCCGTGCGGTCGATCGGCACCTGCCCTGCGCCGGAGAAGAACTTCCGCTGGAACCAGCCCTTGAGCCCGGGGGAGGTGAAGTACTCGGCCTTTGCCACGAAGGTGACGCGCCGAGGGAGCGTGAGCGGCATGAACAGCCAGTCGGCATAGGACAGGTGGTTGCTCGCGAGGATCGCCGGCCCCTCGGCGGGGACGTTCGACGCACCTTCGACCCGTGGCCGGAACACGACCCGGAGCACCGGACCGATGGCGATCCACTTCAGGAACCAGTAGAACAACGCGCCCTCACCAGCCTTCCCCCCGCGCGACCGGGACGGTCGAAGCCTAGACCCTCGGGGCCAGGTTCCCCACTCCGACGACGGGCGGCACAATCGCGCCATGACGACCGACTCCCCCGCCGCCCCTTTCAGCGTCTCCGCGCGCCCCGAGCTCACCGGTGGCCGGCGGATCGGCGTGGTGCTCAGCCACGGCTTCACCGGCTCGCCCGCGTCGATGCGGCCCTGGGCCGAAGCCCTGGCCGAGCGAGGGTACGCCGTCGAGCTGCCCCTCCTGCCCGGGCACGGGACGACGTGGCAGCAGATGAACATCACCACCTGGGACGACTGGTACGCCGAGATCACGCGGGCCTTCGACAAGGCACTCGCCGAGAACGACGTGGTGGCGGCCTGCGGACTCTCGATGGGTGGCGGGTTGGTCCTCCGGCTGGCCGCCGACCATCCCGATCGGGTCGCGGCCGTCGTGGTGGTGAACCCGATGGTGATCACCCGGCGCAAGGACGTGCTCGCGCTGCCGCTGCTCAAGTGGCTGGTGCCGTCGTTCCCGGGCATCACCAACGACATCAAGAAGCCCGGGGTGGAGGAGCACGGCTACAGCCGGACGCCACTCAAGGCCGCCCACTCGATGTTCCGGGCCGGGCGGGTGCTCGCCCGCGACCTGCCGCGGATCACCGCCCCCCTGCTGGTCTTCCACTCCGAGGAGGACCACGTCGTCGACGACGCAACCGTCCCGCTGATCGCCGAGCGGGTGTCGTCGACCGACCTCATCGAGCAGACCCTCCACGACAGCTACCACGTCGCAACCCTCGACCACGACGCCCCCATGATCTTCGAGGAGTCGGCTTCGTTCATCGCCCGCGCGACTTCCTGACGTACCGTGGCATCGTGAGCAGACAGAGCGAGGACGACGCCGCCTGGCGCTCCATCGTTGAGAACTACGGGGAGCGGGCCGAGCTCGATCCCGCGCCGTCCGGGGCCGAGCCCGAGACGGCGAACGAGGCTGCCTACGACGACCACGACCACCTCCGTGAGGTGGACGACCGCGATGACTGGAACGACCGCGACGACGACCACTTCGTCCCGCCCCCGCCACCGCCGCTGCCCCACCCCACGCCCGTGCGCCTCGCCGCCTGGCTCGGCGTGTTCGGGGCGCCCGCACTCCTGCTCCTCGACATGGTGCTCGCCCTGCCCCTGCCCGGGTGGCTCGCCAAGGGTCTGGTCGTCTGGTTCGTGGGTGGCTTCGTCTACCTGGTCCTCCACATGGACCGGGGTCCCCGCGACCCCTGGGACGACGGCGCCCGGGTCTGACGTCGCCTCCGGGCGGCTGACTAGGCTGGCAGCCGTGAGCACCAGCGAGACCGTGGAGGTCACCGGCCACCTGATGGACACCGGGATCCTCGGCCGGATCCTCGACGACGTCCGCGAGTACGGCGGTGACTACGTCATCGACAAGTTCGAGGTGGGTCACCGTGCCCACGACTCCTCCCGGGCCACCATCACCGTCACCGCCGAGGACGACGAGGCGCTCCAGCGGCTGCTGATGCGACTGCAGACGCGTGGGGTCAACCAGGTGGACCCGGGCGAGGCGGTCGTGACGTCCGCGGAGCTCGACGGAGTCTTCCCCGACGGCTTCTACTCCACCACCAACCTTCCGACCAAGGTGCGCCTCGACGGCCGTTGGTACGACGTCGTGAACCCCGAGATGGACTGCGGCCTGGTCGTGGAGACCGCTGACGACCGTACGACCACCATCGTCACCCTCCCGATGTCCGACGTCCGGGCCGGGATGAGCGTCGTGACCGGCGCCTCCGGGGTCCGGGTCCAGGTTCCGCAGGTTGCCAAGGGGGACGAGGCCTTCGGCTTCATGGAGTCCGACGTCTCCTCGGAGAAGCCCCAGGCAGTGCTGGTGCGGCAGGTCGCGGACGGCATGCGCGAGGCACGGGCGGCCGGAAAGAAGCTGCTGTGGGTGGGCGGTCCGGGCGTCGTGCACACCGGAGCCGCACCGGCGATGGTGGCCATGGTCCGGGCCGGCTTCGTCGACGTACTGTTCGCCGGCAATGCCTTGGCCACCCATGACATCGAGGCCGCGCTCTACGGCACCAGCCTGGGCGTCGACCTCGCGATGGGCCGCGGTGTCGAACACGGCCACGAGCACCACATCCGGGCGCTCAACACGATCCGCAAGGAGGGATCGATCCGGGCGGCGGTCGAGAACGGCGTCCTGGAGGGCGGCATCATGCATGCCCTGGTCACCCACGACAAGCGGTTCGTCCTGGTCGGGTCGGTCCGCGACGACGGGCCGTTGCCGGACGTCCACACCGACGTCATCGAGGGCCAGCGGGCGATGCGCGCCGAGCTCGTCGATGTCGGCTTCTGCCTGATGGTGGCGACCATGCTCCACTCGGTGGCGACCGGCAACATCCTGCCCGCGTCGATCCCGCTCGTGTGCGTCGACATCAACCCCGCCACCGTCACCAAGCTCTCCGACCGCGGTTCCTCCCAGGCCCGCGGCATCGTGACCGACGTGGGACTGTTCCTGGAGCAGCTGGCCGGGGAGCTGGTTCCGGAGTACCGCCGCGCCTAGGTCATCGACCGCCGGGCCAGCTCCGCGGCACCGACCACTCCGGCCTCGGGACCCAGCCGGGCCGCCAAGACCGGGGGTACGGCGCGGTGCCCTGCTGCGACCAGAGACCGCTCCAGCGATGTACGCGCTGGCTCGAGCAACCGGTCCCCCGCGGCCGACACCCCGCCCCCGACCACGATCCGGTGCGGGTCGAGCGCGGCCACCAGGTTCGCCAGGCCGACCCCGAGCCAGTGGCCGACAGACCCGAAGGCCTGACGAGCCACCAGGTCGCCGTCCTCGGCGGCGTCGCCGACCATCGGTCCGGTGAGCCGGTCCGGGTCACCGCCGCAGGCCTCGCCGAGGACGGAGGGCTCGAGCCCGATCTGGGTCCGGGCATAGCGGACCAGGGCGTTCCCGCTGGCGTACTGCTCCCAGCAGCCGCGCCCTCCGCACTCGCACGGCTGGCCGTCCGGCACCACCTGCATGTGCCCGAACTCGCCGGCCATGCCATTGCGCCCGACCAGCACCCGGTCATCGACGAGGACCGCGCCTCCGATGCCGGTGCCCATCGTCACCACCACGCTCGTACCGTCGCCCTGGGCGGCGCCGTAGGTCGCCTCCGCCACCGCGGTGCAGTTGGCGTCGTTGGCGAGCAGCACCGGGACTCCCCACCGCCCGGCCATTCGGGTGCGCAGGTCGTCGTCGCGCCAGGGCAGGTGCGGGGCGAAGACGACCCGCTCGCCCGCGGCGTCGACGAACCCCGCGGCGGCCACCCCGACTGCTTCGATGGTCTCGCCGTCGGCGACCGCCAGGACGGCGTCGGTCATCACGTCCTCGACGACCACCGGGTCGACGAGCCGTCCGGGGGTCCTGGCCAGGACCGTGCGGACCACGCCACCACCGGACGAGACCACGGCGGCGAGCACCTTGCTGCCCCCGACGTCGACCCCGACGAGCACCGACACCGCGGCTACCGACGGGCCAGGTCGGCGGCGCCGATCAGACCGGCCTGGTTGCCGAGGGTGGCCCGCCGGATCTCGGCGAGCGGCCGGTAGGGCAGCCCCGACAGGTGCCGGGCGAACGCCTCGCGCACGGGGTCGAGGATCAGGTCGCCGGCCTCTCCGACGCCGCCGCCGACCGCGATCGCCGCCGGGTCGAGAACGGTGGCCAGGGCGGCGATCCCCTCCCCGAGCCAACGGCCGAGGTTGACCAGCTGCTCGGTGGCGAAGGTGTCGCCCGCGCGGGCGGCCGCGGTGATCATCGGACCCTCGATGGCGTGGGGGTCTCCGCCGGCCCGTTCGACCAGGTCGTCGGCTGCGTGCCCACCACCGGAGGCCGCGGCGCGGGTGTTGCGGACCAGCGCCGAGCCACTGGCGTACTGCTCGAGACAGCCGTGCTTGCCGCAACCGCAGAGCTGTCCGTCACGGACCACCCGGAGATGGCCGATCTCGCCGCCCACCCCGAACGCACCGCGATAGAGCTCGCCGTCGAGGACGAGCCCGCCCCCGACGCCGGTGCCGACGGTGACCAGCAGCAGGTCGTCGACGTCGTGACCCGCGCCATAGGTGAACTCGCCCCAGGCGGCTGCGTTCGCGTCGTTCTCGATCACGACGGGGAGGTCGAGGCGGGGCTCGAGCTCGCTCCGAAGGTCGACGTCTCGCCACGCCAGGTTGGGCGCGAACAGCACCGTGGACCTGGAGCTGTCGACGTAGCCCGCGGCACCCACCCCGACGGCCTCGATCTCGTGCTCCGAGCGGAGCCTCGTGACGAGGTCGACGATGGCCTCCTCGATGGCCTCGACGTGCTCGGCCGGTGACTCGACCGTGGAGTGCGCGAGCACCTTGCCATCGTCGTCGACGACACCTCCGGCGATCTTGGTCCCGCCGACGTCGATCCCGCAGGCCAGGGTCATTCGTCTCCCTCCGGCCAGTCACCCTCATCGAGGTCGATGTGCTCGACGCCGTCACCCCGGCCGGAGCCCGCCCGGGCACCGTCCTGGGACGCGGCGGCCAGGATCCCGGCCGCGGCCTGCATCAGGTTGGCGGCCGCCACCGCAAGGTGGGTACGAACCTCCGGGCTGGCCAGGCGTACGACGTGAACGGTCCGACAGATCGGGCAGTAGGTGCACTCCTCGGCACCCGTGGCGACGTGGTCGTTGGCATCGCGCGCCCAGGACGACAGCGCACCGAACAACTTGGCCGCCTCGTCTGCGACGCTGCCGACCGGCTCGTCCGGACCCCCGGCGGCGCCGTCTCGCGACTCGCTCATGTCGTCTTCTCCTCGAACCTGACCTGCAGCTCTCCTGCTTCCACACGCGCCCCGGCGACCCGGTAGCGGGCGAGGCCCGACGGCAGCGTGAGGAGCCGACGATACGACC
Organism: Nocardioides sp.; assembly: GCA_035691135.1. Classification (GTDB taxonomy): domain Bacteria; phylum Actinomycetota; class Actinomycetes; order Propionibacteriales; family Nocardioidaceae; genus Nocardioides. Next base: position 6,733 of record DASSJR010000006.1, on the reverse strand, counting down.
CGACGGTCAGCACCAGCTCGTCACCGTTCCGGGCCAGGTCGACCTCGGCGCGCGAGACGAACGGCAGGGACAGGGAGAGCTGGGCTCCACCGTGGTTGCGGGTGATCCGGAAGGGGCCCTCACCCTGGGGCACCGCAAGGGGATCGTCGTCGCCGTAGACCTCGGCGGCGAGCTCGGCCAGGGCCTCGACTCCGACCGGCTCGCCGGGGCGGTAGATCGACCGCCAGACCGGCAACCCCGCGAACGACTGCTCGACCTGGGCGAGTACGCCGTCCTGGGCGTGGACCCAGCCGGCGCGCCAGTCATCGGCCCCGGCCGCCGGGAAGACCCGGTTGGCGACCACACCGTCGACGCGGTAGCCGAAGAGGGACAGCGTCGTGAACGACCGGCGGGCCTCGGCCAGCACGACGTTCTCCGGTGTCAGCACCAGGCGGACGCTGGCGTGCGACCCGGCGAGGAGGTTGCGGACCTCGTCGAGCTCGAAGTGCAGCCGTTCGACCGCGTTGAACACCGAGTCCTCCGGCATCGGCACGCCGGCGGCCCGGGACAGGACCGGCCTGAGCGCCTTCACCACCCGTCGCTCCACCGGGAAGACGCGCTGCATGTACCACCCGAGTGCCTCGGGCAGCGCCAGCAGCCGCAGGGTCTCGGCCGTCGGGGCGCAGTCGACGACGATGGCGTCCCACTCCCCGGAGAGGGCATGGAGCCGGAGCTCGAGCAGGGCGAGCACCTCCTCGGCGCCCGGGATCACCGTCATCTCCTCGGCGGCGATCGGGTCCACCCCGGCCACGTCCAGCACCGAGAGCAGGTAGCCCTGGATCTCCGACCAGGACTGCTCGAAGCGCAGCTGGGCGTCGACCTGCTGCACGAAGAGGTTGTCGGCCACGGGCGTGGGGTCGGAGCCGACCGGGGTGCCGAACGCGTCGGCGAGTGAGTGGGCGGCGTCCGTGGACAGCACGAGAGTTCGTTGTCCACGAGCGGCGGCGAGCGCGGACGTACCGGCTGCGATCGTGGACTTGCCGACGCCGCCTTTGCCGGTGAAGAGGAGGATCCGCACTGACGGGCTCAGAGCGACTCGACGCGCTTCTTGAGACCCTTCAGCGCGGTGTCGATGAGGATCTTCTCGCCCTTGCGCTTGAGCATCCCGATGAGCGGGATGGACACGTCGAGCGCCAGGCGGTAGGTGACCTCGGTGGACCCATCGCCCAGGTCGCGCAGCACGTAGGCGCCGTCGAGGGACCGCAGCATCTTGCCGGACACCAGGCTCCAGGTGACCTGCTCGTCACCCTTCCACTCGTAGGCGAGGGTGTACTCGTCGCGGATCGGCGAGACATCGAGGACGAAGAAGACCTGGTCTGCCCAGCCGTCGGCACCCTCGGCCACGACCTCGGCCTTCTGGACGCCCTTGGCCCACTCGGGGTAGGAGTCGAAGTCGCCGATCACGGCCATGACCGCCGCCGGCTCGGCGTTGACGACGATCGAGGAGGTGGTCTGTTCGGCCATTTCGCGAGACTACCGGACCTGCGCGTCCACCACGGACCCCGGTAACCTGCCGCGCATCGACCTACGGAGGCGCTTGTGCGTGAGTACTCCACGCCCCTGACGATCGAGGTTCCCCACACGGGGAACCTCACCGACGACGTTGTGACCAACGCCCGGGAGGCCGGCGCGAGCGTCGCATTCAGCCGACGGTCGGCAAGCGGCTGGCAGGACGTGACGGCGGCCCGCTTCCTCGGCGAGGTCAGCGCCGTGGCCAAGGGCCTGATGGCGGCCGGGATCGAACCCGGCGACCGGGTCGCCCTGATCTCCCGGACTCGCTACGAGTGGACCCTGGTCGACTACGCGATCTGGTTCGCCGGAGCGGTCACGGTGCCGCTCTACGAGACCTCGTCCGCCGACCAGATCGGCTGGATCCTTCGTGACTCAGGGGCACGGGCCGTCCTGGCCGAGGGCAAGGGGCACCTGGCCCGGATCGCGGAGGTCCGCGGTGACCTCGAGCAGCTCAACCACGTATGGGCTTTCGAGGACAACGCGATCGACGTGCTCACCCGGCTGGGCGCAGACATCCCCGACGACGACCTGGAGAAGCGGCGGACCACGGCGACGCCGCTCGACCTGGCCACGCTGATCTACACCTCGGGGACCACCGGTCAGCCGAAGGGCTGCATGCTCACCCACGGGAACTTCATGTTCGAGCTCGCCGTCGCCGTCGACGAGCTCGAGGAGCTCTTCGCCGAGGACGGGTCGACCCTGCTCTTCCTGCCCCTGGCGCACGTGCTGGCCCGGATCGTGCAGGTGGGTTGCGTCCGGTCCCGCACCCGGCTGGCCCACAGCGCCGACATCAAGACCCTGGTCCCCGACCTGGCGGCCTACCGCCCGACGTTCGTCCTCGCGGTGCCGCGCATCTTCGAGAAGATGTTCAACACCGCCTCCCAGCGCGCCACCGCCGACGGCCGGGGCCGGATGTTCGACCGCGCCGCGGAGACCGCCATCGCCTGGTCACGCGGGCTGGACCGGGGCGGGCCGTCCCTGGCGGTCCGGGCGCGGCACGCGGCGTACTCCCGTCTCGTCTACGGGCGGTTGCGCGCGTCACTGGGCGACGCCTGCCGCTACGCCGTCTCCGGCGGCGCCCCGCTGGGCGACCGCCTCGGGCACTTCTACCGGGGCATCGGGCTCACCGTGCTCGAGGGCTACGGGCTGACCGAGACCACGGCCGCGATCACGGTGAACACCCCCGAGGCGCACAAGGTCGGGACAGTGGGCCGTCCGCTGCCCGGCACCACGGTGCGGGTGGCCGACGACGGCGAGCTGCTGTGCCGGGGCGGTCAGGTCTTCGCCGGCTACTGGAACGACGAGGCCTCGACCACCGAGGTGCTCGAGCGGGACGGCTGGCTGCACACCGGCGACGTCGGCGAGGTCGACGACGAGGGCTTCGTCAGGATCACGGGCCGCAAGCGGGAGATCCTGGTGACCGCGGGCGGAAAGAACGTCGCCCCAGCGGTCCTCGAAGACCGGCTTCGGGCCCATCCGCTGATCAGCCAGTGCCTGGTGGTGGGCGACGGCCAGCCGTTCATCGCGGCGCTGGTGACCCTTGACCCGGAGTCCGCAGCCGAGTGGGGCGCGGCCCACAACAGGTCCAGGCGGGTGGCCGATCTCGCCGACGACCCGGACCTCAGGGCCGAGATCGCCGCCGCCGTCGAGGACGCCAACCAGGCCGTGTCCCGGGCCGAGTCCATCCGGAAGTTCACGATCCTCGACCACGACTGGACCGAGGAGGGCGGCCAGCTGACGCCCAGCCTGAAGCTCAAACGCAGCGTCGTGCTGCGCGAGTGCCGGGACGAGATCGCCGACCTCTACCCGGCCTGAGCTCGAGGGGCGGGCGGTCCTTTACCGTCGCGTTTACCCGAAATGCCCTCGCAAGCACAACCTTTCTTCTAGAGTTGCAGCGCACTCGTCGGTGTCTCGGGGACTCGGGGACTCGACGGCGCACCCAATTCATCCAGAGGATCACGCCGACTTGACGACCCTTCGTGCAGTCGGCCCTGAACAACACCGAAGGGCTGGTAGTCGATGAACCGCCGGACCATCCTGCTGCTTTCGGCCGCGCTCGTCGCTGCCCTGGGGACGGCGCTCGTCTTCCTCTACGTCAAGGGAGCCGACAACCGCGCCGAGGAACGCTTCGACACCGTCGAGGTGCTGCGCGCCGTGTCGACGATCGAGAAGGGAGAGAGCATCGACGACGCCGCCGCGAGCGGAAAGCTCGCCCTGCAGCCGGTCGCGCGTGCCGACCTCCTGCCCAACTACCAGACCAGCACCGAGGACCTCGACGGCCTCGCCGCGACCACCACGATCTACCCGGGTGAGCAGATCGTCTCCGACAAGTTCGCCCAGAAGGCGGAGGCACTCGCGGCCAAGTCGGCGCTCGACGTCCCCGAGGACGACATCGCCATCTCCGTCAACCTGACCGACCCCGGCCGCGTGGCCGGCTTCCTCAACCCGGGTTCGGAGGTGGCCGTGATCTTCACCGGCACCCCTCAGACCGGCACCCCCTTCTCGCGGATGTTGTTGCCCAAGGTGACCGTGCTCGGAGTCGGCTCGACCACGACCACGACCAAGACGACCACGACGCCGCAGGGCGAGCAGACGACGGCGGAGATCCCGCAGACGCTGCTGACGTTGTCGGTCTCCAAGGAGGAGGCCGAGAAGGTCACCTTCGCTGCCGCCAACGGCGAGGTCGTCCTCGGCCTCCGCACCCCGGACAGCAACGTGAAGCCTGGCCAGGGAATCACCTACTCCAACGTCTTCAAGTGAGGTGTCATGCCCGTCGTCGTTGACCAGGACACCGAGACCCTGGCGCTGCTGCTGAAGGCCGTCCCCACCGGCGGCCACGGCATCGAGTTCCCTGACCGCCTCCAGACGTGGCTGGCCAACCGACCCGAAGAGTACGTCGTCGTCCTCGGGCCGCACGTCGACGTCGCCCAGGCACTGGCACTCGCCGACGGCATGCGCCTGACCCGCCCGGCCACGAGCATCGTCCTCGTGCGCGACGAGATCGACGCGATGGTGATGCGCGAGGCGATGCAGGCCGGCGTACGCGACGTCGTACAGTCCGGAGATCCGGACGCCATCACCGACGCGGTCGACCGCGCCTACCAGCTCTACGTGGCCCTGCGCGGTCCCGGAGGTGCGATCCACAGCGGACGCATCATCACGGTGTTCTCACCCAAGGGCGGGGTCGGCAAGACCACGATGGCGGTCAACCTCGCGCTCGCGCTCACCGACCGTGGGGCCCGGAAGGTGTGCCTGGTGGATCTCGACCTCGCCTTCGGCGACGTCGCCATCACCCTCCAGCTGTTTCCCAGCCACTCGATCGAGCACGCGATCGGTTCCGAGGACTCCCTCGACGGCCCGATGCTCGACTCGCTGCTGACCCGACACCCTGACTCGCTGATGGTGCTGGCCGCGCCCAGCCACCCTGATGTCAGCGACCGCGTCGGCGGAGCCCTGGTGTCCCGGGTGCTCCGTCAGCTCCGCGAACAGTTCGACTTCATCGTCGTCGACACCGCGCCCGCGTTCGACGACCAGACCCTGACGGCACTGGACGAGACCGACGAGTGCGTCATCGTGGCCACCCTCGACGTGCCCACCCTCAAGAACGTGAAGGTGGCGCTCGAGACCCTGGAGACGCTCAACATCGCCCCGGGTCATCGGCACCTGCTGCTGAACCGGGCCGACGACCAGGTCGGCCTGGGCGCGGAGAAGGTCGAGGCGATCCTGTCCATGCCGGTGGCGACCCTGATCCCCACCTCGCTCGACATCGCGGCCGCGACCAACGCCGGCACGCCGATCCTGGCCGCGAACCCGGGCCACGCGTCGAGTGCCGCCCTCCGCGACCTGGCCAACCAGCTGACGGGTGAGCCCGCGGCGCCGGTGGTCCCGTCGGACAGGCGCGCGGGTGACGACGAGCGGGCGGGCCGCCGATTCCGGAAGCGCAGGTGAAGGTGACATGAGCAGCTTGGCAGAGCGGCTGGCTGCCGCGCGCAGGGCACGTTCCGACGACCGCGTCGAGGCAGACTCCTCCGCCGGCCAGGAGTGGAACCCGGAGGACCATCGCCCCGGTGAGCAGGGCGGCCACGCACAGACCTCTCCCTACGGATCGGCGACCGAGGGCGCAACACCCGAGGAGGACCTGCCGGCGCCGGTGATGGGCAAGCGCCGGGCCGACGTTGCCTGGGAGTCGACATCGCAGCGCCTCCCAGCCACCCCTGCAAACGCGCAGCCTGACCCATCGGCTCCGCGCCGGTCCCTGCGCGGCCCTGGTGGTGACCAGCTCGACGAGCTCAAGCTGACGGTGCACGCCGAGCTGCTCAAGGAGCTCGGCCCGCACCTGTACGCCGACGACATGGACCAGGAGGAGCTGGACCGGCGGGTGCGCGCCGTCCTGGCTGACGTGCTGTCCACGCAGGAACGCCCGATCAGCAACAAGGAACGCACCCGAATCATCCAGGAGATCAGCGACGACATCCTGGGCTACGGCCCGATCGAGCCGTTCCTGCGCGACGAGGACGTGTCCGAGGTGATGGTCAACGGCCACGACAACATCTGGCTGGAGAAGAGCGGCCGGCTCGTGTGTGCCGACGCGCAGTTCGACGACGAGGGCCACCTCCGCCGCACGATCGACAAGATCGTGTCGCGGATCGGCCGGCGCGTCGACGAGTCCAGCCCGATGGTGGACGCCCGTCTACCCGACGGCAGCCGGGTCAACGCCGTGATCCCGCCACTTGCGGTCGATGGGTCCGCCCTCACGATCCGCAAGTTCGCCGCCGATCCCCTCACGGTCCAGAACCTGATCGACTTCGGCTCGCTCTCCCCCGCTACTGCCGACTTCCTCGACGCCTGTGTCCGCGGTCGGCTGAACGTGATCGTCTCCGGCGGCACCGGCGCCGGGAAGACCACGACCCTCACCGTGCTGTCGTCCTTCATCCCGAACGACGAGCGCATCGTCACCATCGAGGACGCCGCCGAGCTCCAGCTCAAGCAGGAGCACGTGGTGCGCCTCGAGTCGCGCCCGGCCAACATCGAGGGCAAGGGCGCGGTCACGATCCGCGACCTGGTCAAGAACAGTCTGCGCATGCGCCCTGACCGGATCATCGTGGGTGAGGTGCGTGACGCCTCGGCCCTCGACATGCTGCAGGCGATGAACACCGGTCACGACGGCTCGATCTGCACCCTG
>DASSJR010000005.1:0-6146 GCA_035691135.1 Nocardioides sp. | reverse complement strand
AGGCCGCCTACGGCGGTGGTGGTCGTGGCATGCGCGTGGTGCACAGCGCGGCCGAGGCGCAGTCCGCCCTCGAGTCGGCGATGTCGGAGGCCCTGAAGGGCTTCGGGCGTGACGAGTGCTACGTCGAGCGCTACCTCACGTGGCCGCGCCACGTCGAGATGCAGATCATCGGCGACACCCACGGCAACTGCGTGTGGATCGGCGAGCGCGACTGCTCGGCCCAGCGCCGCCACCAGAAGCTGGTCGAGGAGAGCCCGGCCCCGAACTTCCCCGACGAGATCCGCCAGGCGATGGGCGAGGCCGCCGTCAAGGTGGCCAAGGCGTGCGGCTACGTCAACGCGGGCACCGTCGAGTTCCTCTTCCCGGACGGCGAGTTCTACTTCCTCGAGATGAACACCCGGCTCCAGGTCGAGCACCCCGTGACCGAGGAGGTGGTCCGGGTGAACGGCCGCCGCATCGACCTGGTGGGCCTCCAGCTCCGGGTCGCCACCGGACAACCCCTCGGGTTCGACCAGGCCGACGTCACGCTCGAGGGGCATGCGATCGAGGCCCGTGTCTATGCCGAGGATCCCTACGCCGGATTCCTTCCTCAAGCCGGGCGAGCGTCGATCGTGCGCTGGCCGAGCGACGTGCGGGTCGACCACGCGCTGGAGTCCGGTCAGGAGGTCAGCACGTCCTACGACCCGATGCTCGGCAAGGTCGTGGCCGTTGGCGCAGACCGGGACGCCGCGCGTCGTCGCCTGGTTGACGCACTCGACCGGACCGCGATCCTCGGACTGACCACCAACACCGGCTTCCTGCGCTCCCTCGCGGCCGACCGGCCGTTCGCCGACGCCGTGATCGACACAGCCTGGCTGGACCGCAGCCGACTCCCCGACGGGATCGGCGAGGAGGATCCCCTCGCAATCGCGGCGTGGACCGATGTCGCCGTACAGCGGATGACGTCCGGCGATCCCCACCCGTTCCAGCCTGATGGCTGGCGGGTCGCCGGGCCGGCCGCCCCCTTCGTCGTCGAGCTGGACGACCGGGTGCTCACCGTGGACCCGGCAACCGGCGAGGTCGAGGGCGTCCACGGCGCGTACCGCAGCACCCCCGTGCAGATCGAGCCGCTCGCGCCGCCGGCCGACCACGTCGTCGACGTCAAGATCACCTCCCGCACCGGTGGCCACCGCTACCGCGCCGTGGTGAACGCGGACGCCCACCAGGTCGAGCTCGTCGTGCGTGGGCAGCGCTTCGTCTTCGAGAGGCCCGACGTCTTCGCCGACCACGGGCCCGCTGCCGGCGACGGCAGCATCACGGCACCGATGCCCGGCACGGTCCTGGACGTCCGGGTCGACAGCGGACAGGACGTGGCCGAAGGCGACGTGCTCGGCACCATGGAGGCGATGAAGATGGAGCTCGCGCTGACCGCTCCCTTCGCCGGAACCGTTGCCTCGGTCGACGCCAGGGCCGGGGAGCAGGTGGCGCTCGGGGCCCGCCTGTTTCTCGTGGAGCAGAGCCTGGTCGATCAGAGCGAGGAGCAGTCATGAGCGAGGCCTATCCCGTGCCCGGGTTCCCGGAACGGGTGACGGTCTACGAGGTCGGCCCCCGAGACGGCCTGCAGAACGAGAAGGCGCTGGTGCCGACCGAGGTCAAGGCCGAGTTCATCCGGCGCCTGGTCGCAGCCGGGCTGCCGGTGGTCGAGGCCACCAGCTTCGTCCACCCGAAGTGGGTGCCCCAGCTCGCCGACGCGGGCGAGCTCATGGAGCTGCTCGGAGTCGAGGGTCGTGAGCTGCCGGTGCTGGTCCCCAACGAGCGTGGGCTGGACCGTGCGCTCGAGCTGGGCTGTCGGCACATCGCGATCTTCGGGAGCGCCACCGAGACGTTCGCGAGCAAGAACCTCAACCGCAGCCTGGACGACCAGTTCGAGATGTTCGAACCCACCGTGAGCCGGGCGCGGGCCGCCGGGCTCGACGTCCGCGCCTACGTCTCGATGTGCTTCGGCGACCCGTGGGAGGGCGCCGTAACGATCGACCAGGTCGTCAGGGTCGGCAAGCGGCTCTTCGACCTCGGTGCGACCCAGCTCAGCCTCGGCGACACCATCGGCGTCGGGACCGCTGGCCACGTGGGGCGGCTGATCGCGGCGTTCGTGGAGGCAGGGATGGCTCGCGACCAGCTGGCCATGCACTTCCACGACACGTACGGGCAGGCCCTGGCCAACACGCACGCCGCCCTCGAGCAGGGGATCACCACCTTCGACTCCAGCGCGGGCGGCCTGGGAGGCTGTCCCTACGCCAAGAGCGCCACCGGCAACCTCGCGACCGAGGACCTGGTCTGGATGCTGAACGGCCTGGGCATCGAGACCGGCGTCGACCTGGAGGAAGTGGCCGCGACCAGTGCCTGGATGGCCGGGCACCTGGGACGCCCCAGTCCTTCCGCCGTGGTGCGGGCCCTGGCCGGCGGTACGGCACAATCGCGCCCGTGACCACCCCATCCGAATGCTCGCTTCGCTCCGCTTCGAACGGGGACCCCGGATGAGTCGGCGCGTCTACCTGCACATCGGTGCGCCCAAGACAGGGACGACGTACCTCCAGGATCGGCTGTCGCTCAACGCCGCGAGCCTGGCCGAGCACGACATCCACTTCCCGAGCCGCTCACCGCTCGTGAGCCCGGGGCTCTTCCACTTCCGCGCCGCCCTGGACCTGCTCGGCCAGGACTGGGGTGGGGTGCCCGGCCACGCCGACGGCAACTGGGACGCGCTGGTCAAGCGGGTACGCCGCAAGTCGGGCACCGTGATCGTCAGCCACGAGATCCTCGCCCCCGCTGGTCCCGAGCACGTGGCCCGGGCGATGGCCGATCTCGAAGGCAGCGAGGTCCACGTGGTCTACTCCGCCCGTGACCTCGCCAGGGCCATCCCCGCGGCCTGGCAGGAGAGCATCAAGCAGGGCCGCAAGTGGAGCTACCGCAAGTTCCTTCGCAAGATCCGGCGCGGCAAGCCGTGGTTCTTCCGCGCGCTCGACCTGCCCACCGTGTTGGCCACCTGGGGGTCCGGGCTGCCTCCCGAGCGCCTTCACGTCGTGACGGTTCCCCACCGACCCGAGCGGGCGTCGGCGGGGCTCGCCCAGGGCACCGCGGGGCCCGTGGAAGCCGCCCCGGGCGATCCGCTCTGGCTGCGCTTCTGCGAAGTCTTCGGCATCGACCCGGCATGGGCGCCCCTCGACAGCAACCGCGCCAACAGGTCGCTGGGGGTGGCCGAGGCCCAGATGCTCCGCCAGCTCAACCGGCGGCTGGACCGCGCGACCCGCCGCGAGGCGTCGTACGACGCCCTGATCCGCGAGATGCTCGCCGAGGACCAGCTGGTCGGACGCGGCTCGGCGCCGGTGCGGCTGCCCCCCGCCGCCTACGACTGGGTCGAGCAGCTGTCCGCGCGCTGGGTCGACTACCTGCAGCAGAGTGGGGTCCATGTGGTCGGCGACCTCGACGACCTCCGGCCGGTGCGCCCCGGGGAGGGCGCGACCTGGGACAACCCGGACCGGGTGCCGGCGCAATTGCGGCTCCAGGCCTGCCTCGACGCCTTGGCGGCGATGACCCGGGAGGCCGCGGCCCGGCCCGATCCCGACCAGCGGTTCTCGCGCCGGATGCGCCAGCGCGCCGAGTGGTTGCGACGTCCGTGACGGACCGCCGCGCGTGGGGGTGGGTCCGGCACCTTCAGCAGGGTGGGACCACGCCTTGGGCCGACTGGACCGGCACCGCCGAACCGCAGGGCGCCGTCGTTCCCGGTGCCCAGCAGCTCGAGCTGGTTCGCCGCCTCAACCTGGCCGGCGTACCCGGACCACGGCTGGTGGCCCGCGTGCTTGCTGCTGGCGCTCCCGGACGGGGCCAGCCCGACCTCGAGCTCGTCGGTGCCGCCCGCGAGTCCCGGTTCGGCCCGCGGCCGGTCGACCCGGCCACCGTGCCCGACGACGAGCTGCTGCGCGTGGCCGTCGGCATCCTGGCCGAGGACGTCGTGGCCCGGGGACTTCCCGCACCCCCGAAGGAGGGCCGGCCCCGACCCTGGCGACGTCACTACGAGCTGCACGGCGACCCGGAGCTGGTCGCACCCATCCGGGCCTACCTGGTGGCCCGCGGCCGCCCGCCCGGAGGTGGGAACCCGGTCCACGTCATCCTCGCCACCGACCTCGGCCGGATGCTCGCCCACGTGTGGACCGCCCGCGCGTTCGGCTCCGGGCTCCCCGCCTGGCGGGGCTGGCTGCGGACAGTGGAACGGCACGGGTCGCTGCCCGCTCCGATCGACCCCCTGGTGGCGGCTCGCACCCGGACGGCGCATGCCCCGACCAACCGGATCCACGTCGTGTTCGACCGCGACGCCGTGCCGCCCCTGCTCGGGGTACGCCGCCTGCCGGAACCGCAGCCGGAGCTCGCTGCCGAGGCGCCCGACCTGGCACGCCGGATCAGCGGCGTCGCCGGACTGCTGGTGCCGGACGACCAACGCAAGGCTCTGATGCGCCGGACGGTCCGGCCGCTGCTGGCCGGGGAGCCTGGTCGCCCGCTGTCGGTCCCGGAAGAGCACCACGGCTGGCTGCGCGACCACGCGGCACGCATCACCGACGGGCTGAGCCGGGCTGGCTACGCTGTCCACGGCGATCCCGCGGTGCTGGCGCCGGTGCGCGAGTCGGGGGTCGGGGCTCCGGCTCCGCGGTCCACACTGGCCCTGGCGATCCGGATGATGCTGGCCGCGCAGAGCGGGGTCGACACGACGGACGAGGAGGGGTGAACACCGCATGAGCACGCGGGTCCTCCTGCACGTGGGCACTCCCAAGACCGGCACGTCGTACCTCCAGGACGTCCTGTTCCGCAACCAGGAGACCCTCAAGGACGCGGGCATTCTCTACCCGGCCGAGCGGTTCGACTCGCACTTCCTCGCCGCCCTGGACCTGCTGCGACTGCCCTGGGGTGGCCTGGAGCTCGACGCCCACGGGTTGTGGGAACGGACCGCCGCCGCGGTCCGGGCGTGGCCCGGCACCGCGATCATCAGTCACGAGATCCTGGCCACCGCGTCGAGGACCCAGGTCGTGAGGGCGCTCTCGTCACTGGGGCACCCGGACGTGGAGCTTCACGTGGTCCTCTCGGTGCGCGACCTGGTCCGCCAGATCCCCGCGGAGTGGCAGGAAAACGTCAAGCACCGGCGGGTGTTCACCTTCCACGAGTTCCTCGAGGCCATTCAGGATCCGGATCGGGCAGGACCGATCGCCTCCTGGTTCTGGGGGGTCCAGGAGATCCCCTACATCCTGGACCGATGGGCGGCCGACCTTCCGCCCGAGCGCGTCCACCTGGTCACCGTCCCCGCACCCGGAGGTCCCCCCGATCTGCTCTGGGAGCGGTTCTGCGAAGCCTTCGGGCTGACCGACCTCGACCTCGACCGCGCGAGCGAGCGGACCAACCCCTCCCTGGGCTCCCCCGAGACGGCGCTGCTGCGGCGGATCAACCTCAAGGCCAACCACGAGGTCCTTCCGTTGCGCTACCGGCCCCTCGTGCGGGAGCTGCTCGCCCACCAGACCCTGTCCCGGCGGAGCGACTCGCCTCGACTGACGCTCCCGCCGCAGGTGCATCCCTGGGCCCAGGAGCTGGCCGGGGCGTGGATCGACGAGATCAAGGCCCGCGGCTACCACGTGATCGGGGACCTGGACGACCTGGTCGGACCGCCCCCCACCCAGCCGTACGTCGACCCCGATCAGCCAGCGGAGGCGGAGGTGGCCGACGCGGCCGTGGATGCGATCCGGGCCCTGCTGCGCGAGAACGGACGTTTGCTCGGCGTCGAGGAGGAGCTGAACTCCCAGCTGGAAGAGACCCGTCAGGCGCTCGAGCGGTCGTACCTGCGCCCGTCGTACCTGGCCCGGGAGAGGATCGTCCGCAAGCTCGACTCCAACCGCGTGGGGCAGTGGCTGCTGGGGCTCTACCGCTTCGGACGTGGCAGGAGCTCGCGCTCGGCGTAGCGGCCGACCTGCCAGGTGCCGAAGGCATCGGCGCCCATGCCGACCAGCCCGCCCACGATCGGGATGCGGCGCACGGCTCCCACCGCGACCCGCTTGCCCGCCACCTTGTTGATCAGCCCGGACGCCAGCTCGGCGGAGATGATCCGGTCGAGGCCCGGGTCGTGGACCGGCGCG
>DASSJR010000004.1:0-3418 GCA_035691135.1 Nocardioides sp. | reverse complement strand
ACCTCCTCCAGCGCGGCGGCGTAGTTCTCGGCGAGCTGGAGCTCGGAGAAGGACTCCTTGCCGATGATGAAGTGGAGGTTGGCGTGGCGGTCGACGCGGAACTCGATCTTGCCGCCCTTGATGTCCGAGACGGCCTTCACGACGTCAGGAGTCACGGTGCCGGTCTTGGGGTTGGGCATCAGGCCGCGCGGGCCGAGGACGCGGCCGAGGCGGCCGACCTTGCCCATCATGTCGGGGGTCGCGACGACGGCGTCGAAGTCGAGCCAGCCGCCGTTGACCTTCTCGATCAGCTCGTCGCCGCCGACGATGTCGGCGCCGGCCTCGCGAGCGGCCTCGGCCTTGTCACCGTTGGCGAAGACCAGGACCCGGGAGGTCTTGCCGGTGCCGTGCGGGAGGTTGACGGTGCCGCGGACCATCTGGTCCGCCTTGCGCGGGTCGACACCGAGGCGCATGGCCACGTCGACGGTCTGGTCGAACTTCTTCTTGGGGCCGGAGGTCGCGATCTTGATCGCGGCGCGAGGGGCGAACAGCTCGTCCCTGTCGTACGTCTCCGCGAGCTCGCGGTAGGTCTTGCTGCGCTGCATGGCTGGTTCTCTCTTTCCAGATGTGGTCAGTTCGGGCCAACGCGGGCCCTGCCACGGGTTTCTCGGGTGGGTGGTGCCTGGTCCCTGGCGCTCAGTCGGTGGTGACGCCCATGGAGCGGGCGGTGCCCTCGACGATCTTCATCGCCGCGTCGATGTCGTTGGCGTTGAGGTCGGGCAGCTTCGTGGTCGCGATCTCGCGCACCTGGTCCTTGGTCAGCTTGCCGACCTTGTCCTTGTGCGGGACGCCGGAGCCCTTGGCCAGCCCGGCGGCCTTCTTGATCAGCTCCGCGGCCGGCGGTGTCTTCGTGATGAACGCGAAGCTGCGGTCCTCGTAGATCGTGATCTCGACCGGGATGACGTTGCCGCGCATCGCCTCGGTGGCGGCGTTGTAGGCCTTGCAGAACTCCATGATGTTCACGCCGTGGGGGCCGAGCGCGGTGCCCACGGGGGGTGCAGGAGTTGCCGCCCCGGCCTGCAGCTGCACCTTGACGAGAGCAGCGATCTTCTTCTTGGGAGGCATGTCTATCTTTCACTTTCTTCTGTCGTGGTCATGACGGGCGGGTGCCCTGCCACATGTGCTTTTCCGTGTTTCGAGTCGAGTCTCAGACCTTCTGGATCTGGCTGAAGCTCAGCTCGACCGGGGTCTCCCGGCCGAAGATCTCGACGAGGGCCTTGACCCTCTGGGCTTCGACGTTGATCTCGGTGATCGTGGCGTGGAGGGTCGCGAACGGCCCGTCGACGACCATGACCGAGTCGGAGACGTCGAAGTCCGCCACCTCGACCTGCTTGCGCGGCGTGGCGGTGGCGGTGCCGCCGCCGGCAGGGGCGGCCGCGGCCGCCTCGGCGCTGGCCTGGACGGCGGGGCCGAGCATGTTCTCGACCTCCTCCAGGCTGAGCGGGATCGGCTGGTGGCTGTGGCCGACGAAGCCGGTGACGGACGGCGTGTGCCGCACCGCGGACCAGGACTCGTCGGTGAGGTCCATCCGGACCAGGACGTAGCCGGGGAGAACGGTGCGCTTGACGATCTTGCGCTGCCCGTTCTTGATCTCGGCGACCTCCTCGGTGGGGACCACGATCTCGTGGATGTAGTCCTCCATGTTGAGCGAGGTGGTGCGGTTCTCGAGGTTGGCCTTCACCCGGTTCTCCATGCCGGAGTAGGTGTGGACCACGAACCAGTCGCCGGGCTTGGTGCGCAGCGACTCGCGGAACTCCTCGAGCGGGTCGACGGCTGGCTCGTCAACGCCGGGCTCGTCGACGCCGGGCTCGGCTGTGGCCTCCTCGGCGGCGGGGTCCTCGTGCAGGTCGGTCGGCTCGGTCACGGGCTCGGCCAGCGTCTCCTCGGGCGCCACGTCGATCGGCGCGTCCCCAGTGGTGTCGCCATTGGTGTCGTCGGGGGACGGGTCGACCGCCTGGCCGGTGACCTCCTCGGTCTCGGCGGGCGCTTCGTCGTACTGCTGCGACACGGTTACTCCGTCACCTTCTCGTCAGTTCTCGGGTGCTGCCTCCGGCTCGGGACCGGGCAGCGGGCTTTGTGCGGGACGGTCTAGCCGAACACCTTGAAGACCAGCTTGCCGAAGCCCAGGTCGAGCAACGACACGAATCCCATCACCAGAAGCACGAACACGACCACCACGATGAAGTAGGTGATCAGCTGCTGCTGGCTCGGCCAGACGACCTTGCGGAGCTCGGCGACCACCTGGCGGTAGAACGTGACCGGGCTGGTCCGCTCCCGGTTGCCCGTGGCGCGCACCGACTTGCTGTCCGTCACGATCTCCTCCAACTCACCGAATGACTGTGTTGTTCTGTCTCGCAGGGCACGAGGGACTTGAACCCCCAACCTTCGGTTTTGGAGACCGATGCTCTGCCAGTTGAGCTAGTGCCCTACGGCGGTCACCCGCGACCTGCGCGCCGCGCCGCCGGGTGGCGGACTGTGGGCATGACGATCAAGGGTGAGAACCACCAAAGGGGAAGTGTACGGGGGAACCGGAGGGCAAGTCGAACCGACCGGGACGACCCGGAAACCGGGCTGACGCCGACACTACGATGGGCGGCATGAGCAGCTCCTCCCCCTCCCCGTCCCCTGTGCCGTCCTCTGTGCCGTCCTCTGGGTCGCCCTCTGGCCCGTCCGCCCTGCACCGGGTCTCCGGCCGGATCGGCGGCATCGCCGAGTCCGCCACGCTCAAGGTGGACGCGAAGGCGAAGGCGCTCAAGGCGGAGGGGCGCCCTGTGATCGGGTTCGGTGCCGGTGAGCCCGACTTCCCGACCCCGGACTACATCGTGGACGCGGCCGTCGAGGCGTGCCGCGACCCGAAGAACCACCGCTACACGCCGGCCGGCGGCCTGCCGGAGCTGAAGAAGGCGATCGTCGAGAAGACGCTCCGCGACAGCGGGTACGACGTGGAGCCGGCCCAGGTGCTGGTCACCAACGGCGGCAAGCAGGCCATCTACGCGGCGTTCGCGGCCCTGGTCGACCCGGGCGACGAGGTGATCCTCCCGGCGCCGTACTGGACCACCTACCCGGAGGCGATCCGGCTGGCCGGCGGCGTACCCGTCGAGGTCCTAGCCGATGAGACCCAGGACTACAAGGTCACCGTCGAGCAGCTGGAGGCGGCCCGCACGGAGCGCACCCAGGTGCTGCTGTTCTGCTCCCCGTCCAACCCCACCGGCTCGGTCTACTCCGTCGACGAGATCACGGCGATCGGGGCCTGGGTGGAGGAGCACGGCCTCTGGGTGATCACCGACGAGATCTACGAGCACCTGGTCTACGACGGGTTCGAGACCGGGTCCCTGCCGGTGCTGTGCCCGGCGATCACCGACAACTGTGTCGTGGTCAA
>DASSJR010000003.1:0-7316 GCA_035691135.1 Nocardioides sp. | reverse complement strand
CGCGAGATGCTCGCCGAGCTCGGTGAGGTGCGGATGGAGGGCAAGGACTACGTGATGCCGGACGGTGACGTGGTGGGGTTCGGCTTGAACGTTTGACCTTCGCGGGGGCTGTTTCGGGGTGGTCCGGCGGCGTACCGTTGTTGGTGCCGAGGGTTCCTCGCACATTGCCGACCAAGGCCATGTCATTCCCGGTGCACGAGCGACTGGACGGTTAGCCCAGGAGCAGCCGTCCCGATAGGCATCGGGTGGAGCTGGACACCGGTCCGGGTGCGGCCGGGGACCTGGAAAGACTGGCCCTGGCGTTCGCGGAGCTCGTCGTGGCCACGGTGGGCGAGTTCGACGTGCATGAGCTGTTGCAGGTGCTGGCCAACCGGTGCGTTGACGTCCTGGACGTGGCCGCTGCGGGTCTGATGCTGGCCGATGAGGACGCCGGCCTCCAGGTGATGGTCGCCTCGAACGAACAGGCGAAGCTCCTGGAGCTGTTCCAGATCCAGCACGACGAGGGCCCCTGTCTCGAGTCCTTCCGCAGCGGCGAGGCGATCGTCGCCCAGGCGCTCGATGGCGGTTTCGACCGGTGGCCGCGTTTCGCGCCGGTCGCCGCCGGCGCGGGCTACACCAGCGTCATCGCGGTGCCGATGCGGGTGGCTGGGACGGTGAAGGGGGCGCTGAACCTCTTCGGGACCCCTGACCAGCCCGCCCCGAACCGTCCGGCTGCCAAGGTTGCGCAGGCGATGGCCGACGTGACCGCGGTCGCGATCGAGCATGTCCGGCTCTCTCAGAAGCGGGTGGCGCTGATCGTGCAGCTGGAGACCGCCCTGGAGAGCAGAGTGGCGATCGAGCAGGCCAAGGGCATCCTGGCGTACCGCTTCGACATCGGTCTGGACGAGGCCTTCGTGCTGCTGCGACGCCGTGCCCGGAGCCAGCGTCGCCTGCTCAAGGACGTGGCGGAGGAGGCGATCAACAACCGGGGGGGAACTACACCGTGGGCGACCGATGACTGATCGCGTCGCACCTGACTCCGGTCAGCGTCAAGATTGCGTATGGGCGACGTGAAGGACTCGTCAGCGCCGCCGCTCGGCCCCGCTGGCGGAGCACGCTGGAGGGGTGATCGTCCCTGAACCTGCTTGGCCCCTGCCGGCCGGGCTGCCCGCGTTCCGCCTGTTCGTCTCGCTCTGGGGCAGCCTGCTCGCCGTTGACGTGGCGCGCAGCGTGGACGCGCCAGGGTGGGTGGCGGCGCTGCTGGTCGGGGCCGTCGTGGGGCTCTCGAGCCTGGGGCAGTCGGCGCCTGCCGCGCTGCTGGTTGGCGGGATCGGGTGGCTGGTGGTCACGGGGTTCGTGGTCAACAACCGGGGTGACCTGGCGCTCTCGGGCCCGGCCGATCTCGGCCGGCTCGGAGCGCTGCTCGCGGTGGCGCTTCTGGGTTCTCGCATGCCTCGGCTGCGCGACGCCCTCAAGGTGACGGGTGAGCGGGGCGAGCACGACGCCGGGCGTACGTCTCAGCCGCTGGCACCGGCCGGAACCATCGCTCCGCGACACGCGGTAGAGCGATGAGTACGCCGACGGCTCTCGACGCCGAGACTGACGAGCGGCCCGGCCTTCGTTCGTGGCTTCTCGATGGCTCGCCGCCCGCGGGTGTCCCACACCCGGGGCCCTACGCGCACCCGGTCGCGATGCAACGACGCCACCCGTGGTGGAAGGTGATGTGCCTGACCGGTGTCGACTACTTCTCGACGCTGGGGTACCAGCCAGGCATCGCGGCTGTGGCCGCGGGGGTCCTGTCGCCGATCGCCACACTGGTGCTGGTCGCACTCACGCTGCTCGGAGCACTTCCCGTCTACCGGCGCGTCGCCGAGGAGAGCCCGCACGGCGAGGGGTCGATCGCCATGCTCGAGCGGTTGCTGTCGTTCTGGAAGGGCAAGGTCTTCGTCCTGGTCCTGCTGGGGTTCGCGGCAACCGACTTCATCATCACCATGACCCTGTCGGCGGCCGACGCCACCGCGCACATCGTCGAGAACCCGCATGTTCCCGACCTGCTCCACGGGCACGAGGTGGCCATCACCCTGGGACTGCTCGCGCTGCTCGGGGCAGTCTTCCTGCGCGGCTTCACCGAGGCGATCGGGGTTGCGGTGCTCCTCGTCGCTACCTACCTGGCCCTGAACGCCGTGGTCATCGCCGTCTCCCTGGCCCAGATCGCCTCGAACCCGGGGGTGGTGAGCGACTGGACTCATGCGCTGACCACGCAGCACGGTGACCCGGTGATGGTGGTGGCCCTCGCCATCCTGGTCTTTCCGAAGCTGGCCCTGGGCATGTCGGGCTTCGAGACGGGTGTGGCCGTGATGACGCACGTCGACGGCACCCGTCTCGGCGGGCGGGCGGAGGAGGAAGCGCACCCGGTGGGGCGCATCCGCGGCACCAAGCGGATGCTGGCGACCGCGGCGGTGATCATGAGCGTCTTCCTCATCGCCTCCAGCGTCGTGACGACCTTCCTCATCCCTGCCCAGGAGTTCGAGGAGGGTGGCCAGGCCAACGGTCGCGCGCTGGCCTTCCTGGCGCACCGCTACGTCGGCGACACCTTCGGCACCGTCTACGACCTGTCGACCATCGCCATCCTCTGGTTCGCCGGGGCATCGGCGATGGCGGGCATGCTGAACCTCATCCCGCGCTACCTGCCGCGGTACGGCATGGCGCCCACCTGGGCGCGGGCGGTCCGGCCACTGGTGCTGGTGCTCACGGGGACCGCGTTCCTGATCACCTGGGTCTTCGACGCCGACGTTGACGCCCAGGGCGGCGCGTACGCGACTGGTGTCCTGGTGCTGTTCACCTCCGCCGCGGTCGCCGTCACCCTTGCCGCTCGCCGCGCCCGGCAACGCAAGCTCATGATCGCGTTCGCCGCCATCACCGCGGTCTTCGTCTACACGACGGTGGACAACGTCATCGAACGACCTGACGGAGTGAAGATCGGTGCCTGCTTCATCGCCGCGATCCTGGTGGTCTCGCTGGCCTCCCGGCTCACCCGGTCGTTCGAGCTCCGCGTCATCGACGTCGAGCTGGACTCCACTGCGAGCCTGTTCGTCCGCGACTGTGCACGTCGCACGATTCGGCTGGTCGCCAACGAACCCGACGCTCGCGACCTCGAGGAGTACACCGACAAGATCAAGCAGATACGTGAGGACAACGACCTGGGGGAGGACCCCGACATCATCTTCGTGGAGGTCACCGTCACCGATCCCTCGGACTTCGAGGCCCGGCTCGAGGTCCAGGGCCACGTGATGCACGACCACTACCGAGTGCTGACCCTGGAGTCGTCCGTGGTCCCGAACGCGCTGGCCGCACTCCTGCTGCACGTCCGCGACGCCACGGGCGCGACGCCGCACATCTACTTCGAGTGGACCGAGGGAAATCCGGTGGGACAGTTCGCCCGCTTCCTGCTGTTCGGGGTCGGAGAAGTCGCTCCGGTCACCCGGGAGGTCCTCCGCCGCGCAGAGCCCGAACGCCGCCGCCGACCACACGTGCATGTCGGGTGAACGGGCGGACAATGGGACCATGAGCACCCCGGAGGTCCGAGTCGCCGAGACGTTGTCGGCCTACCGCGGAGAGGCAGACCGCGGCCCGACACGTGGGGGCGCCGAACACGTGGTGGTCGCCCTTGCCGGTGGACCGGAGGCCTCGACCCTGCTGGCACGAGGAGCGCGCCTGGCTGCCCGGTCCGAAGGCAGCCTGGACGCAGTCCACATCTCCCGGCCTGGGCACGACGGAGATCTCGCCCCCACCGACCTCGCAACGCTCCGGGTCCTGGCCGCCGACGCGGGTGGTTCCCTGCACACCGTCGTGGCCGACGAAGCGGCCGAGGCGGTGCTCGACTTCGCCCGCGGTGTCCACGCCACCACCCTCGTGGTCGGGGTCAGCCGCCGTACCCGCTGGGCCAGCCCCTTCCGGACGGGGGTCAGCGACCGGATCATCGCGGCGTCGGGGGACATCGACGTCCTGATGATCACCCACCCGTACGCCCACGCCACGCCCTTGTCCCAACGCTACGGCGCCAACCAGCCGCTTGGGCGAACTCGGCTCGTCACCGGGTGGGCGCTCGCCCTGCTCGCTCCCTCGCTCCTGACCGCACTGATGCTGCCGCTGGACGGCTCCCGCACCCCCGCCTTCGAGGCGCTGGCGTTCATCGCGGCGACGGTGCTCTGCGCCCTCGTCGGTGGCCTGTGGCCGGCGCTCACGGCCGCGCTGTTCAGCAGCCTGCTGCTCAACTTCTTCTTCACCCCGCCCCTGCGAACGTTCAGCATCGCCAACGTCGAGGACGTGATCGCGGTGCTGCTGTTCCTCGTGGTCGCCGTCTCGGTGGCGTCCGTCGTGGGTGCGGCAGCCCGGCGGGCGGTCCAGGCCACACAGGCCCGCCGCGAGGCCGACACGCTCAGCCTGCTCAACGAGACCTTGCTCCGGGGTGAGCACGACATGGCCGCGCTGCTGAAGCTGGTCTGCGAGACCTTCGGCATGGCCGCCGCCGCGATGTTGTCCCGAGCGGCCGATCCGGGCGAGCGCCACGAAACGTGGGACGTGGTCGCCAGCTACGGACCCGACCCGCCCGGTTCGCCCCACGCGGGGGACGCCAGCGCCGAGGCCTCCGCCCACACCCGGTTGGTGCTGCGCGGTCACCCCCTGCCGGCGTACGACGTGCGCGTCCTGACCGCCTTTGCCACCCACCTGGCGGTGGTGGCCGACCGGGAGCGGCTTGCCGCACAGACCGCCGCCGCCGCGCGGCTGGAGGAGGGCAACCGGCTGCGAACCGCCTTGCTGGCCGCGGTCTCCCACGACCTGCGCACCCCGCTGGCCGGGATCAAGGCCGCTGTCTCCACGTTGCGCACCCCCGGCATCACGTGGAGCTCCCAGGACCAGGCCGACCTCCTGGCCTCGATCGAGGAGTCGGTCGACCGGCTCGGCGCCATCATCGAGAACCTCCTGGACATGAGCCGCCTCCAGACCGGCGCCGTGCACCTGGCCCTCCAGGAGGTCGGGCTGGAGGACGTCGTTGCCCGCAGCGTGCGTGCCCTGCAAGGCGCTGACCGCATCCACCTCGACGTCGCCGCGGACCTTCCGGCCGTCAGCGTTGATGTCGGGTTGCTCGACCGGGTGACGGCAAACCTGGTCGAGAACGCGCTGCGATACTCGCCGTCGGCGACCCGCGTGGAGGTGAGAGCCGAGGCCCGTGGGCGGCAGGTGCGACTGCGGGTGATCGATCACGGACCCGGTGTCGCCGAGGCCGACAAGGGTCGCCTTTTCCAGCCGTTCCAGCGGCTCGGTGACGTGCCGGCAGGAGAAGGCGTCGGCCTCGGTCTCGCGGTCGCGGAGGGCCTGACCCGAGCCATGGGTGGCTGTCTCACCGCCCAGGACACGGTCGGCGGAGGACTCACGATGGTCCTCGACCTACCTGCCGCCGAAGCCAGCGAATCCGGCGGCACGGTCCCTGAGCGGCCGGAGGTCGTGGCTGGTGAGCCGCTGGCATCGGGGAAGCCATGACCCGGATCCTGCTGGTCGACGACGACCCCGCCATCACCCGGACGGTGGCCATCGGGCTGCGTGCCCACGGTTACGAACTGCGCACCGCGACCGACGGTCGCACCGCTGTCGACCTGGGCCGCACAGACCAGCCCGACCTCCTCATCCTGGACCTCGGACTGCCCGACATCTCCGGCGTGGAAGTGCTTCGGCAGCTCCGCACCTGGA
The DNA here is from genome assembly GCA_035691135.1 of Nocardioides sp. Lineage (GTDB taxonomy): Bacteria > Actinomycetota > Actinomycetes > Propionibacteriales > Nocardioidaceae > Nocardioides. The sequence goes on along the minus strand of DASSJR010000003.1, from coordinate 1,589 downwards.
GCCACGTCCCGGTCATCGTGCTCTCGGCGCGGGACGGCTCCGACGACAAGGTCGAGGCGCTCGACGTCGGCGCCGACGACTACGTCACCAAGCCGTTCGGCATGGACGAGCTGCTGGCCCGGGTCCGCGCCGCCGTACGCCGCTCCGGCGCCAGCCAGGCACCCGACACCGTGGAATCACCGGCGTTCCGCATCGATCTGGCCGCCAAGCAGGTCTGGCGCGACGCGAACGAGGTTCGGCTCACCCCCACCGAGTGGGGCCTGCTGCAAGCCCTCGTCACCAGACCCGGACGGCTGGTATCCCAGCGCCAGCTGCTGCACGAGGTGTGGGGTCCCGCCTACAACGCGGAGACCAACTACCTCCGGGTCCACATGGCCAACCTCCGACGCAAGCTCGAACCCGACCCGTCCCGGCCCCACTACTTCATCACCGAGCCCGGCATGGGCTACCGATTCGTGAACTGATCGCGTCGCATCTTCGCCCCGCCGGGTATACCGTCGATAGACGGGGCTCCTCCACGTGAGGAATCGAAATGGCGCCGAAGCGCTCGCTCAAGGACAGGGACCTGCTGATCCCGCTCGGGGTCCTCGGCGTACTCGCGGGCATCGACGTGGCGTTGCCGCCCAGGCTGTTGGTGAGCGGCTCGTTCGGCGTCGCTGCCGTCGTGGCCAGTGCCATCACGACGGTACGGCGCACGGCGATGGTGGGAGTCGCCGCACTGGTGGTGACCGCGCTGTCGCCGATCTGGAACCACGACTTCAACACCATTGGCTGGTGGATCCGTCTGGCGATGGCGGTCGGGCTCGGTGCCCTGGCCGTCGTCCTGGCCACGGTCCGGGTCCGACGCGAGCAGGCACTGCAGCACATGACCACGATCGCCGAGACGGCCCAACGCGCTCTGCTCCGAGCGATCCCGAGCTCGATCGGCTCGCTGAGGTTCGCCACGCGATACGTCTCGGCAACGAAGGATGCGCTGGTCGGCGGCGACCTGTACGAGGTGGTGGAGGCCCCGGACGGGGTCCGCCTGATCGTCGGCGACGCGCGCGGCAAGGGTCTCGATGCGGTTCAGATGGCCGCAACCGTGCTGGCGACCTTCCGCCGGGCGGCGGCCCTGGAGCTCCCCCTGACCGAGATCGCCACTGATCTGGACAAGGTGGTGACCGCAGTGGCCGGCATGGAGGACTTCGTCACCGCCGTACTCGCCGACATCCACGACGACCACACGGTGACCGTGGTCAACTGCGGACACCACCCGCCACTGCTCCTCACCGACGCAGGTACGACCACGCTGGTCGACACGGGCGAGCCGCAGCCGCCGCTCGGTCTCGCCCCCACGCCCCACCCGGTCACCACCCACCTGCCCGAAGGTGCCCGGATGCTCTTCTACACCGACGGGATGATCGAGACCCGCGACCAGGAGGGCGCCTTCTTCCCCCTCACCGATCGCGCGCACATCCTCCTGGGCGGAAGTCTCGACGACGCGCTCGACGGCCTGCTCGGCCAGGTCGCCGCCCATGCCGCCGAGGAGATCGACGACGACATGGCCCTGGTCCTCGCCGAACGGCACACGCGTCGCGACGCAGCCTGAG
>DASSJR010000002.1:0-2571 GCA_035691135.1 Nocardioides sp. | reverse complement strand
GGTGATCGGGGCCAGCCGCCGCGAATCCACGATCGGTCAGGCGCTGGTGCGCAACCTGGTCATGGGCAACTTCTCCGGCCGGGTCTACGCCGTCAACTCCAGCTCCGAGTCGGTCTCCGGCCTGCCGACCTACCCGACGGTTTCCGAGATCCCCGGCGACGTCGACGTGGCCATCGTGGCGGTGCCTGCCGACGCGGTGGCGGATGTGGTCCTCGACTGTGCGGCCAAGGGGGTGCACGGCCTGGTCGTGATCTCCGCCGGCTTCGCCGAGACCGGGGAGGAGGGCCGGCAGCGCCAGCGCCGCCTGGTCGGTCTGGCCCGGTCCTACGGGCTGCGCCTGATCGGACCCAACTGCCTGGGCATCATCAACACCGCCCCCGACATGTGCCTCAACGCCTCCCTCTCCCCGGTGAAACCGCCACGTGGGCGGGCGGGGTTCTTCTGCCAGTCCGGCGCCCTCGGCTCGGCGATCCTGGAGAAGGTCAACAACCGCGGGCTCGGCCTCTCCACCTTCGTCAGCGCCGGCAACCGTGCGGACGTCTCCGGCAACGACCTCCTGCAGTACTGGGAGGAGGACGACGCGACCGAGGTGGTGCTGCTCTACCTCGAGTCGATCGGCAACCCGCGCAAGTTCTCGCGGATCGCCCGTCGGGTCTCCCTGCGCAAGCCGATCATCGCGGTCCGGTCGGGCCGCACCACGCAGGGTGTGCCGATGGGGCACGCGGTCCGCCAGATCGCCGCCCCGCCTCAGGCGGTCGACGCCATGTTCCGGCAGGCCGGCGTCATCCAGGTCGACACGCTGGAGGAGATGTTCGACGTCGCCCAGCTGCTGGCCCACCAGCCCTTGCCGCGGGGACGCCGGGTGGCGATCGTGGGCAACTCCGACGCGCTCGGCCTGTTGGCCGCCGACGCCGCGTCCTCGGTCGGCCTGGTGGTCAACAAGTCGCTGGCGCTCGGGGCCGAGGCCACCGCCGAGGACTTCGAGGACGCCCTGGACGCCGCGATCGACGATCCCGACGTCGACTCGGTGGTGGCGGTCTACATCCCGCCGCTGAACGTCTCGGGCGAGGACGTCGCCAACGTGCTGGCGGCCGTCGGCGAGCAGTCCGACAAGCCGCTGGTGTCGTCGTTCCTGGGAGCGGAGGGAGTCCCCGAGCTGCTGCGGGTCCCCGACGTCACCGGCCACACGGCCGGCCGGGGCTCCGTGCCGTCGTACCCGGCAGTGGAGGCTGCGGTGCGGGCGCTGGCCCGCGTCGTCGGGTACGCCGTGTGGTTGCGCACCCCCGACGGGCGCACGGACGAGGCCCTGGGCGACCTCGACCCGGCCGCTGCCAAGCGGGTCGTGGCTGACGTGCTGGCCAAGCACGGGGACGGCGCCGTGCTGGACCCGGACGAGCTGTCCGCGCTCCTGGCCGCCTACGGGATCGAGCTCTGGGAGTCGCGGCCGGTCACGAGCCTTCGCCAGGCACAAGCGGCCGGGCGGGCCCTGGGCTGGGACGTCGTGCTCAAGGCGACCGCCGACCACCTCCGCGAGCGTCCCGACCTGGCCCACGTGTGGCGCAACATCGACAGCTCCGCGGAGATGCGCGGCGCCTGGGAGTCCCTCAACACGCTGATCACCGAACCCGAGAAGGCCGGGTTCGTGGTCCAGAAGAACTCCCCGCCCGGGGTCCCGGTCGCCGTCCGCAGCATCGAGGACCCTCTCTTCGGTCCGGTCGTCTCGTTCGGCATCTCGGGGCCGGTCATCGACCTCCTGGAGGACAGGGCCTACCGGATCCCGCCGCTGGTGGCCGGCGACGCGGCGGCCATGGTCCGCGAGATCAAGTCCTCGCCGATGCTGTTCGGCTACCGCGGCAGCGAAGTGGTCGACATCGCCGCGGTCGAGCGGCTGATCCTGCGGGTCGCCCAGCTGCAGCACGACCTTCCGCAGGTGAGCTCCCTGGACCTCTCCCTCGTCCTCGCGGGCGCCGACGGCGTCAAGGTCCTCACCGCCGGAGCGCGGGTCGACCCGGTGCTCGACCCCCGCTCCGACTGGTTCGTCCGCCGCCTGCCGCGCTCCCCGGGCGACACGCTCCCGAACTGACCGGGCCAGCGTGCGTGACAGACTGCCCACATGCGCACACGCACGACCGATGACCGGGACCGCACGCTGGAGCTGCGGGAGGCCATCGAGCACACCGGCTACTACCCGGAGGTCGTCCGCGACGGGGTCCAGGCAGCGGTGGCGGGGGAGCAGGTGGTGTCGTTCTACGTCCACCACGAGCCGACGTTCGAGCGCGACGAGGTGCGTCGCCACCTGACGGTCGTCGTGCTCACCCCGAGCCGCCTGATCCTCGCCCACACCGACGAGCACGCGCCGGACGACCTGCTGCCCGAGCCCTACACGTCGACCTCGACCGAGGCGATCACCCTGTCGTCGGTGCGGTCGGTCGTGGTGACCCGGATGACCGCGAACCCCTCCGACGGCCCGTCCCGCCCGGCGGAGGCCGTGATGACGGTGGGTTGGGGAGGGGTGAGCCGGATCGACCTCGAGCCGGCCGGCTGCACCGACCCCCAGTGCGACGCCGACCA
>DASSJR010000001.1:0-2143 GCA_035691135.1 Nocardioides sp. | reverse complement strand
TCCTTGTCCTCCTGGAGGTCGCGGTTGTAGGCGAGCGGCAGTGCCTTCAGGGTCGCCATCAGCCCACTCAGGTTGCCGAGCAGGCGACCGGCCTTGCCCCGGGCGAGCTCGGCGATGTCGGGGTTCTTCTTCTGCGGCATGATGCTCGACCCGGTCGACCAGGAGTCGTGCAGCGCCACGAACGCGAACTCCCGGGTCGACCAGAGGATGACCTCCTCGGCGAGGCGGCTGACGTCGACGCCGATCTGCGCGGTGACGAAGGCGAACTCGGCGACGAAGTCGCGCGCGGCGGTTCCGTCGATGGAGTTGGCGCTGGATCCGGTGAACCCGAGCTCGGCGGCGACGCCCATCGGGTCGAGCCCGAGGCTCTGACCGGCCAGGGCGCCGGAGCCGTACGGCGAGTCCGCGGCGACCCGGTCGTCCCAGTCCCGGATCCGATCGACGTCCCGCACCAGCGGCCAGGCGTGGGCGAGGAGGTGGTGGGCGAGAAGGACCGGCTGCGCGTGCTGCAGGTGGGTGCGCCCCGGCATGATGACGTCGAGGTGATCGCGCGCCTGGGACGACAGCGCGTCCACGAGGTCGAGCGCCTGTCGCGCGATCACCCGGGCGTGGTCCCGCAGGAACACCTTGAGCAGGGTGGCGATCTGGTCGTTGCGGCTCCGCCCGGCCCGCAGCCGCCCGCCCACCTCCGGCCCGACCTCCTCCAGCAGCAACCGTTCGAGTGCGCCGTGGACGTCCTCGTCGGCCGGGTCCGGGTGGAGGTCGCCGGCGGCGTACCGCTGCCCCAGCGCGTCGAGCCCCCGCTCGAGCTCGGCCAGGTCGGCGTCGGTGAGGAGTCCCGCGCGGTGGAGTGCGTGGGCGTGGGCCCGGGAGCCGGCAAGGTCATAGGGCGTGAGTCGCCAGTCGAAATGGGTCGATCGTGACAGGGCCTCGAGCTCCGGCGAGGGGCCCTGTGAGAAACGCCCGCCCCACAGCTTGCCTTCGTTGGTGCCGCCCATCAGTCGGTGCCGAACTCCATCGCGGCGTGGTCGAGCGCCTCGTCGTCGAGCTGGTCGGCGTCGTCGCGGCGCGCGATCCGGTCGGCGCCACCGGGCTCGAGAGCGCCGTAGAGGTTGCCGTGCTCGACGAGGACGTGGCCCTGGTCCTGCGGCTGGGCGGCGTACGCCTCGAGCTTGGAGCGCGAGTCGGCGATGTCGAGGTTGCGCATGGTGAGCTGCCCGATCCGGTCGGTCGGGCCGAACACGGCGTTGTCGGTGCGCTCCATGGAGAGCTTGTCGGGGTGGTAGGAGAAGTTCTCGCCCTCGGTGCGGAGGACGGTGTAGTCCTCGCCTCGGCGGAGCCGGAGCGTGACCTCGCCGGTGACCAGGGAGGCCACCCACCGCTGGATCGCCTCGCGCAGCATCAGCGCCTGTGGGTCGAGCCAGCGACCCTCGTAGAGCAGCCGGCCGAGCCGGCGCCCCTCGGCGTGGTAGCTGGCGATCGTGTCCTCGTTGTGGACGGCGTTGAGCAGTCGCTCGTAGGCGATCCAGAGGATGGCCATTCCGGGCGCTTCGTAGATGCCGCGCGACTTGGCCTCGATCACGCGGTTCTCGATCTGGTCGGACATGCCGATGCCGTGGCGGCCCCCGATGGTGTTGGCCTCGTGGACGAGCTCGACCGGGTCGTCGTACTCCTTGCCGTTGATGGCGACCGGACGGCCCTCGTGGAACCGGACGCGGACGTCCTCGGGCTCGATGTGCACCGCTGGGTCCCAGAACTTCACGCCCATGATCGGCTCGACCACCTCGAGCGACGTGTCGAGGTGCTCGAGGACCTTGGCCTCGTGGGTGGCGCCCCAGATGTTGGCGTCGGTGGAGTACGCCTTCTCCTGGCTGTCGCGGTAGGGCAGGTCGTGGGCGGTCATCCAGGCGCTCATCTCGTGCCGACCGCCGAGCTCGTGCACGAAGTCGGCGTCGAGCCAGGGCTTGTAGACGAGCAGGTCGGGGTTGGCGAGCAGGCCGTAGCGGTAGAACCGCTCGATGTCGTTGCCCTTGAACGTGGAGCCGTCGCCCCAGATGTCGACGCCGTCCTCGTGCATCGCCCGGACCAGCAGGGTGCCGGTGACGGCGCGGCCGAGCGGCGTGGTGTTGAAGTAGGCGCGGCC